>DAOTTL010000593.1:0-9440 GCA_034438135.1 Ktedonobacteraceae bacterium | reverse complement strand
TGTGCCACGCCAACCAGCCTCACTTCTACTGAGAAAAAGGGGGTGGGGCTGTTAAGAGGCAAGCAAATCACTTTCATTGAGAGGTCCAAGCGTGACAAGTACCTGTTTATCGCGCATGGGAAAGCGCTTCAAGGCACGCATCACATCCTCAGTTGTCACCTTTTCGATACGTTCGACCTCCTCATCGACGCTCACCAGACGACCCTCGGTCACCCAGTCCGTAGCCAGGGAGCGCATACGTGAAAAGGTTGACTCACTGCTCAGAACAATGCCGCTGATCAATTTATCTTTAGCCCGGCGGAGTTCGTCCTCGTAAACGCCCTCTTCAAGCAAACTATCCAACTCGGCCTGGAGCATCTTTAGCACGCGAGGAGCTTCTTCGGGCGTCGAGTTGGCCTCCATTATCATAAGGCCGGTGCCCTCCATGGCCCAGATAGAGGCGCTGGCCGATTCTGCCAGGCCCTTCTGATAGATGTTCCAGAAGAGACGTGAGCCATCGCCATCGCCCAGAATGCTGCTTCCCAGAACTGCCGCATAGTAATCGGGGTCCTGGACATCGACCGCTGGCATTGAGATGATCATAATCTGTTGCTTTAGCTTTGGATCGACAATGATTTCTCTGATGGGGTTTTCAGGCTGATAGACTTCAACATGCCGACTGGCATCGCCGGTGCGCCAGTTTTTGCAATGTTCCTCAGCTAACTGGACGATGTGGTCCCATTCAAAGTTGCCTGCAACTGATAAGATCAGATTATTGGCTGCATAGCGCTGCTCCCAGTAGTTGCGCATCTGATCAATTTTCATATCCGCGATACTCTGACGCGAACCTAACACATCATGTCCAAGTGGATGTTCAGAGAAATAGGTCTGCATCATGCGTCTGATAACTCTGTTGTAAGGTTGATCTTCAGCGCGGGCGATCTCATTAATAATGACTTCTTTTTCTGTCTCGAAATCGCTCTCCTCAAGGCGTGGATACATCATATCGCTCAGCAGGGAGACCGCGCGGTCAAGGTACTCACCGAGTACACGAGCATAGAAGACCGTGGCTTCATGTGAGGTAAAAGCATTCAGTTCAGCGCCGATTTTGTTAAATTCAAGCGTAATCTCTTGCCAATCGAGCGTTTTTGTTCCCTTGAAGACCATATGCTCCAGGAAGTGCGAAACTCCAGCAATGCTAGTATCTGCTTCATCGCGTGAACCTGTGCGTACATAGTACGAGACGGCTACGGACTCAAAATCTGGCATAGGCTGACCAACGATCTGGAGGCCGTTGGGTAGTTGATGTGTATAAAATACGGTGCCATTAGCAGTAGATTCGGCCATAAAAGTTCTCCTTCAATCTGTCAGGCGAGATAGTTATCTAGCTTTTCACTGTACTCAGCATAATAGCCCTGGTTTTGATGGATTGTCAAATCCATTTGCTAAAAAGCAGAGCTATTACAAAGAAGACATCAATAAAGCATGGAGAGTCCTCGAAAAAGCCCGCTGAATGGGTTGAATACAAGAGAGGGCTATGATATTCTACAGTATAGGTTCATGCAACGTATCTATTTTTGTATCACTATAGTGATTCAGCTACCGGCTTCACATTTCGTCCGATTAGATTGGCCAGGCAACGCGTCTATTCACTGAGCCGGATATATGGCCCTAGGTTTGCCGCGTGAGCACGAGGGAGAGTCCAGGAATGTCGAATGCCATTTGGGGAGATCCAAAACCAACCAGCGATGAACAGTATCCATTAAAGCTTCTCAAAGGACTTTTGCAAGACATCCTCAGACTGGTTCCAGCATACGGGGCCTGTCTGGCGCTCTATGACGAAAACATCAATCAGATGGTTATTCGCTTGCATATGCGCCGGAGTGGGCAAGAGGCTGATGAGTTTCTGCCAGAAGTCGGAAATTCTCCTGTTCGTCCTTCGCTTCGCCGCAATACTATCAAGCTTGTAGATAAACCAGCATCGTTATCCGAGCCAGCCAGCTCCCAACATCCGGCAGAGGAACGTTATGAAGTCATAAGCAACACCCGTGCAAATGCGCTCTTCCCTCTGGGGAGTACCTATCCTCGTGGGCATGATTTAATTGGTGTAACCTGGCGGGACAACAAGTGGTATCCCCTCAGCCACGAAAACTATCAGAATCTGCGGGCTGGCGCAAAACTTCCACTGATTCAGGAGACCGTTGTTCCTTCCTGGTATCTTACTCTTCCCTTAAACGAACCCGAGCATTTCCAGGAACAACCCGATTATCCTGTCTCCCAGCCACGAATAGCGGGAGTTATAGTCATCTATCAGGTCGGACCTGAGGCCGGTTTTCAGGTCTATCAACGCCGCATTATTCAGCAGCAGGCTGAGCGCATCAGCCTCTATCTACAAAATGATCGTTTGCGTCGTCACCAGAGGCGCACGCGCGACCATGTCGCCCATTTGCAAAAGATCAGCAGGTCCTTTCCCACCTCTCTGCAACTCTCTGAACTTGTTGAAGAGGTCTATCGCTTCGTTCTCAATACCGTTGATGTCTCTTCCATGCTGCTCACCCTTTACGATCGGGATACAAAAAAATTGTACGATATCTTCGCCATAGACAAAGGGAAACGCATCGAGGGGTTGACGGAGCAACCAGTCATCGCCAGTCCAACCGATCGTCCCTCCTGGTGGCAGGTTGCGCAAAAAGAGAAACGCACCGTCCTCGTTCCGTTGGATAGACATGACCGCAACGATACACAGATCTGTGAAGAACTGCTCGCAGGCACGTGGGGCAATCAGTCCAACGCAGGTACCCTCCTCTTCATTCCCATGAAAATGTTTACGCGTGTCGTGGGTTCACTCTGTATCACCAGTCATCGCGCTCAAGCCTATAGTTCGTTAGAGATCCTTGTCCTGGAGACCATGGTCCAGATCGTCGCCGTGGCCATTGAAAATGCTAAACTGTACGAACGACCACGCATGGCTCTTCAGAAAGCTAAACGCCGCGAAGAAGCCCTGGCGATCACAGTTAGCTCTCTCCTGGCCATCAGCACCGTCCTGGATATCAACGAACTGCTGCACAAATTTGTTGAAACGGTGGCAAATCTGGTCAATGTGCAGATGTGCTCTTTCTTCCAACTCTCCTCTGACGAAAAGGAACTGGTTGCGCAAGCCATTTTCGATCGTACCGGCAAGTGGCACGTCTATGATGGGGCGTCCTCTCAGGATCACGAGGAACTGATCAAAATGATCCGTTTGCCCTTTAAAGAAACTATGATCGAGAACCTCGTCAATGAGAGCTTCTTTTATCTGGACGGAGCAAGCATAGAGACTATTGCACAGGGTGCTTGTGAGAGCGGTGCCATCTTTTTGCGCGAGACCGATATTAAAAACATGCTCGTGATACCGGTCAGGCGCTACCAGGCGGATATTGTCGGCATTCTGGCTATCCATACTCCTCAGCAAAATCGGACTTTTCGACCTGAGGAAATAGGCATCCTGATGGCGATCTCATCTCAGGCAGCCGGTGCCATTCGTAATGCCCAGTTGTTTGAGAAGATCCAGGAAGCCTACGCAGAACTACAACGCATGGACAAGATCAAAGATGAGTTTATCGTAACTGCTTCCCATGAATTGCGCACTCCACTCAGCGCCATTAGCGGCTACTCCTCACTACTCAAAAAGCAGAGCGAGAATGGAAGAACCAGTCCACAGCAGATCTTGAAGTACGCCAACAAAATTGTGGGATCAACTCAGCAATTGAAGGACCTGGTAGAGAATATGACTCAGGCTGCGAAGATGGGTGCGTTGGATAAGAATCTGGAGCTATCACTGCGACCTATTCGTCTGAGTGAAGCAGCCGAAACGGCCCAGACTCTCCTTAATGTCAGCATCGATCAGCAGATTACGACCATCATCGCGGACGACCTCTGGGTCAGTAGCGACATCTTACGTCTGCGTCAGGTGATCACCAACCTGTTGGATAATGCTGCCAAATACTCGCCACCACAGGGACGTATTCAACTTATCGCACGCGCCTCCAAACTCTCTCGTATGCCAGAGAAGCAGGTTGACTATAATATTCTGGCTGGCGGGATAGATCCCGAAGTTGTCCAGGTACTGGTGTGTGATGAAGGGGAAGGGATTGCCATGGAGGATGCGCAGAAGGTCTTTGAAAAATTTGTGCGTGCACCGCGTTCACTAACCACCGCCGTGCGTGGAACGGGTCTGGGCCTTTATATCTGCCGACATTTTATTGAGGCTATGGGTGGTCGTCTCTGGCTGAAACGGAGTATTCCGGGTCAGGGTTCGATTTTTAGCTTCTACCTGATGCGTGATCAGCCTGTTGAGAAGGGGGAAAAGGATGAGTCAGAACCAGAGTCGAAACCAGCAGAGGAAAGCGAAACCACCTATTCGACCCCAGAAAGTGTTGGTGGTTGATGATGATCCGGTGATTCGCGATATGATGATGGACATTTTGGAGTACGAAGGTTACACTCCTGAAATGGCTCGCAATGGTCAGGAAGCGTTGAAAATTCTTGCTAACAACCGCGAAAACTATCTGGTCTTTCTCGATCTGATGATGCCAACCTTCAGTGGCAAAGATGTGTGCAGAGTTCTAGCCGCGCAGCCTGAGACTCGCCAGCATCACATTCTTGTGCTTATGTCAGCCATGGATAAGATCCAGGAGACGCTCAATCTCGATGTAGATATGGTGATGCCCAAGCCTTTCGTTGTAGATGAAGTTGCCAAAGCCCTCGATACCTATATGCGTTAGCTGGCTTTCTTTTAAGTATGAGTCATTCCTGCCTTTTCTGCGGCTTGCAAAGTCGCCCCTCGCCTAAAAAAGAGGGGTGGATGAGTTCACAAGCAACTCCGCTGCTTGTGAACTCATCCATCCCTCTTGAAGTTCTGGCGGTGCAGCCGCCAGAAAGCTTTTTCTCAGGCTTTAGCGGCAGCCTTGTCAGCCTTGTCGGCTTTATCGGCTTTATCGCCCTTCTTGCGGCGGGGACGAGCGTGTCCGTTGCCATTGGCATCTCGGTGGGGAACCATCTCTGTAAAGCCATCGATTGCTGCATCCAGTACATCGCGGACATCGTTGGCATAGACAAACTCCATCTGGTCGCGCAACTCCTGAGGGAGGTCCTCCAGCAAATCCTGCTTGTTTTTCGCCGGCATAATCACCGTCTTAATCCCGGAGCGATAAGCTGCCAGAACTTTTTCTTTCAGTCCACCAATGGGCATGACCTTACCGCGCAACGTAATCTCACCAGTCATAGCCACATCGGAGCGTACATTGCGTCCCGTCGCCAGCGAGACCAGCACCGTCGCCATTGTTACGCCAGCGGAGGGTCCATCCTTGGGGATAGCTCCTGCGGGGACATGGATGTGAATCGCCTGACCCTCAAAGATGTTTTCTGGTAGACCCAGAGCTGCTGCATGCGAGCGCACATAGCTCAGGGCTGTCATGGCTGATTCCTTCATTACATCGCCCAACTGACCGGTGAGAATGAGTTGATCTTCTTTCGAGGGCATCGAAGCTGCCTCGATAAAGATAATCTCACCGCCCACGGGTGTCCAGGTCAGGCCAGTGACAATGCCGGGACGATCGATGCGCTCGACCGCCTCCTCGAAGAAGCGAGGACGACCAAGATGTTCAATCACCTCGTCAGCCGTCACATGAATAGGTGTCTTTTTTCCCTCAGCGACCTGTTTAGCAATTTTGCGACAGAGCGAGCCAATCTCGCGTTCAAGGTTGCGAACACCGGCTTCGCGCGTGTAATCACGAGCCACGCGGCGCAACACCTCATCGTCGAGAGTCAGCTCTTCACTGCTCAAGCCATTGGCCTCAATTTGCTTTGGAAGGAGATAGTTGCGGGCAATATGCAATTTCTGCTCCTCCGTATAGCCTGAAAGCGTGAGAATCTCCATACGATCGCGCAATGGGGCCGGAATCGGTTCCAGAGCATTTGCCGTAGCGATAAACATCACGCGTGAGAGATCGAATGACAGGTCAAGGTAATTGTCGCGGAAGTTATAGTTCTGTTCAGGATCAAGAACCTCCAGCAGGGCCGAAGAGGGATCACCCCGCCAGTCGGCTCCAACCTTATCCACCTCATCGAGCATAATGACCGGATCATTGGCCTCAACCCGGCGCAGGGTCTGAATAATCCGACCAGGCATCGCCCCGATATAGGTGCGCCGGTGACCACGGATCTCAGCCTCATCGCGAATACCACCCAGCGACATACGCGCAAACTTACGTCCAAGAGCACGAGCAATCGACTGTCCCAGGGACGTTTTACCGACTCCGGGAGGTCCCACAAAACAGAGAATCGGCTCACGGTTAATCTGACGTGTTGGCTCCGTCGAATGCAGTGATTGCGTCGAGAGAGGTGTGCCGTCCGTCTTTTCGTGTCCAGGTTCCTCTGCCTCGCGTGCCAGGCGCTCAGCCAGACGATCTTCTTTTAGTCTACGCACCGCCAGGTACTCCAGGATGCGATCTTTCACCTTCTCCAGATCGTAGTGATCGTGGTCCAGTACCTCACGGGCATGTGGTACATCGATGCGCTCACCGGTTCCCTTGCTCCATGGCAGACTGGCCAGCAGTTCGATGTAGGTGCGAATAATGCTATACTCAGGTGAGATCGTAGGCAGTTTTTCCAGCCGTGCAAGCTCTCGATTGGCCTCTTTGAGGGGTTCTTCAGGCATCCGCGCCTCATCGATTTTCTGGCGCAGCTCATTGATCGTTGCCTGCTCCTCGCTCTCCTCACCCAGTTCGCGTTGAATCGCTTTCAACTGCTCGCGCAACAGGTACTCTCGCTGGACCTTGCCCATCTCTTCCTGTGCACTGGTCTGGATCTTACGTCCCAGTTCAAAGATCTCCAACTCATGGGCCAGATAGTTACTTAACTGCTCCAACTTCTCGCGCACAGAATCCAGTTCCAGCAGCTTCTGACGGAGTTCCAGCTCCATTTGCACAAAAGTTGCAATCACATAGACCACCTGACGCGGCTCCTCCAGGTTTAAGGTGGCAGCGGCAACCCCCTCGGGCACATTCTGCACCAGCGCAACCAGCCGTTGGAAGTAGTTGACCACATTGCGCTTGATTGCCTCGGTCTCGTTATCGCTCTCTTGCTGATCCAGCTTGACCGTGACATGTGCCATCAGATAGGGGCGTATCTGCGTAAATTCGCCGATCGTCACCCGCTCCAGGCCCTGCACAATAATCTGGATCGTACCGTCAGGCATACGGATCATACGAGCGATACGAGCAACGGTGCCCATTGAGAAAATATCCTCAGGACCCGCCTGCTCAGTCTCAGCCGACTTCTGTGCTACAAGGACGACCAGGCGATTTCCACGCATCACATCGTCGATCAGACGAATAGAACGCTCCTGACCAACTCCGAGAGGCTGTACCGCAAATGGATACACCACCGTATCTTTCAGTGGAAGAACTGGCAGTATATCCGGGATAGAGAGACGTTCCTCTGGCTCAATCCCGTGCGTCTCACCGAAGCCATCATCTGAAATTCTTTCAATAGTTGGTAGCTCTAGTAATTCGTCTTGAGCCATCGACTTCACGCGCCGACGCGCCCGGCGTGGCTTTTTTATTTCTTCGACGTCGCCTTTGGCAATTTCCTCCTCCTTAACGTCGCCTTTGGCAATTTCCTCCTCCTTCTCCGGCTCCGAGTTCTTCTCATGCTGCGTTTCAGAAGTCAACTCTGGCTGAACCTCGTCTACAACTTCCTGGTTTTGTTTTTCATCATTGGATCGCGTTCTCATCATGCAACCTTCTTAAAGTGTATCTCTATGCTTCCATCCAAGGCTTCCCCTGCAATTATGATCTCGCCACCTATCTATTGTTTGGAAAAAGAGTTAAGAGAACCAGGAGACCAGTTCTCAGATCGAAAGCTCTATTTATTCCTCAGGGAGTTTTGGCAGATCTACCCATAAAAACCCATTCTCATAGCGAGCTGCGACTGCTTCTCTATCCACCGGCGAGGGGATAAATACTTCGACACGAAATCGACCATAACGGATCTGCGCTTCGTGATAATAAACGCCCACTCCATGCTTTTGATTGTCCTGCCTTTCCCCACTCACGACGAGAGCATCAGCATAAAGCGTCACCTCTATGTCTTCTTCTTTCATCCCGGCTAATTCAATCTTTACAGTCATTATATCCGCTGACTCATGGATATCGGCCAGTGGTCTCCAGGTAATAGAACGTTGTAACAGAGACTGTTGACTCTGACGAAGTGCATCCTGCAACAGTTGCCGATAATGACGATCTAATTGTTGCTGTGAACCATCGCTGTAACGATAACTCACAGCGCGGTAGCGCATACGCATGATTGGTTCCTTCAGATCAGTTGAGATGAAAGTACGCTCAAAACGATATCATATGAAAAAAGGCAAAAGATAGAGAGTAGGGCCTGTCAACTAACCTCTTGTCTCTCTTCACTGCCAGAAATAGAAGAGAACATCGCGTACCTTAGAGAAGTGGCAAATCTTTCTCACCGTTTTCCAGAGCTTTCTGGCACTCAGGACAGAGATATTCAAATTCGGAGCGGCTCTCTGAAAGTACATCGCTTGGTACTAGCTTAGCATACCGCAGACGAGTTGTTTTATTACATCTCGCGCAACTAACATATGTTTCTGTAATGGCGGTTTTTCGAGTTCCAAGAACATCTTCTTGCACAACGACACCTGCCTTTCTTCTGTTTCAGATCAGACAAGTCACCAAAAAAAGAGCACAATTTGAAGTGCGTTTGCTTCACCTTGTTTTGTATAATAGAAACAAAGGGGAGTATAACGCCTTGTGTTTCCACTAGTGAATAGCCGGGCGGGTTTTTAACGAAACCTTTTTGATTATGGCATGAGCTACATAAAAATGCAAGAGTGTTTGACGACTTCTCTGCAATTGTGCTACTATATTTCTATCTAACTCATTGTTCTTCATAGGTACCAAAACCGTAACGTTGTATGCGCTAGTGTATCGAGGGCAAGAGATAAAGAATGATCACGCAAGCAATCACGAGGTGGTTCCAGAAACTGTTCGCGTGGCGGCCCTGGAAACAGTCTAAACAGCCAGAGTACCAGCCAGTCGTCCGCACAGTGGCTAGAGGCTCCTCATTAGAAACAAATTCCTGGCCCGCCGCAGAGGGAACAAATTCCCAACCTGGGATAGTTCCCCGTCTCTCCACGCTTGAAGATTGGTAGGGGAGTGCCTTCGCTGGCAGATGTGCCTCCGGGTCAGGCTGCAGGGGCGGACGAGCAGACGGCGAGTGGAGCAGGGACGGGAGCAACCGAAAATGGGACTACCTCCGCCAATGCGGGATCGGCAACTCCGACTCAGACTGCGGCCGTTGCGGGCGAGAACACTTCGGCGACCGGTAAGACGCGGGAGTCCGCGCGGAAGAAGCCGGGTAAGGGTACGAATGTAGCCAGCACGATGAAGGCAGGCAAG
>DAOTTL010000592.1:0-1870 GCA_034438135.1 Ktedonobacteraceae bacterium | reverse complement strand
TTGCTCACCAGTCAGCAGATAGCCGAGACACTGCCCGTCCATGCCGTGAAGCAGATATGCGTCGATAGTGATTGGTCGAGCATCTCCGCTGAGAGTCAGGAAAATCCGGTCAGTGCCGTCCTGCCCGAGCATATCGCGTATGTCATCTATACCTCTGGCTCGACGGGTCAGCCTAAAGGCATCATGATTCCTCATCGAGGGCTGGTAAATTATCTGAACTGGTGCACAAAAGAATATAACGTCAAGGAGGGCAATGGAACGCTCGTCCATTCTCCTTTAGGCTTTGATCTGACCATCACAAGTTTGTTCTCGCCTCTAATAGTGGGACAAAAAGCCGTGCTTGTGTCTGAAGCGCAGCCAATCGAGAGCCTTGTCTCAGCCCTGCGCAGCGGAGAGGACTTTAGCCTGGTCAAAATCACGCCAGCGCATCTTGAAGCACTGAACCAGTTGATGTCCCCTGAAGAGGTTAGTGGAAAAACAAGAGCGTTTGTGATTGGCGGAGAAGCACTCTTCGGCGAAAAGCTGCGTTTCTGGCGTGATTTTGCTCCCACGACCAGGTTAATCAATGAATATGGACCAACCGAAACGGTCGTGGGATGCTGCGTTTATGATGTTCCACTCACAGATGAACTATCAGGCCCGGTTGTCATTGGTGAGCCGATCGCGAACATGCAGATTTATATTCTGGATCCCTCTTTACAACCGCTTCCCATAGGTATACCCGGCGAATTGTATATCGGCGGTGAAGGATTGGCGCGTGGCTATATTCAGCGACCCGATCTGACCGCGGCCAGCTTTATCCCTCATCCCTTCAGTACAAAGCCTGGCGAGAGAATGTATCGAACTGGCGACCTGGCCTGCTATCGCACCGATGGCAGCATCGAGTATATGGGACGACTGGATACACAGGTGAAGTTGCGCGGCTATCGGATCGAACTAGGAGAGATCGAAGCCCTACTGAACCAGCATCGAGGCGTACAAGAAGCCGTGGTGTTAGCGCGAGAGGATGTTCCTGGAGACAAGCGTCTGGTTGCTTACGCTGTACCCCACAAGACGAACGCCGCCGTGGCACGTCAGAGCTTGCGCATGGAGCAAGAGGGGCTGCTCGCCGACTATGTACAGTATGAATTACCTAATAAGATGCTCATTATCCAGCACAGCACAAGCGAGACGCAGCTTATCTACAAGGAGATATACGAAGAGCAAGTATATATGCAGCATGGCATCATACTACCTGACCATGCCTGTATCTTTGATGTGGGCGCGAATATCGGCCTCTTTTCTCTTTTCGCCAGTCAGCATTGTGAGAAGCCGACCATCTACGCCTTTGAGCCAAATCCAGTAGTCTTCGAGATCCTGCGCTTGAACATGGCACTCTACAGTACACAGGCCAGACCCTTCCCCTATGGTATCTCAGACCAGGCGGGTAGCGCGGAATTCACGTACTATCCTCATGGTTCGGTCATATCTGGCTTCTATGCAAACAAAGATGAGGAACGTTCAGTCGTCAAAGCATACTTACAGCAACAGCTTCTCAGTGCCAATGAGACATTGCCTGATGAAGCTCTGGAGGAGTTGTTAGAAGAGCGATTGAGTACGCAGCAGTATACATGTCAACTCAAAACGATTTCCGAGATCATCCGCGAGCAGGATATCACGTTTATTGATCTGCTAAAAGTTGATGTAGAAAAAAGTGAACTCAATGTTCTCAATGGCATCGCAGAAAACGATTGGGATAAGATCGGACAGCTTGTCGTAGAAGTCTATGATACGCAGGGACGTTTAGCGCAGATAGAGCAGTTGCTAGAGCAACATGGCTATCAATTGACCACAGTGGAAGATGAGTTGCTCCAGGGTTCTGGTCTGTACA
>DAOTTL010000591.1:0-10907 GCA_034438135.1 Ktedonobacteraceae bacterium | reverse complement strand
CCTCGCCGTGATCGTGAAGATTAGCCAGCAGGATGCGCAGACTCAATGGAACTGTGAGCATTTTCTCGATCACTCTGCGCAATGGACGAGCACCCTGGGTCTGGCTAAACCCTTCGGCACATAGTAGATCAATGGCACTTTCATCGGCATTCAGGGTCAGATCTTGCTCTAACAGACGTGCAGCCAGCTCATGCATTTGCAAACGAGTGATGGCACGTGCCTGTTCGCGTGCAAGTGGACGGAAGATAACCACCTCATCGATACGATTGAGAAACTCAGGTCGGAACGTCTCACGCAATCGTTCCATCAAGCGGTCTCGTTGCATCTCTTCAGCAGTAAATTTAGCGTTGGAGCGGAAACCATGTGGCGCAGAGCGAGTGAGCATATCGGTTCCCACATTGGAAGTCATGATCCAGATAGCATGTTGAGCATCTACCGTATGTCCCTGAGCATCTGTCAGTCGTCCCGCGTCAAAAACCTGAAGGAAGAGATCGAAAACCTCCGGGTGAGCCTTCTCTAACTCATCAAGGAGTACGACACAATGTGGACGACGGCGCAATTTACCGGTCAGTTGACCTTCCTGATCATGTCCAATATATCCTGGAGGTGCTCCGATCATACGTGAAACGGCATGTTTCTCCATGTACTCGGACATATCCACTCGTATCAGATGCTCATCCGAGCCAAAAACCTCTGCCGCCAGTGCGCGAGCCAGCTCTGTTTTACCCACTCCGGTAGGTCCAAGGAAGAGAAAGACACCTGAGGGACGGTTACGAGGCTTCAATCCGGCCCGTGCCACCTGTATGGCCTGGGTCACCCGACTGATAGCTTCATTCTGTCCAATGACGCGCATCCTGAGCAAGGCCTCCAGGTTCAGCAGACGATCGCGCTCCTCGCGTCCAGGTGCTCGAACAGGAATACCTGTCCGGTGTGAAATCACTTCAGCGATCAACGAAGGCGTAATGAGTGGTTGCTCCTGCAACTCCTCTTCGTCTTCACCGACGTTCGTCAATTGTTCTTCGGGACCATCCTCAGCCAGGAAGACACGAGCCTGCGAGCAGGCCTCGTCGAGTACACTACAGGCTTTGTCAGGCAGGCGCAGATTAGGAAGATATTGGACTGAGAGATGCACCGCGGCATGCAAAGTTTCTTTGAGAATGCTCACATGATGATGTTGTTCGTACAGCTCTCGCATGCCCATCAGAATGGCAAGCGCTTCATCAGTGGATGGCTCATCGATCTGAATGGGACGCAAACGGCGCTCCATCGCGGCATCTTTCTCAATAGCCCTGAACTCCTGGGGAGTAGTTGCGCCAATGCAGCGCAACCTGCCACCAGCCAGAGCGGGTTTGAGAATACCTGCCGCATCTATGCTGCCATCTGCGGCCCGTCCGGTGCCGATCAGCAGGTGCATTTCATCGATAAACAGAATAATGTCCCCACCGCTCTCAGCCTCATCCAGAACCTTCAGCAGACGCTCCTCAAACTCACCGCGATACTTGGTACCGGCCACCAGTGAACTCGCTGAGAGTTCAATCAGCCGTTTATCGCGCAGTTCGGGTGGAACCTTGCCATCGACGATCCGTTGCGCCAGTCCGGCTACAATGGTTGTTTTCCCTACGCCAGAATCGCCTATCAGGATTGGATTGTTGCGATCCTTTAGCATCAGTGTCTGGATCAACTGACGCATCTCTTTTTCACGTCCAATCAGAGGAGGTAGCTGATGAGTACTGGCCTGTTTGGTCAGATCACGGCCCAGGCGTTCCAGGACAGAATTGCTGCCCTTCAGACCAGGTTCAGGACTGATGCCCACGGGCAAATCCACCTGGGCTGACGGCGAGTTGGTCCCGATCGAGGGAACCAGTTCCAGCAGTGCTCTGGCGTTACTGGAGAGAAGCAGTTCCACCAGATGAGCTGGATTGATGCCCATCTTGGTCAGCAACTCATAGGTCACACCGTCGCGCTCACTGAGAACCGCCTGAGCGATGGCACGCTCATCAATAGAAACCGAGCCAGCTTTGAGCGCGTTGCGTTCCGCAGTCTGCAAAATCTCTTTGCAGCGTCTGGTAGGCAGGATTGGCGTATCACTGGTAGCTTTGCCCGAACCCAGGGCGAGACGAATCACGTCGCGAACTTGTTTGGGAGAGAAATTCAAAGTGCGCAGCGCATCCTGTGTACAACCACCGTCCAGTTTCGTCAGAGCGATAAACAGGTGAGGTGTGCCAAGGTAGTCCTTGCGCATGCGCCGTGCCTCCACCAGGGCCAGACCGAGCACCTCCTGCAAGAAACGACGATCAAGCGAGTTGGAGGACGGAAACATCGGCTGCATCATATGCTCGTCATCAAAAACATCAAAGGGCACCTCCAGATTGCGCTCACGAGAGGTTGCCAGTCCGCTGGTCAGAGGTACATTGGGATCGCCATAGAGGATATATGTCGCCCAGGAAACATCGTCCGCGCGGCGCTGAGACATGCCAACGCGTGCACGCCTGAGGGCTTCACCAGGGGCAACGCCATCGGCAATCTCCTGATAAAGTAACACGGTGAACTCTCGTGCACGCTGCGAGTCCACTGGCCAGCGCATAGCTATAACCGTGCCCGCGCCAGCTGAGAGGAGAGCCGCAGCCAGTTCCTCGGTCTCTTCCGGGGGTAGCACCCCCGCCTGTGATCCATCATAATAGCTTAAAAAGATGAGTGGATGACGCGGCAACAACTGAAAGAGCTGAGCAGCAGCGGCGGCATCCAGGCGTGAACTCCCCGCCAGTGGCAGGAGAATATCACCGCCAGAGCTAAACTGAGGCAGCGGACCTGCGTAGTGCAAGATCTGAGGTAGCTCAGAATTCATGCGCATACGCATCTCAAGTTGATTCGCCTGCTGCCGATAGAGAATAATGCGCGAGACAGATTCTGGTAACGTTGTGCAGAGCGTGGCAACCTCTTCTTCTGCCAAGAGTCGATCGCCTGTAGGGTTCACCAGGAAAAGCACATTTAAACCCTGCGCATCTCGTCGGTTCAATTTGCGCGTCTTATGTACAGCCGCAAGTTCCCCTGTACGCTCGTTTGTCATACGCAAAACACCGAGGCGGGCAGGCATGAGCTGACGTCCCAGGTTTATATGTTGGCAGAGAAAACGGCCTGGCATAGATTTATTATCATAAAGCAGTTCCCAGGGGATCTCCGGGGTGTTGGTACTTAAAGCCAACGGAACGTCAATCTGGCGGAGCGCCTCTTGAAGAGGTGAGGGAATAAGGCTATCAAACAAAAATCGGCCCAGGGCTTGTAAAGCGTCATTGGCACTTCCACGCCGTGGATTCTTTGTATCTCCCACCTGCTGCATATGCTGGGCAGCCGTATGCGATAAACGCCTCAGTCGTTCACCCATCTCGGTGGTTAGCTCAGTCGTATATTCCTGAGACGCCGGCGTTTGCGCTACCTGAGGGTGCTCATCATCGGGAAGATCCAGACGAAAACGATATGCTATATCTGTGCGCATGATACTTAACAGAGCGAGTTGTTCCATATGCCTTTAGCTTCCTCGATTCTTCTCTTCCACTACCGTCTACTTCCCCATTTTGTTGTTTCTCTACGCTCATAATCGTTACCAAAAAGAGGTTCCTGGCACAAGCAGTATACGTGCCTGGATAAACGGCTGTCAACAGTTATTATAAACTGCATGTACCGCGTATCATTTCCTATCCAGAAGGTGCAGTTATAGTACCACATCCTTGCCCAGCCCACAAGATCTAAGGATGATTTTCCTGAGTTTCTCAAAAGTCGCTTCCCTACCCCTTTTTTTAAGACTTTGTTAAAGTCTTTTAAGAAGAAACGAGGCTGGTTGGTGGGGCACATGCCCCGCCAACCAGCCTCGTTTCTTCTTTTATCACGCTGTTCTTTTGTACAGTCCAGGGACTGTACCCCTGCCCAATGTGCATGGCGTCCTCACGTGATAGAGTAACCATCAAGTAAACTCGGATCTATTGAATAGACAAGAAAGGGTGAGCCATGAACCAATCGTCTATCCTTTTATCAACCGAATATAATGAAGAGCTTCCTGGACTCCCTTTACTAAACTTTACGCTCGCTCCTGAATTAGAGGCCAGTGAACCACCGGAAGCTCGTGGATTAGCACGAGATGAGGTACGCCTGATGGTCTCTCATATCGCAACGAATCGGGTGACACATACACGCTTTCGTCAGATTGGAAACTTTCTGGAGCCGGGTGATGTGCTGGTAATCAATACCAGTGGAACACTCAATGCCGCATTACCCGCTCAACGAAGCGATGGGAGTCACTTTGAACTCCATCTCTCAACGCATCTGCCACAGAATCGCTGGGTAGTTGAAATGCGTGCCTACGAAGATACCCAGGAAAAAACGACCAGAGCATTCTCCGCTATACAGTCCGGGGAGTCGTTTGAATTGCCAGCTGGAGCAAGCGTTACACTACACGCGCCCTACAAGGCTGAACATGGTTCTCGCCGTCTCTGGATCGCCAGCCTGCATCTGACTGCTCCACTTCATCCCTACCTTGAGTGTTACGGCTTCCCCATTCGCTATAGTTATGTCAAAGAAGGCTGGCCGCTCAGTTACTATCAGACCGTTTATGCCACAGAAATGGGCAGCGCCGAGATGCCTTCGGCAGGTCGAGCGTTTACACCTGAACTGCTGACAGGTCTGATGGCCAGAGGGATACAGATAGCGCCGCTACTCCTGCATACAGGGGTTGCAAGTATGGAGCGCAAAGAACCAGTCTACGAGGAGTTTTATCGCGTTCCCGAGTCAACGGCACGTGTAATCAACACAGCTCATGCAGCACATCAGCGCGTCATCGCCATAGGGACGACCGTTGTACGGGCGCTGGAGACAGTGACAGATGCCACAGGTGTAACTCGTGCCGGTGAGGGCTGGACGGATGTCATCATCACACCTGCACGCGGTATCCACGCGGTCAATGGTCTGCTGACCGGCTTGCACGAGCCGCTCTCGACCCACCTGGCAATGCTGGAAGCGATTTCGGGACAGCAGCACCTGGAGATAACCTATCGCGAAGCCCTGAAAGAGGGCTATCTCTGGCATGAGTTTGGCGACCTCCATTTAATTTTGCCATAGTATTCTATGAGTCACTTCTTCTTTTTTCGGGGGAGGAGGGGCTTGCAAGCCCCTCCTCCCCTGAAAAAAGGGAGAAATGGCTGAGTTTGGCAACAGAGTCTTACAGGTATAGGCATTTTGCTGTTATCTGTATCAGCCTGTAGCGACGGAGTGAAACAAAAGCAGGGACAGTTTCCTCAAAACAAATGTGTGGGCATTCGTCAAATTGATGCTCATATTTTGAGGAGCATATCTATGGTACGGTTTGTGAGTATAGTTGCATCGGTAGTGGGAGCTGGCCTGGCACTTGGGAGTGTTACATGGCTTCTTGGTCGTCGTTTCATTAAAGAATTTACCTGTCCAGGTATCACAGTTGAGCAGGGAACCCCACAATGGGGAGGCTGGACTTTTCCTGAGTCGGCGGCGGAACCTGCTAGAGAATTGCAGCGTGCCGTAACGTTTCAGACGGAAGATGGAGTGTTCTTACGAGGTGAGTTTTGGGCACAGACCCATAGTGCACCAACGATTATTCTCAGTCATGGGTTTCATTTGCCCAGTTGCCACTTTCGTTCCGTTGCCGCGCTCGAATATTCCCATGGGATGAACATCTTCCTCTTCGATTATCGCGGGCATGGCGAAAGTCCGCTCATTCCGACCACATGTGGCAATGCAGAGGTCAAGGATCTGGTTGCAGCAGTTGAGGTCGTGACGAGCCAGCCAGAAACCATGAGTGGGCAGGTGTATATCCATGGATTTTCGATGGGGGCCGCCGTCGCACTTTTGCTACCGCCGCACCCTTCAGTTGCAGGTGTGATTGCCGATAGCTCCTATGCACGTCTGGATGATATGATGGGCATGATCATTTCACAGATTCTCGCTCAGGAAATCTCAAAATTGCGTGGACTGGCAGGATTAGTTCGCTGGCTTCTTCCTATTCTGACCCATTTGACCTTGTTTGGTGGAAAATTGCTGTTTCAGGCACGCTATCACTATCCACTAGTTGCGCGACCGGATCAGGCAATAAATGGCGAGACGAGACATATCGCTGAACTTGTCCTGCCTCCTATTCTCTTAATCCACGCTGAGAATGATCCCTTGATCGCACTCCACCATGCCCATCGTCTGGTTAGCGGAGCCCAGGCAGTTGGACGAACAATTCAAGAATACTATACGCCCTGTGCCATTCATTGCGGATCTTATGGATATGATCCACAACAATATATAGCCCTGCTCCTGGCATTCGTCGCACTATAAAGATGATCTGCTGGTATACATACTCATCGGGCGACTGGTTCTTGCACGATTTGTGACTGTCTGATCAGATGAGGAAAACCATCGTCACAATCAACAAGGTATCCGGTACCCATATCGCTATTTCCAGCGGCTGCACCCATAGAGGCAGGAAAGCCCTTGGTAATGTACTTGCGGCTGGGAATGCTCTTATCAGGAGGAATACTGTAGATCACCACTCCCGTATAGAGACGTGTATGCTCTTTAATGGTGACAACATCTCCCAGGTGGTAGGTGCTTTCTTTATACAAAGCGCCAAAGAGCGTACCCAGTTGATGCTCATTCTCTGCATTAAACAGATAAGCTTCATACGTGCGCTGCCCATCACACATTCGCTCAGCAATTGGAATACGTTCATCCGTCTCCAGCGTAATGATCCACAAACTCAAGAACGCCTGAGGTTGCACAACAGTGATCGGACTCCACATAAGAGCTTTCTGGCCTGATTGTGCACCAATAGTTTCAAGGGCAGCACGTTCCAGTAATTTGATCTGAACCAGACGAAGCAGATCATTACTCTCACGCTGACCAAGATCAAGAAGCGAAGATATCTCCACCCCATTTACAATCACTGGAGCTTGCAAACCTCGTTGCTGCCAGTCAATACGATCAAGAGCGAAATGCAGTTCTTCACAGAGTGTGGCGATATGTTCGGCCCGCTGAGAAGCCTCTTGTTGCTCTTCAACGCTGTTTCGGCGTGAGTAAGTCATAAAAGTGAACTCCTTTAAGTGCCCTTGTGAAACGTGTCTTTTCCTTCAAGGCCCTTCCTCGATAGCACAACAACCAAGGCTCCTCTCTAAAGTCGCCTTGCACTTTTTTCTTCTTAAGCTTTCTTACTGGGGTGCGTCTTTTCCCTTCGCATGACATACAAGGAGCAGGCAAGCGGTGCAGATTTCAAAATGAGAAAATATCTCTAAGACTTCCCTTTTTCTCTACCTATAGGAAGTCACATATTGTTGGGGATTGTCAACTTTGATTGTAGAGAATCAAAGAAGGGAAGCGCGAGATCGCAGACCCGCGCTCGCGCTCGTGCCTTCCATCAGAAAACTGAAAGAGGGAAAGAACGCTCCAGTTTAAAGTAATTTACCCAGGAGCACCCTTAACCAGAAATTCGATTTCTCTCTCACGACTTTTTCTGAACGCAATGGCGCACTGGCCTGATCCAGGAAGTGCAAAATTTCGCTAAACGATTGGATCATACTGGTTTCATAATAGGCAATATTTTTCTCCTGGCAAAATGCCCTGACAACCAACTGAGCTTTTTTCAAGTTGTTGCGGGGCATACTGGGAAAGAGGTGGTGCTCCACCTGATAGTTCAGTCCGCCATACCAGAAATCGTTGAAAAAGCCACTATGGACGTTGCGCGACGTGAGCACCTGTCTCCTCAGAAAATCGATGCGACTGCCTTTTTCTAAAATGGGCATGCCTTTGTGGTTAGGAGCAAAAGCTGAACCCAGGAAGATGCCAAAGAACGCCTGGTGGATGACGAGAAAGATCACCACTTGCCAGGGATTCAGACAAAAGAAAAGCATGGCTAAGTACAGGATATGATGGAGAACGAGAAGTGATGCCTCAGCTACAAAGTACTTATCTTTGTTTTTCCAAAGATAGATGATGCTACGCCTCTGAAGATCAACACCGAGCAGAGCAAGCAAGGGGAAGAAAAAGTACTTCTGGTACTTAACAATCTGCCGTAGTAGACCTTTTTTCTGGCGTGCATCGCTCTCAGAGAATGCCAGCACAGCGATGTCAATATCGGGGTCCATATCTATTTCATTGGGATGGCTGTGATGGGCATTGTGTTTAGTAAGCCACCAGCCATTACTCATACCAATCAAGAGATTCCCGGTAATCAAGGTGAGGATCTCATTTTTCCTTGTAGAGTGGAAAATCTGGCGATGTCCACCATCATGCCCAAGAAAACCAAGTTGAGCGGAGGCTACAGCTAACAAAAGTGCATTGAAAATCTGGAACCAAAAATTGTGGACAAGAAAGAGTAAGGCAACACTGAGTATCAGAATACTGGCTGTTGCAATGAGTTTGTATGTATAGTAAATGGGCTGTTTGTTTAATAGTCCATTTTGCTTGATCAGCTTTTTCAGCTCAACGTAATCGTTGGCCTGTTTCTTAGAAGCGTCGGGGGATATCGGTTCGCTCACTACGGTGAGCTGGGAGGTGATATTTCCTTCGTTTACCAGGGCTGGGACGACGTTAGAGTTTCTTTCTTTCATTTCAATCCTTCTCAAAAACGATACACGACAGAGAATATATATACTCCAGAATATTTGGAGGATCATGCGGTCCTTTCGCATGTATCCGTGTATCTCTCCGTCACAAGTAAGACCTGTAAAGTATTTCTTTCTAAATGTGAATCATAAGTATGATAAAAATGTAGACATATTTGTTTCATTTTTGCTCTCCTTTCTCTCATTATTAGTAAAAGCAAATTTTAGTGAGTAACCTCTCTATGGGAGATTCTTGTCATTGATAACGGGCGAAGAGAAGAGTATTTTACATCTAATTGCAAAAATACTCTAACTGCACAGGAAAATCTTACAAGACTGGAACCGTTGCACCAGCTTAGAAAAAATGCAGTATCTGCATCATACCTATACGGTATAATGCAGAATAAAGTTGGTGATTTCTCTGTGATCGCGACACTCTTTTACAGGAGACTTGCATGCCGGAAAAAAATTATCAGGACCGTAGCGTCCTGGAAAAATTGGGCATTCAACCGGGCCACGCAGTAGCCTTTGCGAATTCTATCCAGGAAATTGATCCTGATCTAGCCCAAAGTATTCTCGCAAGAACAGGCCGTCCTCCTGGAACAGAAGAAGAAACTCTTGATATAGTGCTGGCCGGCGTTGACGTATCAACCGATGCCGTGGCATTGCTCAAAAAGTGGCGCGAGCATCTGAGACCAGGCGGTGGCATCTGGCTTCTTACGTTCAAACGTAACCAACCTGGCTACGTAGATCAACGCGAATTGATTGCCGCTGGACAGCAAGCAGGGGTTGTCGATAATAAGGTTTGCGCGATCTCTTCTACTATGAGCGCCATGCGCTTTGTGATTAGAAAAAAGGACCGACAAGCTTGAGAGGAATATATGACAGCTATTTACATAGAATCAGGCGGAAAGAAAACCATTGCCTGGTCTCTAGAATGGCCTGGTTGGTGCCGCATTCAGAAAAGCGAAGAGGCAGCACTCCAGGCGCTGAGCGACACCGAGTCACGCTACAGCCTGATCGCTCAACGAGCAGGGCTGCATTTTGAACCGAGAGAACTTGTCGTTGTCGAACGTCTCCAAGGCAATGCAAACACCGCCTGGGGAGTACCTTCAGTGATCGCTCCAGCCGAGACCAGACCGATTGATGCCGTGGTAGCGGAACAGAGAGTAGCTCTCATACGTGCGTCATGGGAAATGCTGGAGGAGGTAGTGGCAGCTTCGCCAGTGGAATTGCGCAAAGGTCCACGCGGTGGAGGGCGAGAACTAGACGAGATACGGCACCATGTTATTGAGGCAGAACGAGACTATGCACGCAAAATTGGTGTGCGGCATAAGCCCTTCGATGTCTATAACCTTAGTGCACTGAGAGCCATGCGCGAGGAGATTGCCACGGTGTTAAGCAAACCTTCTAATGGCGAGCCACTGGTTTCTGGGGGCTGGAACGCCAGTTACGCAGTAAGACGAATTGCATGGCACGTTGTTGATCACATCTGGGAGATCGAAGATCGCCGCAGTTGACCTGAGTGCACACCTGAGTAGTTACCCTCCATCTTTTGCTATGCTGGAGTGCACTCGCACTCATATGCATTTTTCTGGGTGTGCTGACCTCTATAGTGCTTAAATGGAGAGATATACGCGCATAGTAACCTGGAGAGTCCGGTAGTAAGCAAAATCATATCCGTTCGTTGGTGGAAACTGAAAAAGAGTGGAGAGAAACGACTTTTGCGAAGCTCTGCACAGATGGAGTACGCGTCAAGCAAGGGAAGATTTATTGTGCTATACTACCTCCGAAAATATAGAGCCGAACGTGTGGACAGGCTCAACAGCTATTAGATAGAAGAGGACATCAGATACCTGCCCCCAAAGCGATGAAAGGAAACCACCATGAAGTTGAACGTGAAAGGCTTGAGCCATATTGGTCTGAGAGTCACCAATCTCGCACGAGCGAAACGGTTCTATGTTGATATCCTCGGATGTCAATTAATGAGGGAAACCGAGGGGGCGGTGTTAGTCGATATGTATGGAATGCTGATCGCGTTGTATGGAGACGATGAACCTGTTTCAAACGAAGATCGCTTCGATCCATTTCAAGTTGGTCTTGACCATCTCGCGCTCACAGTCGAAGATCTGGACACATTGAAAGCACTACAGCACGATTTAGATGCGGCAGGGGTCCTTAATCATGGAGTTGAGGAAGATCCAGAGTCCCATGACCGTTACATCAGCTTCTTTGATCCTGATGGTATTGCATGGGAACTCTATGCAGGTATACCCCGCTCCAACGAGTAAACCACATTGAGAT
>DAOTTL010000590.1:0-8983 GCA_034438135.1 Ktedonobacteraceae bacterium | reverse complement strand
ACACGAGTAGTTACTCGGGATGACTCATATGAAAGGGAAGGATTGTTGCGCTTCTGAGCGGCGATGCCGCTCAGAAGCGCAACAATCCTTCCCTTTGATTACGGCGGCATAGCCGCCATAATCAATAACTAGTCCACATCCATCTGTACAGCACCAACAAAGATGGCTATTTGCAAGGTTGGTACTACTGATTGACCTGCGGAGAGCTTCACGGTCTGCGCACCTAAACTGCTGACGTTCTGGGAAGTAAGATTCGCTCCTACTGCAACATACCCATAGCCATCGTTGGCTGTCGCTTGCAACGTGTAACCGGTAGGCCAGGTTTCCGTCGCGTTAGTAGGTTGCCAGCTTGTGAGGATTAAACTCACGACGCTGGCTGACCCGGTCCACGACACGCCATTGACCGTAGCCGAAGTTACGTTCCCATTGGTATTATTGTCGTTAGTGGAAAGTGTGCTCACTGCCGCAATGGGGGCAGATGTCGCGCCACGATAGTCAAAGACTATCCCGCCTCCGTCCGCGTAGGATGCAGATTTCAGGGTTATCGTGGCACCAGAGTCTGCGGTGGCGGCAATCTTCCACCACCAGTTGAGACCCTGATCATCGGGATGTCCAGCACCTGCGCCAGCAGTCCAGCCGGTGGGGGTAGTCCAGCTTGCCGGAGTACCATTGGCTCCCGTCACTGCGATCAGCAGATCACCCGCCTGAACGGTAGGCAACTTGATTGCGACACCTGCACCAAAGTTTCCATTGGCGGTTACACTGCCAATCAGGGTAACCCCTGGCGTCGCTCCTGTACCACCGAGAGTAACAATCTGCGGACTGCCAACGGCGTTGTCGTTAATGTTCAAGCTCGCGCTACGAGGTCCTATCGCACCAGGCGTGAAATTGACACTGATCGTACAACTGGCATTTTGAGTCAACATATAGGGACTGATTGGACAATTAGTAGCGTCGGCAAAATCAGTAGGACTTGTGCCACCCAGCGAGAGACTGGCGATCGTCAAGGTCGATGTACCAGTATTGGTCAGAGTGATAGTCTGCAAGCTACTGGTTACTCCTACGCTCTGGTTACCGAACGCGAGATTTGTAACTGACAGGCCGACACCGGGAGCCGGTGTGACACCAGCACCATTGAGTGTTACGCTCTGCGGACTTCCTAAGCCGTTGTCGTTAATGCTCACATTTCCGGTACGTGCCCCGGTGGCTGAAGGCGTGAAGGTCGCGCTAATCGTACAACTGGCATTAACCGCGAGTGAGGCGGGACAATTGTTCGTTTCAGCAAAGTCACTGGCATTCGTGCCAGTCAGCGTGATGCCAGTGATTGTCATGGCCAATGTTCCGGTGTTTGTTAATTTGACGGGCTGAGTAACACTGGTCGTGCCCACGTTTTGATTGCCAAAATTCAAACTCGTGGGACTCAATGTGACCGCCGGATTAGGTGTCACACCTGTGCCACTCAGAAGCAGCGGCTGAGGACTGCCAGCGGCGTTGTCGCTGATGCCCACGCTGGCGGTACGTGCCCCATTGGCTGATGGGGTGAAGGTCATGCTGAGCGTACAACTGGCATTAACCGCGAGTGAGGCGGGACAATTGTTCGTTTCAGTAAATTCACTGGCATTCGTGCCGGTCAGCGTAATGCTGCTAACCGTCAGAGAAATTGTGCCAGTGTTTGTCAACGTAACAGTCTGAGCAGCGCTGGTCGTGCCCACGTTTTGATTGCCAAAGTTCACATTCGTGGGGTTCAGTGTAACGACGGGCGCAGCCGTGACGCCTGTACCGCTCAGGGCGATCGTCTGAGAACCGCCAGGAGCACTGTCGCTGATGCTCACACTTGCACTCCTTGCCCCATTAGCCGAGGGACTGAAGGAGACGTTGAAAGTGCAACTGGCACTGGTCGCAAGCGTGCTGGGACTGATTGGACAGTTGTTGCTCTGAGTAAAATCTCCGGCATTCGCGCCGGTCAGTGCGATAGTAGTAACTGTCAGAGTCGCTGTACCGGTGTTCGTCAGAGTGACGGTCTGCGTGGTACTGGTCGTGCCCAGATTTTGATTGCCGAAGCTGACAGCGGTTGAACTCAAACTGGCCGCAGGGGCAGGCCCGCCGACCATGCGATTCAAGATATTGGATGTAATGATCTGGCTATCCGTATTGGCAAAGTTCGGGTCGCAATCACAGAAGCCATCATTAAACCCGTTATCCACTCCCCAGGACCACTCGATCGTGCCCGCCGAGAAGACGATGCCGCCACCCGATGAAGTGTATAACGTTGTATCGGCCCAGGAATTGACCCCATTATCCGCCGCTGGCACAAAGGAATGGCCGACCTGTTGTAATCCCGCTGGCTCATAAGAGTCATATTGAGAGAGGGTGGGATCATTCACGGCACGCGTACTAAATTCATAGCCGATCAAGCCATTGATAGCGTTCTGTCCAGCCCCTTTTGTGACGGTCGTCCCATTGTAATTGACGAGGCCAGTTCCCGCATAGATCCAGCTCGAAGCATCATAGACCATGAATGGACGCGCCGCAGCAGCGCCATTTGAGATCGCACCGATGATCTGGTTTTCAGGCTGGGTCGGCGTCAGGTCACGCCAGTTAATGGTGGTAGAGTTGGGCAAAGCGCCTTTGTCGCAGTGTTCGCGCCGATCGGGCTGACCAGAGATTGAATTGCTCCAGGTCATGCGACGGTCGATATCATCGGCGCTGAAAAAGGCGGCGTTACCGCCAGCGTTGATGAAATGTTGGAGATTCGAGCGCATATTATCTGAATAGTACTCGTCGTGGCCTGTATTCGTGAAAACCTTATGCCCATTGAGCAGGTTCGCGTTGTTTTCCAGGTCAACGTCGGTTACATAAGTGATGTTATAGCCCTGCGCTTCCATCCAGTGAATCATGGGATAGTCCCAGACCATGAAATTGCCGGCTCCGTCCTCAGACCCTTGAACCATATATGGACGGTCAAACGAGTCAGTATAGGCGCTTGTGTCGCCAACGAACGCCTGAGTTACATCATTGAACTTCCCATACAAGTTATACCCAATATTGTTATTCCCTGCTCCACCCCAGTAGTTATACGCGTTCCAGGTTGTAACATCCATCGAGTAGACAATATCAGCCGTGCTGCTATCATCGCGCACAACGAAGGTCATATAATTTTCAAGCTTATCATCGGTACGTGTCAACTTGACGATATAGTTGCCAGTTGTCCAGCTCGTGGGAACAGTCAGAGTATAGCTTGGCGTCCACCGGCATTCGATCAGGCCAAAATCCACGCCAGACGTGGTAGTAGGGCAAGCGGCCTGTGTCGAACCACTGAGCGGTCCGACGCTCATCATCAAACGTCCACCACACCCGGTGCAGGCTGAACCGTCGGGATTGGTACCATGAAAATAATATCCCATCCGGTAGATATCCATTGTATATTGTGCATTAGCTGAGAGAGAGACCATGAAACTAATCTGGCTGCCTTTGTTCACACTTGTCAGCGAGGCATACCCTTCGATCTCATGTTTTGATGACTTATTAAAATTGTCGAATTGCCAGCTCGTTGTTCCCGGCTGCTGGTTTTCTAAGGTGATAGGATTCGAACTGGCTGCATGGACACTTTTCTGCCGCGATCCAGCAAAGAAGAATCCCATACTGATCAGGAGGAGAATAGCGATGAGAGGAAACACCATTCGCCGACGCGGAAGAAGGAGTTCCGTCAGAGATGTGCTTCGGTGCTGCCCCAGGTAACGACCCCATTTAGACATAGAAAATACCCCCATTGGCCCTGCATCTGAACCATCAGAAACGTCATTACTGTAAGTATAGCCGTACGATTTTTACTATTAGAGCCTAATTCTATACTTAAATGCGCAAAGAATCAATAACTATAGCAGGATTGGCAGTAATCTCTCAAAAGCCGCGCTCTTCCCTCCCATCCACCCTTTTGGAAAATCAGTTCATACTATCTCAAGCCATCGATCAACCTCACGAGCACTGTAAACATCGACAGAAGCAAAAATCTGCGCACTTTCTTCCCCATAGAGGCGAGCCTGCGCCTGGTTACCGCATGCTAAAGTAACGCGAGCCAGACCATAAAGAGAGTGTGCGGTGATCTCCTTCTCGTCAATCTGCCGCGCTAAATTAAGTGCTTCTCTGAACGAAATGGTGGCAACTTCGATCTGCTTTTGCTGCATATAATACTCACCCCAGCCATTTAAACAGTCACACTTGAGCTGGCTGTTCTGGTTATTCTCTACCAGTTTAGATATTTCTTTCAGACATGTCTCGGCTCTGCACCAGTCCTCTTGTCTGATAGAGACCCGGCTCAAGGCATACAGCGCTTTACACTGCTCATAAGGATGGCCGATCTCTTCTGCCAATACAACACTTTCCTCCAGATACTGCCTGGCCTTCTCAAAATCTTGTAGCTGAGTATAAAGCACGCCTAAACCACTGAGAAGAGAACACATCCCTATTTTATGGCCTATTTCACGAGCGAGAGACAATCCTTTCAACGCGCTTGCTTCTGCTTGAGTGCCATGACCGCGATATCGTGCAATTACTGAGAGGTTGGTATAAAAAGCAGCTATATGTTCACGTAATCCCATCGCTTCCGCCAACGGGAGTGCTTCCTGAAAGTACATCTCCGCCTGGGCATAATCATAATGTATCCCGGAGAAAAAGATGGTTGGTGGCAGCGCGGTCGCGCTCCCACCAACCATCCAAAGAGGGACGGGGAAAAAAACGCGACGGTTGAGAAACCCTGACAAATCAGTTGCTAGCCGTTGCATTGATGCTATCAAACAGGAGAGATCATAAGTATGATTCAGCAGAGAACGTTCGATCAAGCATCTGAAATACAATTAACACACACTCGCGTCAACCAGATGCTTGACAAGTGGCCCGAAGTCGCCCCTTCGCCAGCTGGTCTTCCTGAAAAAGAGGGCGATACATTCAAAATAGCATACACTATTTATGATTATTTTCCCTTTCTTATTTATCCCGATTACCCCACTGTAGAGGAAGAAAAAGTCAGACTTCTCACTCAGGCGCTACGGCTTTATATTGACTATCTGGTCGCTGCGGATCATGCTATTGATAGCCACTATGAACATGTTGTGGTATCCGAAAAAACAGTCTTGAGAAGCAACCTGCTTCACGCCGAAGCGCTGCATATTTTTTATCACCTTTTTCCACCAACCCATGCGTTCTGGGCGCACATTTAACAGGTCAAACATGCTTATCTGAGTGCTCTTTGTAGCGAAGTGCAGTATCGATCCCTGCCAGCAAGTGCGTTCTCAGTCGAGAAAGCGGAATTAATTGCCCATGGAAAAATAGCTTTTCTGCAACTGGCTCCCATTGCCCTGGCTCATCTCAGTGGCGTTTTTGATCGCCATGAGGCATTAAACCACTCCATCTTCCTATCTAATGTTGGCAACCAGTTCTACGACGATTTACGGGACTGGAAAAAAGATTTTCTGTCCGGTCAACCATCATTGCTTGTATCAGAGTTATGCAGGTCATTGGGGTGGCACGAACTGCCAGTGGATAAAGAGGAAAGACGTAAAAGTCTTGCCCATCTTTCTCTGCACATGTACCGATCGGGGTTAGCACTGGCTCACGTGAACCAATGTACTCACTATTATGCGCGTGCCCTGGCGAGCTTACAAGAACTACCCTCTCCGCCTTTACCTGCTGATGGTCAGATGACCTGGAGAGGACTGCTTGGCCACTATGAACGCGCCATGCAAGACCTCGCTCTCTATATAGAGGCCGCTACTTCAAAGGGTCACAGTCCCGAGGAAAGTCTGAGAAAGTCAGCAGTTTAGTTGAATCTACCCAGTGATAAATGAGGAAGAGCATGCTCAGAACCAGCAGCTACACAATTTATGTTGATCTGCCACACAATAATGAGGATATGTTACTTGTCCATGGCTACACAGGCGCTTATGATAAGGTTTCACGCAGAACGGCGACGTATCTGCGCGGACTGGATACCAGACGTCCACCTCGTCCCCTCTTTGGTGCCTGGAGTCCTGAGCCTGCCGTTGAAGATACGGTAGCAAGTCCTTCCACACAGACGCTTGAAATCTTACAGCGACGTGGTTATTTGACAGAGAAGAGCGTCGAAGAGGAAGAAAAGTACCTTTGTCAGATTGCAGACACATTGCACCAACATGCCTGTGCAAGCTCGCCGAACTACGTCTTTATGCCAACCTATGATTGCAATCTGCGCTGCTCCTACTGTTTTCAAGATCATATGAGAACCGAGAGCGCCTTTGAGCATCTTCTCAAAGTCATGAGTCGATCCCAGATCGATACCATTTTTCAGGCCATGCCCCAGATCGAGGCCCGCTACGAAGCCGAGGCGCATGGACAGATACGACGGACCGTCGGCTTCTTTGGTGGAGAACCCCTGCTCGCACGAACACGTTCCGCAGTTGAATATATCATCATGCGAGCACACGAACTGGGGGTGCGTTCTTTCTGGGCGGTCACGAATGCAACCGAACTGGAGGCCTATGAAGATCTCCTGGGTGAGCAAGGTATTATGGATCTCCAGATCACTATCGATGGACCCGAAGAGGAGCACAACAAACGCCGCGTTTATGCGGATGGAACCGGCTCCTTCCGGCGCATTGCTCGCAATGTGACCATGGCACTGGATCGCGGCGCAAATGTAGCGATGCGTATCAATGCTGATAGGAACAACATCTCCGATCTACCTGTACTGGCCGATACCATCGTTGCCTTTGGCTGGGACCGCTATTCAAATTTCCGCACCTACTCACATCCAATTCATGCGGTAAACAAACATACCGATCCAAAAACAACCTTTACATCCTGGCAACTTGATAAAACCCTGAACCAATTGCGTGAAGAGTTTCCCAATCTGAGAGTTATTGAGCGTCCAGATGATCCTCTTAAAGATCGTGCTCGCCTGATCTTACGCGGTGCAGGCACGCCATATATGCAATCTTCCTTCTGTGGCGCAAATACCTCCATGTATATATTGGATGCCTTTGGCGATATTTACGCATGTTGGGAACGTACTGGCGATGCGAAGATACGCATTGGACACATCGACAGTCATGGAGAACCATCTTTCAATAGCATGAATATGCAGTGGCGTAGCCGTACCGTAGCTACCAACCCGATCTGTCGCAGATGCCGCTATGCCCTGCATTGTGGAGGAGGATGTGCCGTCTTAGCGGAAGGCGAACGAGGTGCATTCTTTACCAATCATTGCGATGGATATGCCGCCCGTTTCCGCGCAAGCATTGCGGCCTGAAATACGTCCAGGCTTCTGGGGACAATTTCCCTTACTTCCTGAAAGAACTGTTATACACATTGCTCGCATGCTTTCACATGCATTTCAGCCACTCGTTGCTTTTTTCCTGATCATTTTGACGATGCTATTCATCACTACTGTCCTGATCATGCATGGACTCTCTTTTCAGCTCTACACCAGAAACTTCTGGCTGGGGTTTGTATTATTTGTCGTGATGCTGCTTTTCCACGAGTTTGGTCACGCAAGTGCCTGTGCACACTATGGCAATAAGCCGGGAGCGATTGGTTGCATCATCTATCTTATTTATCCCGCGTTTTATAGCGATGTAAGTGCCGCGTGGAAACTTAAAGGTAGGGAACGTGTGGTTGTGGATCTTGGAGGCATCTTTTTTCAGTTGGTGATTGGGGCGCTCTATGCGAGTGTTTATCTGGTAAGTCATTGGGAGGCACTACGCATAGCCATTCTATTGACTCTCTATAGCTGTATACTTTCCCTCAATCCCTTATTCCGCTTCGACGGTTACTGGATAGTAGCAGATGCTTTAGGTATTCCCAATCTGGGAAAACAAACCCGCCAGGTCTGGTTCTGGCTTTTTAAACGCAAACGCTCAGGTGAGCAAGGACAAAAAAGAACCTATTCCATGCCAGTACAACTCTTCTTACTCTCATACAGCCTGCTCTGTCTTTGTGCATGGAGCTTTCTAGCCATCTTTTTCCTGCCCATACTCTATCACTATATTCTTGCTTATCCGGTCTTAGTCCAGCAAACGTTCCAAAGTCTCACGCAATCGTCTCTGACATTTTTTGCGGATATCCAAAATCTTGTGTTTTCTAGTCTGGCAATCATTGCTCCTGTGGCACTGATTGCTCTTCGACTGGCTCGCCAGACCCGTTCTCTCCAACTTAAGGTACGTCGAAAAAGGCACGTCGAAAGCTGAAAAAACATGCATGGCAAACAGAAGGTGTGTAACAAAGTTCAGGTTCTGCCTGCTGTTAGCTGGCTTTGCAGAAAACCTTCATGCTCCAACAACCACTGCTTGCGCTTCAGACCCTGTGCATAGCCTGTGAGTGATGCATCCGCACCGATTAAGCGATGGCAAGGAATGACGATCGCTACAGGATTGGCTCCATTGGCAGCTCCAACTGCACGATAGGCGGCAGGTCTCCCCAACTGAGTGGCAAGATTCCCATAGGTCATCGTCGTTCCCGACGGGATAGCACGCAAAGCGAGCCAGACTTGCTGCTGAAAAGGTGTGCCGCCAGTGTTAACAGGAATGCTATCAATTGCATGACGATCCCCGGCAAAATAGTCACGAAGACGACGACTGAACCCCTCGGGGTCAGCGGTTGGTGTGAGACGGACCAGACCATAGCGCCGCTCAAGTAATTTGAGCATGTGTGGTTCGTAACCAGAATAGTCAAGCGAGCAAAGCTGGCCATCATCCACCGCGATCAAAACATTGCCAATGGGCGATTCAATTGAGTCAAGGAGCAATTCTTTCATCAGGTCATTCCTTACAAAGCAATTTCTTACGACAGAGAGGAATACTTCTATGCCGCGCCTCCATAGTAAACCATCAGAAAGATGAAAGCCAGCCATTTTCGGACATTGTCATTTTTGTGAAGAAATGAGGCTGTCTGGCGGGGCGCATGCGCCCCGCCAGACAGCCTCATTTCTTCACAAAAATGACAATGTCCGAAA
>DAOTTL010000589.1:0-5525 GCA_034438135.1 Ktedonobacteraceae bacterium | reverse complement strand
GCTCAATCTATGAGTCATCCCAAACTTTTCTGCGGCTTGCAAAGCCGCCCCTCCCCCGAATGACAGAAGAAAAGGCTGAGATCAAAAGACAGAAGAAAAGGCTGAGATTGCCAGCAGCTTCGCTGCTGGCAATCTCAGCCTTTTCTCCCTTTTCTCGGGGGTGGAGCGGCTTTGCAAGCCGCCTCTCTCTAAGGGAAGAGAAAGAAGGGATCAGCAAAAACCTCCCCGTAGGAAGACTGATCCCTTTAAACGACTGATAAAAACAATCAGGTTAACCCCAGGCTATGAGATTGCCAGTATGAGCATCGAAAACTTCGTAACCGCTCGGCATAAGCGCCTGTGTGGGAGCGTTCCGCAGTACGCCACCCTGATTCAAATCTGGTAAAACGTTATTCAGACCTGGCAGCAGACCACTCAGATCTGGTGTGTTCGTGATCGGGGTGAAAGGGCCAGTGAGGCTAGCATAGTACACTGGCTCATTGGCAGGCATATCTGGAATCTGAATCTGTTTCGCGTCATAGAGGCTGGAAACAGTAGTCTGCTCAACCGTCTCAACCGCTGGCATCTGGCCGTTGGGAGTGGTACCACCAACATAGGGGTGAGTTTGCAAATATTTTGAAACATCCTCCGAGTTCAAAAGAACCTGACCATTATCCAGAGGAGGAATTGCACCGATTCCAACCTGCGAATATTGGTCCGTCGGAGGTATCTCCGAAACTTTGACCGAGGCCGCGAAAGTACTCACAGTACCAATACACACTAGCGCCGCCACCACAGCCAGGCCAACAATGAATGACTTTTTTGTCAACATCTTTTTACTACTCCTAACTATCCACTTAACATCCCAGCCCGAAGGCCTCTAACTATTAGTGTATCTCAGATAGAGAGATTTCCAAATCCTCTATGACTAATGGGGGATATCAGACAGTTCTTGGATCCTTCTAACTCCTCATTACAACATTATCTAAATTTGCACTTATCGATTATAAGAGCCCAGAAGGCACTCCTCAGCTTGCCCTTACTGCTCAAACATTTTACAATGAGAGAGTCTTAGAAGACGTTGGTTCCCATACTTTCCAAAGCGCGTTTCTATATCACATAATAGAAAGAACGGGCAGCTTAAAACCCGACCACTCAGAAATAGGAGTTTCTATGACTACTACACAAACCGATCCGCAGATCCAACAATGGATAAATTTAGCCCAACAACTACGCGTTGATAGCATTCGTGCCACCACCACCGCAGGCTCCGGTCATCCAACTTCATCAATGTCCGCAGCCGATTTAATGTCCATCTTAATGTCAAAATACCTCCATTACGATTTTGATGAGCCAACAAACCCTAACAACGATCATCTAATCTTCTCAAAAGGGCACGCTGCACCTCTACTCTACTCAATGTATAAGGCAGCCGGAGCGATCTCTGACGAAGAATTGCTTACCCTGCGCAAATTCGGCAGCCGGATCGAGGGACATCCCACACCGGTCCTCCCATGGGTCGATGTCGCGACTGGTTCCCTGGGTCAGGGTCTTCCAATCGGCGTTGGGATTGCCACTGTCGGGAAATATGTCGATAAATTGCCCTACAAGATCTTTGTCTTATTAGGCGATAGCGAGATGGCAGAAGGATCTATTTGGGAAGCCTTCGACCATGCAACTCACTATAAACTGGACAATATAATTGGTATCCTCGACTGTAATCGTCTGGGTCAACGAGGTGAAACCGAGTTAGGCTGGAATACTGCCGCCTATGCTGCGCGTGCGGAAGCGTTCGGCTGGACTCCTATAGTTATCGACGGTCACAACTATGAGGAGATCGATCAGGCATTCTCACAGGCCATTGCATCCACCAATGGAAAGCCAACATTGATCGTAGCCAAAACGATTAAGGGCAAAGGCGTCTCCTTCATTGAGAATAAAGAAGGCTGGCATGGCAAGGCCCTGAGCCAGGAACAGGCTGAAAAGGCCATTCAGGAACTCAACCCTCAGGTGCGTAGTCAGGTCTACTCGGTTCAAAAGCCTGACACGGCTCAACCCGCTCCTGAAGCCGAGAAAAAACCACTGGAACTGCCAAAATATGCTGTTGGAACTACTCAAGCGACCCGCAAAGCTTATGGTGAGGCTCTGCGAGCACTGGGTGCGGCCAATCCTGATATCCTTGTGGTTGATGGAGAAGTGAGCAACTCAACGCATGCGGAAGACTTTGGGAAAGCTTTCCCTGACCGCTTCTTCGAGCAGTATATCGCTGAGCAGCAGATGGTGGCTACAACTGTAGGTATGAGCGTTCGCCATAAAATTGCCTTTGGTTCAACCTTCGCAGCCTTCTTCTCGCGTGCATATGACTTCATTCGCATGGCCGCGATCTCACGTGCCAATATACGCCTCTGCGGCTCGCACGCTGGCGTTTCGATCGGCGAGGATGGTCCCTCACAGATGGCGTTAGAGGATCTGGCTATGATGCGTGCCGTCTATGGTAGCACAGTACTCTATCCCTCAGACGCCAATCAGACAGCACAACTGGTCGCTCAGATGGCTGAGCACGCAGGGATCATTTACTTGCGCACAACACGCGAGAAAACCCCTATTATCTATGAACCAGACGACAGTTTCTCAATCGGTGGCAGCAAGGTTGTGCATCAATCAGAGAGTGATGTGGCCACAGTGGTAGCGGCTGGTATTACCTTACATGAGGCACTGAAGGCTTATGACCAGCTAAAGGAACAGGGCATCAGCATACGTGTGATTGACGCCTATTCTGTCAAACCAATTGATGCTGAAACTCTTTTTATCGCCGCAGAGGAGGCAGGAAACAAAATCCTGACAGTTGAAGATCACTGGCCAGAGGGTGGCCTGGGTGAGGCCGTTCTGGAAGCCTTCTCAGAGCGCGACGGAGCGCAGGCAGAGATCGTCAAACTGGCGGTCCAGTCAATGCCCGGCTCTGGTACCCCTGCCGAACTGATGGAAGAGGCCGGAATTAGTGCTCATCACATTGTCCAGGCGATCCATGCACTGGTACATGGTGCGTAGACTTTCTCTTATAGAGAAGATATAAGTCATGCCTGATTTTCCAAATTTTTCTTAAGAAGAAGCGAGCCTGTGTGGCGGCTGCGCCGCCATATCTTCGGAAGAAAAGGATGCGTTTGTCAGCAGAGACGCCGCTGACAAACGCATCCTTTTCTTCTGTCTTTTGGGAGAGGGGTGGCTTTGCAAGCCGCAGCAAAAGGAGGGATAACTCATCCCTCCCTCCCTTCTTTTGGAGAGGGGTGGCTTTCTTAATTGAAACTCTGCTATGTTATAGTGCGTGTTCTCCACATAACACGTGCAGGTCCTACGTCCGCGCAAACTATACGGTAACGATCGACCGGGCTATGATCTCCCCAAAGTATCGACAAAACCGTCCCTGTCCCGTGAAACATTCATTACCATATTCTTTCGTAAGAGGAGAATCGCTATGGACAAACGCAAAGCCTGCCTGATAATCAATCCACGCAGTGGACAAAACGTTATCCACCTGGCGGATATTCTGGCTGTTCTGAATGCAGCGGAGTATAAAACCACTGTAGCCTTGAAAGAATACGGTGGTCACTCCATAGAAATGGCCCAACAGGCCGCTAAGGACCATTTCGATCTCATCATCGCGTATGGAGGAGATGGTACACTCAATCAAGTTGTCAATGGTGTCATGAACACAAAAGGCTCTCAGAGTACCGTAGCGGGCATCTCAGGAGGCACAGTCAACCTCTGGGCAAATGAAATAGGTATGCCTACTGGAAATCCGGCAAAAGCGGCTCTTGCCCTTCTGGACAGCGAAATACGCCATGTTGATGTTGGGCATGTTATGATCGAGGATATATCGCCCCTTGCTCAGAAGGAGCAAATGCAGGATGGCCAGACGATTAAGAAAAAAGGTCGTAATGACAAGAAAAAAATCAAAAATGCTCCTCGCTCACATTTCTTGCTTATGGCTGGTCTAGGCATCGACGCTGTGGTTATGCAAGGAGTGTCAAAACCACTTAAGCATAAGATTAAACAGCTAGCAGTAGGTCTCTCAGTCGCTAAAGAGTTGCCTTCATACCATCCGTTCCCTATTGAGGTGTGTAAGAGCAATGGGGAATTGCTCTGGAAAGGAGATGCCCTCCAGGTAGTGATTGGTAACACACGCCTGTATGCTGATATTCTCCGTATCACTCCAGATGCGTATATTGACGATGGACAACTCGATGTCTGCGTTATCACAGCCGGAAACCCTCTGGGTACAGTGCAGCAGGTCTTTTCTCTTCTCCTGAGGCACCAGCCGGACGAACTGACTGCGGCGTATTTTAGAGACAAACAACTCTCTCTGCGCGTACCAGCCTCGATCAGGCTACAACTCGATGGGAGTTCAGTTGATCTGAAAGATTACCTGACCAGAGCACAGAAGCAGGCATTAAAAGCTGGCGAAGACCCTAAGAAGATGATGGTCCAATATCGTTTTGAGGCTCTGCCCCAGAAACTACCGATTGCTATACCCCACAACTATGACAATACCCTTTTTGAAGAAGAGGGGGAAAAGCAGCCCTCAACTGCGAGTGAGGAAGTGACCGATCCCACATCACACTCAGACCCTCTCCCAACCCAGTCTGTAGAAGCTGATCTATCACAGACCTCACAATCTCAACCCGATACTCATGCAGAAAAGACCGCCGGAGGAGAGTTAGTCGCAAAACTGCGCGAAACAGGTCGCAAGGTATCCCTGGTGGGAGGTGGTCACGATCGCCAGAATGATACCTATATTTTAGCAGGCAGTGTCATACAAACAGATACAGGAGCAAAGAAACCGATGGCGGTTACCATTGACAAACAAGCCACTATTCTCAACAGCAAGGGCGAACTTCTAACACTTACAGCGCTCTATAAAATTAAAGAAGGCCATGAACTTCTTGTGACCGGGAAAAAAAATAAATGGGGCGTGATCAAAGCTGAACAAATTATGGTGTAATTCCTCTCCCTTACGATGCATAGAAAACTCCCCAACACCCAGCGATACTCTAGATGTTGGGGAGTTCTTGTACGAATTACTTACTACTCGCGTTTCACAATCCCTATTTCGATTATAGGAAAATTGTTTTGAGATGCTAGTAGCCTGGTTATTTAGACAGGCACACTTACTGAGGAAGTGCCGAGGTCTAAGACCAAACACTCTCCCGGCAGAACAGCGGCAACCTGAACACCCTCTGATATAACAACGCCAACACCTAGAATCGAGTCGTTACAGACCTCGGTGATTTGCGTGAAAGTAGCATTGACGGTCAGAAGCGGCAGGCAGGTGTTTACGAGGAAAGGATAGGGGTATGCAGTAGGATGACCCTGAACCTCTACACCGTTACAATAGGGAAGCCCGCCACCGCCGCCGCCACCCCAGCCGCCGCCACCACCGCCACCGCCCCAGCCACCACCGCCGCCGCCGCCACCACCATTACCTGTAGCATGGGTCGCTTGAGTAGCACCAGAAATAGTTGCAGCATGGGCCTGTGGTGCACTGAAAG
>DAOTTL010000588.1:0-7370 GCA_034438135.1 Ktedonobacteraceae bacterium | reverse complement strand
CAGAGAGATTGGGCGAGGTGGATCGATCGTTTTGACGATCCGACCAAAGGCGCAAAACACCTCGCTGAAGGTTTGTTCACGCGGCCCAAGATAGACAAAACACGTTCCGAAGGTGGGTTGTTTGCGCTGTCCTTCTGTTGGCGTGTAGAACTGAATGCGTCGAGACGGAAAACACAGCACATAGTGCCACAACCATTGAAACCATCGGGTTGAGGTGTCATTGGGGATTAAGGCGATCGCCTCTGAGACATGGCGTTGCTCATATTCCGCTACAAGTTTGTGCATCCAGGCATGAATGGAGCTTTGACCATGGCGAATTTGCGCATAGGGAGGATTGCACCAGACTCGTCCTTGCCAGGGGTAGGGCAGGCCGTTTTCGGTTTGTGTATAATAGCACTGTGCCTGGACCGTCTCGTTTGCCTTTGCACAGCTTGCAGGATCAAGATCAATCACCCCCATCACTGCCCGTGCTGCCTCCAGGTAGATGGAAGGGGTGTACCATTCGTTCTCACTCATGAGGATTCTGCCTCTCTATCGTCATAACCGAGCGAGACCAGTCCCCGCTGAACGAGCAGGGCAGCAACCGCAGGGGTCACCGCCAATCCCAATTGACGCAACGCTTCCGCTCGCGAACACGCAAAGCGAAACGAAGGGGGAAAGCCCATCGCCCGTTGGTACTCTTCCAGGCTGAGCATCCGATAGCCGCACTCCTCAAGGGTTGCCTCCTGGTGTGGAATGGTCAGCAGGGCGTGTCGCGCTCTGGTTGTACAGGTTCCCAGGGGATCACTCACGGTACGATAAATAGCATTGCCGTAATAGCTGTACAGCATTTCTTGCGCGTGCGAACGATACCGCTCCAATCCTCGTTGGAGCTTGGTCAAGGTCTTTGCCGCCAGCGGTTTGCTGCGTTGCCCAATGAGCGGAGTTGGCAGTGTCCAGTCCAGAGCCTCGCGTGCGTCATGATAGAACGGGAGAACTTCTTTCAAGCACCGTGGACAGCAATACACATACTGCTTGCGATAATCTCCATGACGACGGTAGGGACTTTTCCACGTCTGGCGAGCTGCGATCTGGCGATGACACTTCGTACAATGAGCCGGTGGTGTCACGTCCAGATCCGGTGCTCGGTTGCCAGTCCGCCAGAACACCATGTACCAACGATCCCGTGACTCATGACAGGGTGCAGGAAAGGCCGGGGCAAACATGCTATTGAGATAGAGGGTCCTCGACTGATATCCCAGAGCGTGCATGTCCTTCAGCCAGGCATCATAGCCTCCCCACAGGCGAACCTTCGTGACATTTTCCACGTAGATCAACTGGAACGGGTGCCCCTGTTCTTGCTTCACCCTGGCCCAGCGGACCACTTCGCGCATCGTTGCCCGTGAGCGAAACGAAGGATCTTCCTCCTCGCAGTCGGTCCACAATCCCGGCTGATTCTGGTTCAGCAGCGTCAGTCCGTGTGCGCCAGACTGAAAGCGACATTCTGGCGAGGCTTGCAGGATAGTGGCATGTGGAAAACGTCTGGGATCATCCTGGGTGATGTCTGTCCTGACCTGCTCGGTGGCAGGAAAGTTGAGCGCATGTGTTGCGAGGGACTGCTTGTTATGATTGAGCGAGGCCAGGAGCGGGACTCCGCAGGCTGCAAAACCAAGATCCCAGCCACCCGCGCCAGCAAAGAGGGTGATCGCTGACACGCCGCTCATACGTGTGATTGTCGCCATACAAAACTCCACATCTCTCTGGTTGGGTCGTGTTGAGCCATACAGTTACCATTCATCCTCGCCCGCAGCGCCCTCAGGCACCGCTCCTCGTTTCAATTCCTCCACATATGGTCCCTCTGCGGTGATACTGCATTCACCCCAGACGACGCCGTTGTCAATCCAGGCGGAGATCACGTTGGCATAGAACCAGATCGCACGTCCATGCTGGTAGACATGGCCTACCATGTGGTGTTTGTCACCCTGCACGATGCTGAGCATTCTCTGCGCAGCTACCTCACTGGTATCGCCATCTGCCCAGGAGAAGGAGAGCGTGCGTAGAAGGTAGTCTACTGTGTCTTGCGATGCTTCTGGTTCCCAGAGTGAAAGCTGACCGATCATGGCACGATTACCTCCTCAGTGAACAGCGATGATTGCACCATGGTACGGCTTGTCCGTAGTTGCCTGCCTCGCAGGTCAATCTGCGAACATCGAGCAATCTCTGTGTGCTCTATATGCGTCAGTCTGCGCAACAGGCGTGCATATGTTTCGAGTCCGTGTCGATTTGTGCGCACCAGTCGAAAGTTTGAGGCGCGGTAGAGGGTGCCTTGATGAACCCTGGTATCACAGTAAGAGAGCACTTCTCGGATCTCGTAGGGTTCTTCTAGCCAGACCGGAGGCCGATGAACCAGGAACTCATACCCAACCCGACGTAGAGCCTGCCCGATGGACCAGCTCCCCGTATTGGGCACACTATACCTGCCGCCCACCTGGATATCGGGATGAAGCCACACTCGCGCCAGATTGAGCACCTGCCAGCGAGTAAGTGGGCACCGTTTTTCCTGGACATCTTCGACACTGCCATACCAGCCTGTCACACGAGTCGCCTCTGGGCGTCCAAAGATCAAGCATCCCATAGCCTGACCGTTCCACTGCACCAGATACGCCAGGGGGCGGCAGCGCACATTGACCGGATGGTGCAGATAATGCTGTTCCGTCACTTGCTGTTGTGCCCAACGTAGACCGGCGGCGTCAGCCAGTGCAATCGTGAGATCGTTGGTTTTCATGCGTTTACCTCCTCAGTGAAGAGGAGTGGCTGCAACGTTCCGTCTTTCAGGGTTTGTGGTAGGAGCATGTCGCCGGTCACTTCTTCGCCAGTCCATCGGTCCGGCCACGTATTGGCGTCTATCAGCGTCTCTATTCTGACCAGCTCCTCCGCATTGATAAGATCGATCTCGGGTCGGTTTTGTGTACGCGCGACCTCGTTGATCTCCTCCTGGATGGCAAGCACCTGTGCGAGTCCATAGCGGCGAGCGGTCATCGTGTACGGTCCCATGCGCATTGGATTGGCACTGAGCGAGCCATCTTTCTTTCGCTCGCCATTCTTCCGCAGACGATACCGAGGCCTCATGAGTTCCTGGTAGAGCGGCTTGAGCCGTTTCAATGGCGAGAGATATGCCCATTGTGGGAGTATGAGTAACGTATCCAGGGCCACATCTTTTGACGCCAGATTGCACCCGATGCATCCTGTCCGGGCGTTGATCTCTTCAGCTTCTTCACCGCCATAGGCTTCTGCGACGAGTTGGGTGGAGAAGCCATAACTGGGCGCGTACAACATGAGCCAGTCCCAGATATGGCAGACACGCCAATGCAGGAGCGGAGCAAGGACGTCGGCGACGCTTTCAGGGGTCTGAACCTGAAACCATCCCTGACCACATTCTCCGCCATCCTTTGAACAAGAGAGCGCAATGCGTTGATCCCTGGCGGCGCTTTCCCCCTGGCGTACTCCGGTGAGCATGAGAAATTTTTCTCCTCGCTCGTCGCGAAGTCTTTGGAGAGCCTGTTCCATCGGTTCGACTTTGAGCTGCGGGGTACACCAACGAAAGCGGTTCTTTGGAGCTGGAACTCCACGGCCAAAGAGATAGACGAAAAACCGATCCTCCAGTGCTGGGAGAACGATCTGCGTATGCACCCCTTGCAGTTCTAACTCGCCCAGAATTGTCAACGCGCAGGCGTGAAGTGGAGGCAACTCCATGCGGGTATCGGCGTAAAGGACAGTCAGGCTCTCAGGTGCCGGTATCCTCCCCGTCGCAATGAGCCAGCAGATGAGCGTGACCGTCGCCGTAGAGTCTTTGCCACCACTAAAGGCAACTGCCCAGTGGTGATAGAGCGGCCCATAGGCTTGCAGGCTCTCAATGGTCAGATCAATGGAGTGTTCCATCGTCAGGCGTTCATGTTCCCAGAAGCTCAACGTGCGCGTCATCCTTGCCCTCCTTTCGTTCTTCCCACCAACGAACCTGCTTGCCATGTGCCTGTGCATAGCGAATCTCGTTAGCGGTGGAAGAACCAATGTAGCCGCCGACGTTCAAGACAAGGATTTCGTCTGCAAGATCAATCTTGCGGAGATGAAGCTCGTCTAAACGCTGTTTGTCGGTTGCGGTAATCTCCCCGGCGAGGAGGAGATCCGAATCGCTCTTCGTATCACATCCGATACTCAAGACAATCCGCCCGGCCAGCGTTTCGCGCAGGGTTGCCAGACGAAAGATCTCGCTAAAACGAGTAGAGCCACAAAGGCAGACCACACAGGGCCTTTGTGAAATTTCGGGGATCATACGTGTACCTCCTGGGGGCGATGCTCAAGGATCTTCTGACGAACAAGCTCGGCCATGATAAGTTCATAGACTATTTTCCGATGACAGCGTTCGTACTCTTTGCAGGCACAGAGCAGGATCAAGGAAGTTCCCTGACGCAGTAGTCTGATGCTGTGTCTGGTTCCCTCTTCAGGTTTCCAGAGCTTGATCGACGCACCAGGTCTGTTGTAGTTCTCGTTGCCTAACTCCTTACAGTGTCCATACCTCATGGCTCCATAGCGTTCAAGCAACGCACCTTTGTTCCATTCAGGATGCCAGCGAGAGCGAGGACTATAACGTATATCGAGAAGGCTCGTGTGTGGGCGTGCGAGAAAATCATCGAGTCGTTGTTGCGCATGATCCTCCATATAGCCTAGCGTTTGAAGCGTTCCCCATGTTGGGTCTTGCTGCTCATAAAACAGGATCAGTTGCCGAACGGCCTCAGGCGTCCATGATGGGAGCTGATTCATTGATGTCCTCCTCCTTCCTGGGTTGTGGGAGGTCGAGAGATGAGTATGGGTGACTCATTGCCATGTGCTGGCTCGTACCCTGACAGGCGTTGTAATACTCATTGGTCCAGATCCGATCGCTGATATCCAGACAGGGTTGAATGGCTTCCCGGAGGTCTTTGGGAAGAGCAACTGCGACCAGTTGCTTCAAAAGGATGGCTAGATGAACATGAGCAAAGAGTCGCCGACTGGTGCAATCAGGTGCTACCGGGTCTGTTCCAGCTTCGATCTTTTGCAAACAGTCGAGCGTGTAAGCTGTGGTCACAAGGATATGTTGTTTCTGGTCTTTCCGCATGTGAGTCTCCTGTTTGGCCCGGCACGAATGTTCGCCGGGATTGCATGAAGGTGTGAAGGGGCTGAGCATGTGAGCGTGAAGCAACTGTCTTCATCTGTTGATGTGCATAGGCATAATGATATACGTCTGCGATAGGCAACGTGCTTTTACTTGAGACGGCGCGGCTCACGGCTGAGAGCCCACGGCTCAAGTCGTGTTGGGTGCAAACGAGTTTCATATGGTTGCTTCTTTCTGTGCTGGTTCAACACACGTGCGCTCATCGTTCGTGATTGGTTGGGGCGCTGATAATCTTCTGTTGCCAGAGGTGGAGTTCACGTGCGAGTGCCTCTTCCACCTTCTCAATGAGTTCCTCCCCATCAGGGAGCTGGTCCAGGGCTTCCAACTGATCTGCGACCTCGGTATACAACTGGGCTTGTGCCTCGAAGGCGTATAGGGCACAGTAGGCACCGAGTGACTGCGAAAGCAGGGAGCAGAGCAGTGCCAGGATGGTGGCCAGGTTTGCCAGCCAGGGGATGCCAATGCTTTGCAGACTCGAAGCCATCGCGGCACTGACCAACAACCAGGTCGTTGCCAGGCGTGCCTGCTTGCTGGCGGACAAAAACTCATGGGCGGTTTTCTGGTAATAGTCCTGCTGCTTTTTCAGACTTCTTTCTCGAAACAGGGCGACAAATGACTCATCCATGGCGTTCCTCCCGTATGATCTCGTTGACGCGTTGGCGTAATGCCTGCTCTCGGTCGGCGGGTTCAGCATACGGACCACGTTTGCCCAGGAAGGCGAACGCCTCCCATCTAAGCACCTCAGCAGTCTGCCGAGCGCGGAGATAGTTCTCCGTGTCAGCAGAACGTGCATTGACCTGGTTGAGTCCCCCTACCACCATCCCCAGGATCACCACCCCTATTTCCAGCCCAACATTACGGAGCGCAATATTTCCGGCAGCGCATCCTGAAAGCAATGTTGTCCCGACAATCTGGAGGCAGCCAGTGAGTCGCATGCGATTCTGCAATCGTCCAGCCTCTGCAAAGGCCCGGTGATAGGCGGGTTCGAGCGTTCTTTCCAGGGACTCGAACTCGCGTTGAAACTGCGGGAAGCGCTCTCGCACGCTCTTAGTGCGAATCAGTGGTCTGGGCTGATAGACCCACCGCCAGCGGGGTAAGCGGTGAAAAAGGGTCAGACGGCGAAGGATCATGACACGACCTCCAATGCATGCACTATCTGTGGCTGGGGTAGCTTGCACAAAGCCTTTGCCTCAAGCTGGCGAATGCGTTCGCGTGATGCCTTGCCTGTCTCACCACCCTGGCGTATCAGATACGCCAGGGCTTGCTCTTCCTCGATGTTCAGCAACCCTTTCGCAGATGGAGGAAGTGCATTGCTTGATACACTATGCATTGCCATCACTCACCTCCTGCTGTCGTTGCTTCTCTCGACACTGCTCACAGAGCAGCAACGACATCCGCGCATCAGCATCACAGAAATCGACCAGAACTGTGTCGTCGGCTCTCAGAAAGGTGGTCCAGGACCCAGACTCGCCAGCAATGGCATACGCAACCTGAGAAGCATCCTCGCATCCTGGACAGGCCAGGACAACCTGCAAGGCTGGATACCCGTCGGTGTGCAAGATAATCGGGACGATGCTTCCGTACCACCTGGCCCAATAGCAGCTCAGGTAGTTCAGGTATTTTTTTTTCCAGCGTCTCAAACGCTTCATTCAGCGTGTGCAGGTCGAGAACGAGGTAGTCGGCAAGCGTGTCATCGCGATTGAGGTCTGGTCGCGTCGTGAGAAGATGTGTCATAATATGCTCCTTCTGCTCGATGCATGGGTGCGAGCAAGACAGTAAGAGGGGTGAATGGGGAGACATGGAAGCAGAGAGCTGCAGATGTGGACATGCTGTTCCTGACGTTTCCAAAACACGCCGAGCCAGCAATCTGTAGGCTTCCATTTGAGCCTGATGAAGAGATCAGGTAGCATCGCGTTGTCCTCCTGCCTGTTTACAGGCCACGTAAAGAGCGGCCCACTCCTCGTCGCTCATTTCCTCCATGGCCTTCTGTGTAAGTTCCTCGAAGACCATGAGAGACTCTTCGGTGGAGTCGAGATAGGCGGCAATCGCCTGATCAGAGAGTTGCTGCGACTGATAGGGATTAAGAGGCATGCGTCACCCCTATGGAACGTTTTTCGAGCGCCAGGCGCAGTTGATCTTGTTCATATGCTTCGTCAGTGGGGGTGAATGTGCCACGGGCCGC
>DAOTTL010000587.1:0-4585 GCA_034438135.1 Ktedonobacteraceae bacterium | reverse complement strand
AGCCTGGAGGGCCTCGTCGTAACGCCTCATGCGGTTAAGAACTAGAGCTTTATTATGCCAGGCAGTTGTGAGGCGTGGATTGATGTTCAAGGTGTTCTCATAAGCTTTGAGGGCCTCGGCAAAGTTGCCCATATTGTAAAGGGTATTGCCTTTCCCATTCCAGGCCAGCGCAAATCTGGGATCGATATCGAGTGCAAAATTGTAGGCCTTCAGTGAGTCATAATAGCGACCGAGTTGACGCAGGACTCCGGCTTTACCGCTCCAGGCATGTGCATTATGTGCATCCAGGCGTAGGGCCTGTTCATAGCATTGTAAGGCAAATTTATAATCGCCCATCTCATCTACGACGTTGCCGCGCCGGGTCCAGGCTTCCGCGAAGTGAGGATTGTATTGAACCGCCATATCAAACATATGCAAGGCTTGTTTGAGCTTGCGCTCGGCATAAAAAACCTGACCTTTGCCAAAGTATGCATTTGCATATTTGCCGTCCAGACTGATCGCGGTATTAAACATGCGCAGCGCATCCTCAAAGTGTCCAAGCTCATACAGGGCAAGACCACGTCCACTCCAGGCATGGACAAGAGCGGGACTGAACTGACAGGCACGCTCAAATGCCTCCAGGGCCTCCTGGTAACGGTCCATTTCTTGCAAAGCTGTGCCTTTTCCGCTCAGTGAGGTGGCAAGCTGCGGATTATATTGTAGTGCCTTTTCAAAGGCTGCCAGTGCCTCTTTATAGCGCTTTCTCTGGTTAAGAACAAGGCCTCGGTTATTCCATGCCTGAGCCATGGTAGGATCATAGCGCAGAGCCATGTCAAAAGCGTCCAGGGCCTGATCAGATAATCCCAATGTATTCAGAACCGCGCCTTTGCCGTTCCAGGCAGCCGCATTCTGCGGGTCCAGTTCCAACGCACGATCAAAGGCTTTGAGAGCCTCTTTAGGCCGTTTTAGAACGCTTAGAGCGGTCCCTTTGCCGTTCCAGGAGATAACCAGTGCTGGATTGATATTCAGGGCATGCTCAAAGCCTTTAAGGGCTTCGTTATGGTGTGAGCGCAGCCCCTGGGTCAGTCCATAGCCTTGCCAGCCCAGGGAACTGGTTGTATCAGTCTGCAAGACCTGGTTATAGAGAGCCAGGGCTTCATCCAGACGTTTCTGAGTATAGAGTTTTCCTGCCCTGCTTAACAGTGGATCGGTGGTGGAACCGGAGAAGGTCTTTGCTGACACTGGTAGCGCGGCGCAGCGCTGTAGTTCTTCTAAAACTTCCTGGGCGCTGGCTGGACGTTTCTGGGCATCCATTTCCAGCATGCGTTGTAACAGATTACTCAATTCAGGGTGAATGGCTGGATTGAGCTGTGATGCTGGTTGGAAGAAAAATGGCTGTTCGCTGGGATCGACTCCAGTGAGCAAATAATGGAGCAATGCCCCCAGGCTGTAGATATCCGAGCGTGGAGTGCTTTGAGCTTTGCCATATTGTTCTGGCGCTGCATAGCCTGGCGAACCCAGCGCGACCGTATCATGTTGCTTGCCCGGCTTGAAGATGCGAGCAATACCAAAGTCGATCAGATAAATATGCTTGCTCTGACTGAGCATGACGTTGGAAGGTTTGAGGTCACGGAAGATTACCGCAGGTTGACGGGTGTGCAGGTAGTTCAACACGTCACATAATTGCTCGGCCCAGACCTCTACCTGAGCTAGCGGAAGAGGACCCGATGAGGGTTCTTGCCTTGTAAAGAGCGTTTGGGTTGTGGCACGCTTTTCGAGATACTCCTCCAGGGTCTGACCCTCGATAAAGTCCATGACCAGATAGGACCGATCATTTTCGGTGAAATGGTCATAGATGCGAGGCAGATTGGGATGAAGAAGACTTGCCAGCAAGCGCGATTCGTGTATGAAAGACTCTTCTGCTTCCTGTAAGTTACCCGGTGAAAGACCCACGGTACTCATCTCTTTAATCGCAACCGGGCGATTGTTAAAGGTGCCGTCGGTGGCCTTATAGACTGCTCCCATACCACCCTGACCGATTCTGCTGACTAACTGGTAGCGTTTTGCCAGAAGGGTCTTTTCGGGCAGTGCATCTGCTTTATGAGAAAAGGATAGTAAGGAACCACAATTCTGGCAAAATCGTGCTGACAGGGCATTGGCCGCTCCACAGTCGTCGCAAAAATAGCCCTGGTCAATTTCGAGGTCGTGGTCAGTTTCCTGATCGAGGTCCAGGGCGGTTTTCTGGGTTTGGTCATGAACAGTTTCCTGATCGAGATCCAGGTCAGTTTTTTGAGTCTGGTTATGAACAGTTTCCTGATCGAGATCCAGGTCAGTTTTTTGAGTTTGATCGAGTTCCGCTTCCTGTTCGTGATCCTGAGTCGTCATAATCTTGCCTCATGCCACAGCCGTAGCCATTCTTCGATACTCAAGGTCTCAGCCCGTCGATGGGCTTCAATCTGTGCACTCCCCAGCCACTCGCGTATCTCTTCGTCCTTGCGATGTAGCCCATGAGCGAGTGAATTGTGTAGTTGTTTACGTTTCTCAGAGAAACCGGCCTGTACGATGCGGAAAAATGTGTCGCGCTCTTGCGGCAGCAAAGGGGCAGTTTCGTTAATATCCACACGTAAAATGGCTGATTCTACCTTGGGTGCGGGATAAAAAGCCTGAGCTGGCACACGTGCAACGATGCGCGGTCGGCCATAGAATTGAACGCTTACTCCCAGCATGCTCAAATCGCCCGGCTCTGCTGCAATTCTTCGGGCTACCTCATATTGTACCATTACAACCAGTAGACGAGGTGGGTTGGAGCTTTCCAGGAAGTGACGGAAGGTGGGAGCTGTAATATAGTATGGTAGATTGGCTACCAATTTGTAGCTTTCTCCTCCAAAGATTTCCTGTGGGTCCACGTAGAGCATATTGCGGGCCATGAGTTCAACGTTAGCGTACTGATGAGTGGTCTCTTCCAGGAGAGCAAGCATGTTCTTTTCTAGCTCGACTGCTACCACTCGCCGAACCTGTCTGGCCAGCTCTCGTGTCAGTACTCCCATACCCGCACCTACCTCCAATACTTGATCCTGCTGACCTAATTCGGCTGCCTCTCCGATCTGGGTGAGTACGTTGCGATCGATCAAAAAATTTTGTCCAAAGGCTTTATTTGGGCGCATCTGATGTGCATAAAGGAAATTGCGCAATACGTGAATATCTGTCAAATCCATGTCTTCATGCACATGAGGTGTATTCTGCTTTATTTCTCTCAAGGTTTCTCTCTATCATCATTTTAGAATATGCCTGTTTATCGTCTCTACATTCGCTATTATACTCGAAAATAGCTGGCTCCGGCAAAGAGCAGGTGCTTTGGCATAGTTTTCATAGCGTATAAAGTTTGATGCAGCGCTATGGATGTCTGTTAGTGAAGGTTCGACGAAGGATCTGCCATAAGATGGCAACGATCACGAATACCGTCACTACGAACACACAGAACAGAAGCAACAGCGTTCCCAGCAGGCCGAGGGCTATCTGTCCCAAGAATCCTAAAATTGCCCCAACTAATCCCAGACCTCCTGGAATCACAATGAGTGCGATTGCGATGATCACGATCCACCTGAAGCGCATTGATCCGCGATTGTGCGGTTGAGGTTGTGCCCACCAGGGAACCCGGGTCGTGGGTCGGATCTGTGCTCGCTGGTTCCCAGCTTTGTTTCTCTGGAAAGAAGCTGACTGGTTTATGTTTTCCTGGCGATCATCGGCGTGAGCGAATGTACTATGATTGCCTCCTGGCGGCTCGTCTCTGGGCATGCTCTCGTTTTCATGCTGTGCTGACCAGGTATAGGGATAGCGAGGACGGTGATACTCCTCTGATTGGTGTCGTTGGGACTCAAATTCTTGCTGGCTCATCTATTTGCTTCCTGCCCCCAACTGGGAACATTGATATTACTCTTCAAATTTGAATACGTATGGTTATACGTAGAGTTACAAGGTTGTGGGAGACGCGGAAGAAGATGAAAGAAAGAACGGAACGAGAGTGGATCGTTCTCGACGTAGAGAAGAGCGGCCAGGACAATCTGTTAGAACCGCTTTAGATCCATTGAGAAATGTTGTGTTGTAATGAGCAGCTAACGATCATAGTAGAGGATACGCCCACAGTTGCTACACATTTGTAATTCAGTGCTGATGCGTACACGTTGCAGCTCGCTAGGAGTTAAGATGACCCTGCACCATTGGCACGAATTTTGTTCGACTTTTGAAACTGCTCGACCTTGCTTGGTGCGTCTCATGCTTTCGTAACGCTTGGCTAACTCACTATCTAACGTGTCTCTCATTTTCTCTCGTTTCTGGCCTAATTCTTGCTGCTTTGCCTCCAATTGCTCACGCAGGGTCATACTCGCAGCGTTTGTTTTGTTCCAATCCTGTTCAGCTTTTTCGAGAGTTTTTGACTTATGCTCGGCCATTTCCCGCAGAATTGTCGCCGCTTCCATGATTTCCAGGGCTTTTTCTTCCTGTCGAGCCTGTTGTGCCCTCAGGTGTTGAACTTCCTGTTGAAGAGCAGCGATTTCTTTCGGATTCGTTGCACTTCCCCCATACAGGCGCTGTTCCTGCTGTTTTAACC
>DAOTTL010000586.1:0-6922 GCA_034438135.1 Ktedonobacteraceae bacterium | reverse complement strand
GCCTGATTTCTTGTGAATCATCCCTGCTTTCTCAGCGGCTTGCAAAAGCCGCCCATTGTGATGAGTCATCCCCCATTTTGGCAAAATGAGCAAATGCCTTTCTCGGGCGGCTGCGCCGCCCTATTTTCAGAAGAAAAGGCTGAGATTGCCAGCAGCTTCGCTGCTGGCAATCTCAGCCTTTTCTTCTGTCTTTTGGGAGAGGAGCGACTTTGCAAGCCGCTGAAAAAAAGAGGATGCTAATCTACTCGCGGGACCCGCGCCAGAATTTCTGAAACAACTTCATAGTTGATTGTACCCAGGCGACGCGCAACCTCCTCAGCAGTCAACGCAGCCTGACCCTGACGACCAATCAGCACAACTTCATCTCCGACACGCACGCCTGGAATATGCGAGATATCGACCACACACTGATCCATACAGACACGCCCCAGTAGCGGAGCTTCCTGACCATGAATGAGTACCGATCCCCAGTTTGTGGGAGATCGTCTAAAGCCATCAGCGTAACCAACGGGCAAGACAGCGATATCGGTGGATCGTTCAGTAATATATGAGCCGCCGTAACTAATGTTCTCCCCTGCCGGAATATCCTTCACCTGTGCAACCTGCGTCTTAAAAGCCAGCGCTGGATAGAAGTCCTGAGGCAGACGCACCTCCTGCGAGGGGTCCAGACCATACAGAGCAATTCCTGGACGCACCATATCAAAGTGTGCCTCTGGCAAAGCCAGTGTCGCCGCACTATTAGCCGCGTGCACCAGAGGAGGTCTCAAACCAACCGCCTCCACAGCTTGCAATACGCGCTGAAAACGAGCAAGTTGGACATGTGTATGAGTTAAATCGCTCGCATCGGCCTGCGCGAAATGGGTAAAGAGTCCCTCCAGCTCCAGACCTGGCAACCGATCAATCTCGTGCATCAGCGCGACAATATCGGCCACATGTTCAGCACGCATGCCCAGTCGTCCCATACCAGTATCTACTTTGACATGCACACGCACAGTTTTACCTAACGTTTGAGCGGCTCGCGCAAGTGCCTGCGCAGCCTCCAGACTGTAGATCGTGATCGTCAGGTCCAGATGAATAGCCTCGCGCATCTGCCACAACGGCACATAACCAAAAACCAGCACAGGCGCATTTACACCTGCGTCCCGTAATGGAGTGGCCTCGCTGACCGTAGCAACCCCAAGCATCGATGCTCCATTGTGGAGAACGGTACGCGCCACTTTCAGCGCCCCATGCCCATAACCGTCCGCCTTCAGAGCCGCCAGCACACGCACTCTCGCGCCTACAAGCTTTTTGATCTGCCTGGTATTATTGGCGATTGCGCTGAGATCGATCTCCAGCCATGTGGGACGTTCGGGCCGCATCAGGACGATTTGTTTCCAACCAGGGGTCTGACGCACCAGATCTCTTGGAGCCTGCTCAGGAAAGGCCATCAGCCTCTCAACCACATGCTCCATACGCGTACTCTCCGAACCCTTGACCAGTACTGTACAAATCTGTCCATCTACCATGGTTCCCTGCTGGTATAGCAATTGTTCAACAATTCTGGCCGCATCCTCATGGGTCGCAGTGGCAACGGCTCTTTCAGGCGGTAATCCCGCCTGTTGAGCAGCTTCAGCAATCCTGGCTGAACGTTCCCCACGTGTGATCAGATAATCAACGCAGGATGCAACCTTCTCACCAACCTGACGGTGTCCCTCCTCTTCAAAATCACCTAAAGCGAGCATATCGCCCAGAACAGCAATGCGCAGGCCAGCAGGCAAAACACGCAACGTCTCCAGAGCAGCATTCATCGAGGCGGGACAGGCATTATGCGTATCATCCAGCAAGGTCATCTGGTTCTTGCCAGCTATTGTTCGCAGACGACCAGGCAAGGCTCCTATACCTGCAAGTGCACGCTGAACCTCCTCCACCGCAACCCCACAGTATTGACCCACGCTATAGGCCGCCAGCATGGTAGCCACATGGTGCTCGCCCGGTAAATAAGAGGTCAGGCTGACCCTTTGTTCGGCATCAGTGAACTGGAAACCCAAGCCCTGCCAGCTTACCTGAGTGTCATGTACTTTCTCCCTGAGAATCGGACTCAACGGTGCCAGGATAGTCCCAGGCAGTTCATAGCCTCCCAGATCGCCTACAAAGCCCGCACCGTCACTCGGCAGACAGGTCAGCACGGTAAAAAGTTCCATCGCCAACTGCTCCATTGAGCCAAAGTATTGAAGCTGGTTTGGACTAATATTTGTCAGGACACCTAGCGAGGGTCGTACAATAGCACAAAGATTACCTATCTCCCCCGGATGATCGCAGGCCATCTCCAGAACAGCATACTCGTGGCGCTCCTCCAGACGTCCCAGAGAAAGGGGCAGTCCCAGCAGATCGTTATAATTCTGCCAGCTCTTAAACGTCGCGTAGCTACTGCCAAGAACCGCAGCGATAGCCTCTTTTGTACTTGTCTTTCCTGTGCTGCCAGTCACAGCAATCACCACAGGATGCCAGCGTTGCAAAATAGCATGGGCATAGCTCTGTAGTGCCAGACGCGTATCCTCGACCGCGACAATTGCCGCCCCGGATCGTTCAAACTCCTGGAGCAGATCCGTCGAAATTGAACGCAGATAGGGAGTCTCAAGCAAGATCCCGGCTGCCCCTCTTCGTACCGCATCAGGGACAAAATCGTGACCATCCCCATGTTCTCCCCGCACAGCCACGAACATCTCACCGGGGATAAGCTGACGGGTATCATGGCAAAAAGCCTCAAAACGTACATATTTGCCGGAAGATATAAGGGTACCCTGAGTAGAAGAGAGCAGATAGTCAAGATAAATCATCGTTCGCCCTCAGCTCTCTCTAACGTATCTTTTGCCTCAATGTATCGTCTAAATAGCCAGGTTTCATCCCAACTCAATGGCTCTCTCTCTCCTCCAGGACATACACAGCAGCGAGCCTGCCAGCTCAGCGAAAAAGAGATGAACATTAATTGCCTTTGTTTCGTGTGTTCCATAAGGTCATTTTAAAGCAGGATGACAAGAGAGGCAAGCCTCTGAAAAAAGAAGCAGCGAACGTTTTGGGAGGGACATACGCCCCGCTCAAAACGTTCGCTGCTTCTTTTATTTTTCTTTTTAATCTACCGTTGTAAAAGAAAATTGATTTTTAAGGGCGGCACGCAATAGTGGTTTAGAGCGCTGAAAATAGGTCTTCGCCGTCGCCTCAGGCATCTGGAGCGCCTGCCCAATCTCAGCAAAGCTCAACTGAGAGGCGTAGCGCAACAGCACAACCGAGCGAAACTTTGGAGGCAACTGAGAGATGGCTTCCTGCAATATCTGCTGCACATCATGCTGTTCCGCGATATCCTCAGGAAGGGGGCTACTATCAGGAATACTCTCCAGAAGCGAAAGTTCCTCATCATCGCTGGCAACCTGGAATTCAGAAAATGGGATGCCACGTTTGCGACGAAGTTCATCCAGACAACGATTGCGTGCAACCTGAAAGAGCCAGGGCTTCAGAGGATCACCAATACGTAATTTAGGTAATGAAAGATAGAGTTGTGTAAATACATGTTGGAGAATATCGGAGGCTGCATCATAGTCATTTAGAAAGCGGCAAATAAAGTTAAAAAGCGAACTGCTATATCGTTGAGCCAGAACAGCAAAGGCATCCTCATCTCCCGCCAGAATTTGTTTCGCAAGCACCTCATCACTAATCTCGAAAGTGGGCTGCTGTTGTTTGCGTCCTTGAAGCTGTATCATTTTTCTCTCCTCTTTTCTTTTTCCTTTTCTCTGTACTTAGCTTACTCACAAAAGAAGACAATTTCAATACATAAAAGCTCTGCTGTAGCAAGCTCTCAGGAGATTTTAAAAAGAGAGGAAAGGAATTCAGGCTTTTCTTATGAAAAGGCAGTCTCTCTTAGGAATATCTAAGGTTAAGAGAGACTGCCATAAGGAAAGAAGCGGGATCGTCCTTAAATTAACAAAGGAGAGTCACTAAGCGGACGAATCCAATCGAGCATCTATTGAGCAATTTAGCATCCAGTATAGCGTAATTCTGCTGGTAAGTTGCGGATGCGTGAGAGAGTTTTTTCTAGTACATCAGTGGGCAACTCAACTGGTTCAAGCTTCTGGAAAAGCTTATCTATATCGTCTTCCTCAGCACAAATGTTCTCTTCAGAGATATCATCTACGGAGATATCATTTATGAACAGCGTCAAGGTATCTTTTAAACTTATCTGCATAGTAACACTTCCTTAGGACTTTCTAATGTTCTTTCTAATTTTATCACGCATGGTACCTCAAAGTGGTTTCATAAAGAGAGCCAGACAGAAAGCGATACATACCGATCTCTGGATCAGCGCTCACAAGACTCTACAGGACATCTGACGAGCTATTTTAGCCCCCAAAAGGGTCTTACAATCTTCAAAAATTGACACTTATCAATATTACACGGTATCGAGCACGAAACGTTCTGGCAGGCTGATCAAAGAAACAAATAATTTCTTTTTCGAGATTGTTGACAACTTTCATAAAAAAGCTGGCGACGCTTTGAAAAATTAGAAAAGCTTAGAAACAATTGTCTTTTACTCTTTTGGAAGGGTTAATTCGAGAAAATCGGCAGTGGGCTTCGCGGGATCATTTGCTCCACGGGAGAGATAGACATGTCCCCGGCCATCGCAGGAGGCGGTACCCAGCACAGAGCCACCGGACAAAAAACCCAGCGGTTGCATACTCAAACCGGCGAGATGAAAGAGCCAGACGGAACTGAGTGAACTTTGATAAACCGTATCAAAGCCACCAGCAATCACCAGATTTCCGTGACCATCGGGACAGCTCTCAGAGCCGCTCAGAGGCACAGGAAGAATTGTCGTTTCTTGCATCCAGGCATCCCGCTGCACATCGTACTGGTAAATAGAGCGAACTGGTTGAAGTTGTCCAGCATCGCGGGAACCACCCAGCATAAGAATATTCCCATCCGCATTGAGCGCCAACTGAACATAGCCAAGTCCAACGGGAAGCGCCGCCAGATTATGCCAGAGACCACTGGCTATATCATACCTGTACCAACCCAGGCCTGCCAGAGTAGAGGGATCACCCGGTAAAAGAAAGCCTTCAGTGAAATACAGATGACCATGTCGATCTGCCAGCATAGAACCACCAAATCCCAGAGGCAGTTCAGGAGAAACGTCAATACTTTTCAGCACATTGTTCACAGGTTGATACTCGTAAATGTGTTCAGAAACCGTATTAAGAGCTGGCGAATAGCCACCACTAAAGAAAATCTCCTCATGTTCATCTACGGCGGCGGCATTATTCCCCATGAGCGGGAAATTGGCGACTGCCACCTTTTTCCAATGAGCTGTAGCAATATCATACCGATAGAGTCCCTGGCTATAGAGCGGTGTCGCCTGAGCGCCCCGAAAGCCGCCGGTCAGATAGATCGCGTGCTGAGACACTATATAGAGTGCGGTATTATCCGCCTCCTGGGTCGGAAGAGAGGGCAAATGCCGCCAGACATTGATCGGCTCAGTCGGCATAGTTATCTGGGTCGGAATATCCAGTTTCACTGGAATGATTGGTCGCTGATGGCCCGTCCGAACCACATAATAATAGGCCAGAAGAGAGCCAGAAATAAGCAAGAGCACAATAAAAAGTGTGAGCACAAGGCGCAGCCAGCGACGTTTGCGCGGACCAGGTAGATGAGGAGTTGGAGGGAGAGGATCCTGAGGTGTTGGCGGCAAAAGAGGAGGGGGTACCGACTCACTCGGCAATTCCACAGCCACCTCAATAGTATTCAGATCAAAGACAGGAAGAACAACCGGCTGAGGAGCACTGCGCGTCAGGGTCGAAGTAATCACACGTTGTTTCAGGCTCTCATCAATCGAGACCAATTGATGGGCCAGAGCCTCCTGCTCCAGATTCTCGCGTGCAGTATTGCGCGGGAGCTGCTCACGCATACGCATATGCTGAGCGCGTTGATCCTGCTCGTGAGCTGCCTCACTGCTTAAAAATCCTTGAGAACTGGGAAGGGGCAGCAGAGCGGGAAAGACCGGCGTCTTCTGAGAGGCAGTTATCTCAGCCAGGAGGGTCTGATAACGATAGGTACGGCGTTCCTCAACCGAGCGAACACGCTCCAGGGCTTGATAAAAAGTGTGAGCAGACTGAAAACGATACATAGGTTCTGTACGCGTAGCCACCATCACCAAGCCACCAAGCGCGGGAGAGATAGCCGTATTCAGTTTATTCAGTGACTCCAGTTGCTCCATATTCACTCCGCGCCTCGTGGGACGCTGTCCGCTCAACATCTCATGCATAATAATGCCCAGACTGAACAGATCAGAGCGTGCATCAGTCTGGCCAGCGCCCTCATACTGTTCAGGTGAAGCATAGCCAGGAGAACCAAAATCGGTCGTATCGTTAAACTGACCCTCTTTAAAATAGCGAGAAATCCCGAAATCAATAATCATGAGCCTGCCGTCCGGGTGCATAATAATATTCGCCGGTTTCAGGTCACGAAAGACCACAGGAGGATTCTGACGGTGAAGATAGTCCAGCACATCACAGATCTGCAACGTATAGTTGACCGCCTCCAGTGGCGGCAAAGGCGAGTGCTCGCGCATATACGCGGACAACGTTGTACCTGGCACATACTCCATCACCAGATACCAGTAGCCATTCTCAAGAAAGTAATCGTATAACAGCGGGATCGCCGGATGGCGCAGACGGGCCAGCAGCAAAGCCTCACGCAAGAAACGATCCGTGTTAGCGCCCCCGCTCAGCGGAAAATCTCCCTGTGTCGGTTGCGTACTCTTCCCCTTACTATGCAATAACTGATCTAATTCTTCAATAACCTCAGGTGGTAGCGGCTCGTCTGCACGCACCTGTTTAATTGCCACAGGCACATCTACCTGCGCATGGGCAGCTAGAAAGACCTGACCCATGCC
>DAOTTL010000585.1:0-9203 GCA_034438135.1 Ktedonobacteraceae bacterium | reverse complement strand
CCCTGCCTGATGTACGCGATGGCTTAAAACCTGTTCACCGACGCGTACTCTATGCAATGGACCAGATGGGCCTGCAATCGACAAAGTCTTTTCGAAAATGCGCGGGCACGGTCGGAGAGGTGCTGAAAAGCTATCACCCCCATGGTGATGCTGCCGTCTATGATTCACTGGTTCGTATGGCTCAACCCTGGGCCATGCGCTATCCTCTGGTACTTGGACAGGGTAACTTTGGCTCACAGGACGATGATCCCCCCGCTGCTATGCGCTACACCGAGGCAAAACTGGCTGCTATCTCCGATGAGCTACTACGAGATATCGATAAAGATACGGTTGACTTCAGACCTAACTATGATAATCAAACCACAGAACCATCGGTAATGCCTGCTCGTCTGCCCAACTTGCTCCTCAATGGCTCTACCGGGATCGCTGTCGGCATGGCCACCAATATCCCTCCACATAATCTGGTCGAGATCTGCAATGGTATTCACTATCTTATCGATCAACCTGAGGCCACAACTGAAGAACTTTCGCGCATTGTACGCGGACCCGACTTCCCGACCGGCGGAATTATTCAGGGACGTGAGGGTGTCCGCAATATGTATGCCAATGGTCGTGGCCGCATCGTAGTACGCGCACGCACGCAAATCGAGTCCACTGAACGCGGACGCCTGAATATCATCGTCACTGAACTTCCCTACCAGGTCAATAAAGCCGAACTGGTCAAAAAAATTGCCGAACTGGTCCGTGATAAAAAATTGGATGGCATCTCTGAGATCCGCGATGAGTCCGACCGCCAGGGCATGCGCATCATGATCGAACTCAAACGCGATGCCAATGCCGATAGCGTCCTCAACTCGCTCTTCAAATACACGGCCATGCAGAGCGCCTTTAATGCCAATATGCTGGCCCTGGTGGATCAACAGCCGCGCATCCTGACCCTCAAGGGGTTCCTACAGCACTATATCAACCACCGCGAGATTGTGATCACTCGCCGCACACGCTATGAACTGGCGAAGGCAGAGGCTCGCAAACATATCCTGGATGGTCTGAAAATTGTTCTCGATCACCTCGATGCTGTGATTGCAGCTATCCGCGAATCACAGACGACCGAGGCCGCCACTATTCGCCTACAACAAGATTTTGGCCTCTCCGATGAGCAATGCAAAGCCGTTCTGGATATTCGCCTGGGACGTTTAGTTGCTATGGAGCGCAGCAAAATTGAGGATGAACTGGCGGAAGTGCTAAAAAATATTAGCTACTACCAGATGCTACTGGCCGATATCCAGGAGATCCGCAAACTTATTAAAGAAGATCTGCAAGAACTCATCGCGAAGTACGGCGACGAGCGACGCACCGATATCGGCGAGGATGAGGCCAGCGATTTCCGCGATGAGGACTTGATCGCGAACGAAGAGGTCGTGGTAACTCTGACAGAGAAGGGCTATATTAAACGTCTGCCCTCCAATACCTATCGCGCTCAACGGCGCGGTGGACGCGGTATCACAGGCATGGTAACCCGCGAGGATGATACAGTTCGCCACCTGATCGTGACACATTCACATGATAGCTTGCTCTTCTTTACCGACCGGGGTCGTGTCTTTCAACTCCGCGTTTACGAATTGCCTGATACCAGTCGCACGGCCAAAGGCGAGCACATCATTAACCTGATCAATATCGAGCAGCGCGAGCGCGTGACAGCGATGGTCAGTGTGCCCAAGGGAGTTAGCCGCGACTGTATGCTTGTGGCAACCCGCAAGGGCGAGATTAAAAAGACCTCAATGAGTGAATTTGAGGTAGTACGCAGGGGCGGACTGATTGCAATGAATCTGGAAGAGGATGATGAACTGATCGACGCCAAGCTGGCGCACGCTGAGGACGACGTACTGATGATCAGCGCTCAGGGACGCGCTATCCGCTTTACGGTCGCGGAACTCCGTTCGGCCTCGCGCACAAGTGGCGGTGTTCGCGGCATCCGACTGAGCAAAGGCGATACACTCGTCTCACTCAATATCACGCGCGAGGGCGAATTGCTGGTGGTCATGGAAAATGGCTACGGGAAACGCACTCCTATCAGCGAGTATCCCAAACATAGCCGTGGGGGTACAGGTGTTCTGACCGCCAGACTGACCAAAAAGACTGGTCAAATTGCCGCTGCTCGCGTTATTAACACTGAGCAGGATAGCGATCTGATGATTGTTTCGGCAACCGGTGTGGTAATCCGTATGGATGTCAGTGCTATTCGCGTGCTTGGCAGAGCAACGCAGGGTTCGATCATGCAGAATCTCGCCGAAGGAGACGCTGTCGTGGCTATCTCTACAACAAATGGCAAGAAACTGGATGACGAGGAGGAGAAAGAAAGCTCCTCTTCTGAGGAGACAGTGGAGACCATAGAAATTCCTGAAGAGGCCGTTCTCCCTGAGGTCATTCTTCCCGAAGAATAACGCTTGTCTGGCGGCTACGCCGTCATATCTCAAGGAGAAAAGGATGAGGTTGTCAGCAGCGAAGCTGCTGACAACCTCATCCTTTTCTCCTTACATATTCTCTCCCTGGCGAATGGCACGTGCAACCTGCAAATCTTTGCGTGCCTCCAGTTTGATCAAAGGAAACGGACGATGAAACTGCACACTATATTCGTTCGCCTTTTTTGTAGAGAGAGCCGCCCGCTGCTCGTAAGAGAGCGCAAGCACCTCACGCTTCTCTTCATCTGATTGATCGGAGAGCAATAAAAATGCTAACGCAAAATCAGGTTTGCCCAGGTTGGCATATTCACGAGCCTGTGTCAGAGCGTCCACGCCCTGGAGGATCTGCTGCCGCGCCTGCTCGGTAAAAATTTCTTTGAGCAAAGGAGCATAAAGAGATTCAAATGTATCTGCCACGAGAAAACCTCCTGTACTTTCATCATAGCATATTTGGACAGCTTCGTAGTGCTGTCTTCACCTATTGTCAGGGCTATTTCATTCTCCAAAAGCCAGAGGCTTTCGAAGAATGAAATAGCCCTGACGTTTTTCTTATTCTCTTGACGTTAGAATTCAACTGATGCATAATACCATGGCGTAGCGGATAATGTGAAAAATCGTTCACTGATAGAGCACGTTAATAGATAAAGATCACAGGACTATGAGTAATCAAACTGAGCGCAGTGCGCAAACAAACACCCCAGAAAACTCGCTGCGAGGTGTTTATGAAGTTATCGTTGTCGGGGCTGGTCATGCTGGTTGCGAGGCAGCTCTCGCCAGTGCCCGCATGGGCCGTAAAACCCTGCTACTTACTATGAACCTGGATAGTGTGGCCTTGATGCCCTGTAATCCCTCAATGGGAGGACCTGCCAAGGGACATCTTATAAAAGAAATCGATGCTCTGGGTGGTGAGATCGGACGCAATACTGATCGCACTTTTATTCAGATCCGTATGCTCAATACAAGTAAAGGACCCGCTGTCCAGGCGTTACGTGCTCAGTGCGATAAACAGGCCTACCGCCTCGCTATGAAATTTGTCCTGGAGAGTCAGCCTGATCTCGATCTAAAGCAGGCCACAATCACTGAACTTTTAAACGAGACTGGACCCGATGGACGGCCAATCATTACGGGCGTTTTGACCAGCAATGGTTGGCTGTATGAGGCAGGAGCGGTGATTCTTACAACCGGTACATTTATCAATGGCCGGCTTGTAGTTGGCGATAAAACGCAGCCAGGCGGTCGAGCCGGTGAGGGGCCAGCTCTGGGCATCTCCGGTTCGCTCCATGCGCTTGGATTGGAAATTCGTCGCTTCAAAACTGGCACGCCACCACGCATCGATGCCCGCACAGTTGATTTCACGCAAACAATCCCCCAACCTGGCAGCCGTGTGCCTCTTTTCTTCTCCTACGATCGTACAGCACGAGCAGATGTTCAGTTGCCCGGAACTCGGCCCAGTCCGCTCTATCCCGTCACTGATGAGGATATGCAGGGCTGGCGTCCACAACTCCCCTGCTACCTGATCTACACCAATGAACAGACACGGGATGTCATTCGGGCGAATCTGCACCGTTCGCCACTCTATACAGGCGTGATCGAAGGTATCGGACCACGCTACTGTCCCTCCATTGAAGATAAAATTGTCCGCTTTGCGGACAAAGATCGCCACCAGATTTTCCTGGAACCTGAAGGCTGGCGTACAGGCGAGATCTATGTGCAGGGCATGAATACAAGTCTGCCTGAAGATGTTCAGCTGGCAATGCTGAGAAGTATACCCGCTCTTGCCCACGCTGAAATGATGCGCGTTGGCTATGCCGTAGAATATGATTATGTACCCCCTGAACAACTTTTTGCCAATCTGTCCACCAAGGCCGTGGCGGGCCTTTTTCTGGCGGGTCAGATCAACGGAACCTCTGGTTACGAGGAGGCCTCAGCGCAGGGAATTATGGCAGGTATCAATGCCGCCCTCGCTGTACGAGGTGAGGAGCCTTTTGTACTCGGTCGCCACGAAGCCTATATCGGTGTCCTGATCGATGATCTGGTGACACGCTCGCTGAGCGAGCCGTACCGTCTGCATACCTCACAGGCTGAGTATCGTCTTCTCCTGCGACCAGAGAGTGCTGATCTACGCTTGAGTGCATACGCGTACAAATTTGGAATGATCGATGAAAATCGCTACGCGGAGGTCGTAAAGAAGCGAGAAGATATCCAGCGGATGCTTACCCAACTCGATACTGTTTTCTTTACCGATTCGCGCACAACCGAGGAAAACGCCCGAGAAGTGGGTCTCGCACCGCTTGGACAAAAGGTCTCAGCGCGTGAACTCTTGCGCCGACCAGGAGTGGACTATACGCAGGTCGCTCAACTCTCTCAGTACAGAAACAGCTCACAATCTCCTTCAGAGACAGAGGTAGAGATAGAATTCGCTGAACATGAGTCCGAGAATTACGGCGAGACAGCCGCCACTTCTGTATTGCCAGAGCTACCAGCCGATGTAGCGCAAGAAGTTGAACTGCAAGTAAAATACGAGAGTTATGTGCAGAAACAGGAACAGCTTGTCTACCGTACAAAACGGTTGGAGGAACATCGTATTCCTGAGTCATTAGACTATGCGACTATCCCCCACCTGCGTACTCAGGCACGGCAGAAACTTGCGCATGTGCGTCCACGCACTCTTGGGCAGGCTTCTCGTGTAGAAGGTGTTTCACCGGCAGACCTGGCTGTGTTAATGATTTTTATGGAGAAAATGCGCTCTACCACCGGGATGCAAGCTTGACATCCCTTAGACAGGCGTTGTACGCTGGAAAGGCAGAAATAGTGCAGTCTCTTCATTCAGTATATGCTGGATTCCCGCATTCCCCCGTGCATAGCTCTAGTACAGATGGCGAAAATGTTTAGACGAAAACAGAAAAGTGAATAGTTGGCCCTCCAAGGGGGCGGTGTTGTTGGAAGAGGAAGGATGGGTATTGTCCCATGCTTAACTCGTCCAACCAGGAACGCCTACTTCCTCCCTGTGTGTAAACGCAGGAATATCTGTAGGCGGAGGTCTGATGAGGGGAAAGACTGTGTACATTCTTGTCGTTGACGATGATCTTTTTGCGAACGCTTTAGTTCAATTTGCCCTGAGCAAGGAAGGGTATGAGGTAGAAACAACCAATAACCCACGCGGAGCGATGCAAATGATCAAAAGGCGCGAGCCAGACTTGCTCCTCCTCGATGTTACCATGCCTTATCTTGACGGATTTCAGTTTTCGGAGAAATTACGCGCCGAAGGCTACGAAACTCCTCTTATTTTTATGACCGCTCAGGATGCTCTGGAATCGATATTGCATGGCTTTAACATTGGGGCCGATGACTATATCTGCAAACCCTACAATCATCAGGAGCTTGTGGCTCGCGTTCAAGCCGTCTTGCGCAGAAGTAAAAAACATACCACTCCGGGGAACTCTAGCATTCGCTCGGGTCAGATCGAACTCTTCCCTGCTGAACTCAAGGTGGTGATTGGTGAACACTCACCAATCATGCTAACGCATACCGAGATGCAGGTTCTGCGTGTTCTGATGGCTTCCGCAGGCCAGGCAGTTGAACGTAATCGCTTGCTCGCTGCTGTGTGGAATGAAGATGAAAATAACAGTAACATTGTGGATGTCTACATTCGTCGTTTGCGTCGTAAGCTTGAGGAGGATGCACTGAAACCACAATATATTATTTCCGTTCGTGGTATTGGCTACAAATTTTCGGGTAAATAGGGGGCACTGTGCGTAAGGATGTCAATCAATTGCCACAGATAATGGAGAACCGGGCTGATGATGGAATGGAGGGGGCGTACCCAGGAAAACAGGAAAATCCATCTTTCAACCCCTCTGACCGTCCGAATCAGCGTAAGGTCTCTTTACAAAAGATGTCTGAATCAATCTCTTACCGGTCCACAGGCGACACAGACTATATGAATGATTTCTTTCATCATTCGCCTGCCGCTATTGTCGTTGTTAATGAGCATTTTGCACTACATGATGCCAATCCCGCGGCACTGGCTCGCTTTGCTCTTACTCCCGATGCGGCCTCTACCTTCTCCTGTAAAACGATCTTGCGCTGTCGCAATCTCAATGGAACGGTCTTATGTGGAACATCTAATTGTCCACTCGTGCGTGTGTTGCAGCATGGTGAGACCATTGCGTCCGATGAGCTTTTTCTGGGGGCAGAGGCAGATTCTTCCTCTGAGTACTCGGTGGGCGTCACTCCGGCACATGTTGCGGATAAAGTCGTCGCTGTCTTCGAGGCCCGCGACATTACAGCCCTCAAAGTAGCAAATCAGGTGCGGGCAAACTTCGTTTCTATGGTTTCACATGAACTTCGCACGCCACTCAACTCGGTCCATGGCTTTGTCGATCTCCTGATGCAGGGTCATATGGGCTCTCTGAGCGAGGAACAAAAGAAATATCTTGGCTATGCCCAGGAAGGTGTACAACAACTCCTGGCCATTGTAGAAGATATTCTCTTTATGACGCGATCGGATACTGGCCAGTTTGAAATGAAGTTCCAGAAGGTTAATGCGCGTGTACTTGCCAAACAGGTTGTGACCAGTCTCAAGCCTCAAGCGCTTAAAGCTGCGGTCTTTTTGGAGAAAGACATTCCTTCTACAGCCCCCTACATCTATGCCGACCCTCAGCGTATGAAGCAGGTTCTAAATAACCTGGTGACGAACGCGATCAAATTTACTCCACCGCTTGGCAAAGTAACGATACGCGTCCTGCCTCATCCTCAGCAGCCTGCGATGGCTCTGTTCTCGGTGATTGATACGGGCTATGGGATCCCTCCTGAAGATCAGCCTCATGTGTTTGAGCGCTTCTATCAGTCCAATCATGCCATGCAATCAAAAATGGGTGGTTATGGTCTGGGTCTCTCAATTGCTCGCCTGATTGTGGAGCAACATGGAGGTAAGATCTTTCTGGAGAGTCAACCACAGGAGACCGAGAACAGCAAAGCGCATGGTACAACGTTCTTTTTTACGACTCCCCTTTACAAGGGTCAGGACACAGCAACGTTATGAACTGGCCTCTGAAGTTGTTTCACTCCAGGCATTATCTTTAGAAAGTTTGTCAGCCTGACGCGTGGTCTCAGGAAGACGGTAGCCTCCACCACAGGCCAGCACGTACTTGATACTGCTCTCCAGGCTGATCTTATGTCCCAAGGAGATGATCATTGGCTTTACCTTCTTACGAGTTCGTAGAAGTGCGCCTATTGTCTCTTTGCGATCGATGAGAGGTACCCAATCCCCGACCTCCTCACCAACCTCTCCGTGTCTCCCTACGAGTATCGACTTGGCACATCCAATGGTGGGGAGGTCGATCCATAAACCTAGATGTGAGGCGATACCCAGACGACGAGGGTGCGCAATCCCCTGTCCGTCAACCATTACGATATCTGGCTGCTGCTTGAGTTGCTCAAAAGCTCCGATCACACAGGGCAGTTCCCTGAAGGAGAGCAGACCTGGTATGTACTCCATACGCAAAGGTTCTTCATAGACGTGCTTCTCGATGATCTCCAGACCAGGAAAAGTGAGCAGGACAACGGCGGCACGTGCGGCTTTGTGCTCTTCATTAATGGCCATATCTACGCCTGCTACGTATCTTACTTCACCCAACTGATCTTCGCGAATAACCTGACTATTTAACTCCCGCTGCAATGCCACAGCTTCCGCTGCCTTTAATTCCCACTTATGCGTTATCGCCATACTAACGTACCTCTGCTATAAAAATCATTCGAGGACTCTCATGTTCATAGGGGCCAAAATTGTAGTCTCCATAGACATCTCTGAGCACAAAACCGGCCTGATCCAACAGAAGCTCAGTCTCATTGCGCTCAAAAAGATAGAGATCGGTCTGCGAAACTGTGCGCCGCACGGCCTCTCCCTGACGGTGCACTTCATAAAAATGGGTGAGATCGAGAAGATGCTGGGCAGTCGATGAGGCGGGACTGATGAAGTGGGTAATGTAAGAACCATCTTCCTGCTGCCAGGTGCCCTGATGAAGCACCTGTCCACTCAATGCCTCCATATAGCGAGCGTCCTCATTGCTGATGTCCAGAATGAACATCGCTCCCTTGCTCAAATGCTGGCGCACGCATGCCAGAGCTTCCTGCTGCCTTGAACGCGTGGTTATGTGACCAAACGAACCGAGCGCAATTATGGCCAGACGATATTTTTCCGGCAAACGAAGATCACACATATCTTGCTGAATTAGCTGGCAGTTCGCAGTAACCCCGGCTTCCTCCAGACCTTTCTGCGCGATATCCAACATCGCCCACGAACTATCTACCCCTGTCAGTTTATATCCACTGATGGCCAGAGGCAACAATAGCCGCCCACTACCGCAGGCCAGCTCCAGGATTTTTCCGCCACATAGTTCAGCGAAGTTACGGTACATATCCAGATCTTCGTCAAATGAGGCATGTTCAATATCATAAAAAGATGCGATCGAATCGTAGTCGCTCATGGGTCCTGCTATCTTCTCTTAAGATCGAATTAGATGATGGAATGGTTAGAGGTCATTAGTATAGCCTCTCTCCGCGAGGATTACAAGTATGAGTCATCCCTCATCAGGATTATTTCATTCTCCGAAAGCCTTTGGCTTTCGGCCCCCTTACAAGTAGAGGTTTCTTGCCGATCTGCTGCGTCGGCCTGGCAGGCCACCCCACCCCATATAAAAAAGAGCAACTGGTGTGGAGTGTGGCGCGAATGCGCCACACTCC
>DAOTTL010000584.1:0-3279 GCA_034438135.1 Ktedonobacteraceae bacterium | reverse complement strand
GGACTTCATACGAGATATGCCCGCTACGCGCAACTTTCCTTGAGAAGATATTTGCATTCTCTGGAAGAGGTGTTGATCCTCCGGTTGTCTCGAATGAGGTGTTCATAAGCAGCACTCTCCTCGCTTCTGCGATAACTGCCTGAATCATACCAGGCACGTGTAACACACAGCTAGGCGGCAGTCAGCCTCCGCTGGATCATACGACCAGCTGCGCGAGCAACAATATTGATGATTAATAGGAGCAGAATGAGTACAGCTGAAACGCCAGCCGCCAGAGCTGTTTCTTGCACTGAAGTCAGTCCTATGGTACCTGCTCCCTGACCCTTAATATAGTACAGGCGCGTCGTCAGCGTATCGCTGGCGAGCAACGGATTAAGCGTAAAGACGTTCGCCGGATTAAATATTCCCATGGTAAACAACAGAGCCGCCGCCTCGCCGATAATTTTACCAGCGGTGAGAATCAAGCCAGTTATGATTCCCGGCAGCGCTGAAGGCAACACCACAGAACGAATAGTACGCCACTTGGTCGCACCCAGAGCTAACGATCCCTCACGTTGTTCGCGTGAGACAGCACCCAGAGCATCCTCGAAGAGGCGCAGGCCGAACGGGAAATTGAGGCACAACAGCGTTAATGCACCAGCCAGACGACTGATACCAAGGTGACCGTAAGAACTAAAGACGAGAAAACCAAACATTCCTAGAACCAGTGAAGGCACACCAGCCAGCGTCTCCGCAGCGAAGTGAACCACTGTCAAGAAACGCCTCTGGGTGACATATTCCACCAGGAAGATGGCCCCTCCCAGCGAGATCGGGAACAAGAATATTTCCGCCAGGATAAGAATGTAGAATGTATTAAAAAGTTCAGGAGCGATACCTCTCTCACTCGTGCCATAAAATGACGGAGTAACGAGAGTACCTGCTCCGGTCCACACCAGATACACAATAATCCCTACAAAAATGATCGTCACAATGCCTGTAATCAGCCAGAGAATGCTTGAGGCTATACCGTTGCGCAGATGCAGTCTCCGCACGAGGCGTTCCTGAGCTTCCAGACGTCTACTACGCTGATCGAGCATAGTGGGAGACGCTGCTTGAGTACTCATCTATAGACACTCCTACTCGACAGATAGCGGCTGATACAAATAAAAATGAACGAGATCACCAACAAAACAAATGCCAGTGTCCAGTAGGCATCTTGTGCTGCACCGGCTGTTTCACCAAAATCGCTGGCGATAACCATGGTGGCGTTTACATTAGGCTGGAAAAAAGCTGCCAGGGTAAAAAGCTTCTGAGGCAGTTGTGAACCCTGCAATACTAATGCCACTGCCAGCGTCTCACCGATTGCACGCGCCATCCCCAGAACAACCGCAGTACCAAGCCCGGTCGAGGCCGCTGGCACAATCGCTTTGATCATCATTTGCCAGCGCGTAGAACCCAATGCCAGACTGGCCTCTCGGACGTTCCCCGGCACCGCCCTCAGACTGTCAATTGAGATGCTCAACACAGTAGGCAATACCATGATAACCAGCACCAGAATAGCCGCGCCCCAACCATAGCCACCTGTCGGCAAGTTGTTCGTCAGCGGAGCAGAGATATGTTGCAAAAACGGCACCAAAAGGGTTAAACCAAGAAACCCTACGACGACCGATGGCACACCTGTGAAGATCTCTACCAATGGCTGCAATAACATGACTAACCACTTTGGAGCCATTTCGGTAAAGAAAACTGCCGTACCAATGGCGAGAGGCGTTACAATGATGATGGAACCCAGTGTTATCACGACCGATCCCAACAGAAGCCCAAAGGCCCCATATGAAGGCTGACCATTACCAGTCGGATCATTCGCACCTGTAGGATCCCAATTGTCAACGGTAAAATAGGTCTTTATGTTCGCCCCTTCTCCAAATACAAGGAAAGCCTTGGAGGCGATAAAAAAGATGACAGCAAGAATGACTACAACCAGTAAAATGGCGCATATACTGAAAATGACACGCGCTACCACATCGGCTATCCGAGCACGTTGACTGTACTCCACTATGTCCTCCTTCCTGGAAAATCTCTTTCTACAAGATGGGAAGGGTACTGTGTCCATTTGAAAATTGGTTATCGAATGAACACAGTACCATCTAGATGAATAGCATAGAACCTAAGAAGGCTGGTGGGCCGCAGTGGCACTTTGCTGCATCATACTCAGAGGAACAAAGCTTAGAGCAGCCGCCTGAGCGGTGCCATCCGAACTACTCATGTAGTCAATCAGGGCCTGAGCAATAGGGGTAGCCTTACCCTTTGTATACATGTGCTCGATGTTCCAGAACTTGTAGGTATTGCTCTCCGTCAAAGCTGCTGTTGGCGCATTGCTGTCGATGGAGAGCAAGGTTACTCCTGTGTTCGACTTCGCACCACCGGTTGCAGCATACCCAATCGCGCCGTCAGTCTGGGCCACGTTGGTCACTACTGTACCAGTACTATCGGTCGTCAAATTGGATGGGCCGCTTACTTTCTCGGCTCCTCCCAGAATGTAGCTCTGGAAGGTCGCTCGTGTGCCGGAGCTGGCAGGACGGCTGACTACTACTATGGGCATGTTGGGACCTCCAACCTGACTCCAGTTGGTAACGGTGCCAGAGTAAATACTTTTAATCTGGTCCGTCGTTAGATTCGTTATACCAAGTTTGGCGTTGACAATTACTGCGAAAATGACAACGCTCACCTGATGATCTACCAGGTCCTTCTGAGTGCTCGAAGCAAATACATCAGAGTCACCGATGCCTACACTACCCGCTTCGACATTAGCCAGGCCTGTCTTACTGCCTCCGAGCTGCACGGTGATGCTTGAGCCAGAGCACTTGGCCTGATATTTCGCGGCAACATCTTTGACCAATGGTGCCAGCGCGGTCGAGCCACTCGCCACCAGATTTCCAGTTATACAGTTATAGCTGCCAGCAGTTCCCAGGGTAGATGGCGTCGAACTTGAGCCGCCGCTACCAGTGCTCGATGAGCCACTGTCACCGCAGGCCACGATAAATATACTCATCGTCAGTACCAGTCCTACCAGAAATGTGTAGCGCCATGATTTAAACATAAATCCTCCTAATAGTTTTCCCTCCACAAACCTTCCACATCTTCGTGGGGCTTTGCGGTTTCCAGTAATATTTTTTACTATTACATAGGTAAAATAGCATGGAGGAGTTAACCATACTTTATGGATAGGTTAAGGACTATTAAGCTAATGTTAAATTTTTCCCTGGGGATAGGTGCAAAATAGTACAGCTTAACCCCTCG
>DAOTTL010000583.1:0-10247 GCA_034438135.1 Ktedonobacteraceae bacterium | reverse complement strand
GAGGGAAACGCTCAGGCAGCGAGCGCGGCAGTGCTGGCTGATCTCGCTCAGCTTATCGACCAGGAAGCACTGGAAATCCCGATTGCCCACGTCTATCCCCTCACCGATGTTCAAGAGGCGTATCGCGAGTTGGAGCAACATCATACTCATGGCAAAATCGTGCTTGTGCCCTGAGTTCTAACCATATGAGCTTTTCTGTGGCTTGCAAAGCCGCCATCTTTCAAAGAGAAAGATGGCGGCTGCGCCTCTATATCTCGGCTATTCTCTCCTTTTTTCAAGGGGAGGGGCGGTTTTGCACTACACAAACAAAAAGGAGCAAAACATCCATGATCTCTGAAAAACAAGCTGTGCTGCTCTCGCAACCAAATACGGCTGTCATCGGAGTCAATCGCGCCAATGGTGCGCCGCAACTTACCGTCGTCTGGTACTTCTGGGATGGCAAAGACTTCTTCTTTTCCACGTCGAAGGAGCGAGCCAAATATAAGAACATCAAACGCAATGCCGCCGTCTCACTCATCGTCGATGACCCGGCCAGCCGTACGTCCGTAACGGCCTATGGACAGGCAGAGATCATTGAGCAAAATATCGCGCAGTTGACGCGTCCCATCATTGAAAAATACGTGCCAGAAGACCGGCGTGAAGAAATGCTCAAGGGCATCATCGACGATCCAAATCGTGTGATCATCGTGCTCCATCCCGAGAAAATCATCCCGTAGTCATAGCTAGTACGCCTGTTTGAGCAGATTCACAACATACCGACTCGCTATAGCCTCCGTTTCCATGGTTGAGACGGCTGACTCCATCGCGTTCACGTAGTAGAGATTTCTGCTGATTTGAAAGGGAGGCCATTGCGACATTGGCTTGAGGACAGGGTACGCGTGCCACTGTTTGTATTCCGTTTGCATGCGCTCATCAAAGAGCTTTGCAAGGATTTCCTCGCCGACAGGATCACGTGAAAAAAGCTTGTAAATTGTGCGCTGTGGGACGTGTTTTCTGGCAATCGCTTCCAGGGAGGAGAAAGGAATGGCCGGGTTTTCTGTTGTCAGGATGAAATCAGGGAGATCCTTTCTTCTTTTCATGCCAAACCAGGCAGGATTGAGGCTTCCCACAACCAGCGTGACATGCGTGACCTGATACGGTCTCCGTAGGGAAGCTGAGGCGGGTAGATTGATGTTCTGGAAGGTTATTGCTGCTCCTTCTAAAGGAGCAGCAATGATTACAGCATCGAAGTGCTCCGATTCTCCATTCTCCAGTTCAAGTAGATAACCGTCGTCCTCCGAGCGAGGACGAGTCACCTGCTGGACCCGGCAGGAGGTTCTGACACTTGTTCTTGAAACACGAAGTAATCCCTGACAGATTTGCTGATTGCCTTCCTGTACCGAGCACAAATAGCCTCCTGCCATTCCCGTCCCGGCGAGCGAGACAAGATTCACCAGCGCGTTGATATCTCCATCCTGTCCATAATTGTTACGGGAGGCTCCATCGACAAATTCGCGCAAAAAACGTTCTGACATGCCATGTGAGCGGAAAAACTCATTGCTGGATTTTTGCGTCAGAGGGTAGAGGCCCAGGTCTGTAAGAAAGGCCTCAGGACTTTGAACCTCCTGGAAGGCATTCTTCTGGGAGGCATAGGCTTTGTCCAAAAGCGTCATCGCCTCTTTGACTAATCCTTGCGTGCGTATCAGTGTCCATCCATACCGAAGTAACAACTGCATAGATGTCAGTTGAGCAGAAAAACTCTTCAAATCAAATGCGAGACCATTCCAGATACCAAGAGTTCCTGTTGTATCGGTTCGCTGTTGATGGAGTCCAAGTATCTCGACAAAATGAACCAGATGGCGGTTCCTGCTATGAAAAATGCTTGCTCCCAGTTCTACCTGCTCTCCATCAATCTGGAGTTCCTGAATGCGGCCCCCAGCCTGCGCGGCTTGCTCAAAGACGACAATCTGTACAGTCTCTCCCAGTTCTTGACGTAGAAAATATGCTGCTGAACTTCCTGCGATACCAGAGCCAATAATACCAATCCTGCCAGGTCCATGAGATTCCATCAGGATACACTTCCTCCTATTGCTCTCCGCGAAAGCGATTTCTCACGTAATATACCATACGCCGTTTGCCTGATGCGTGAAGAGAAATAAAAGACAACCTGACTATCTTAAAACCCATCTATTCTCTTTCTGGTCTGTTGTCAGGAAAGCGATACTGCTGTAATGCTGTAAGTAGAAGAGGGGCGATTTGCTGGTGAAGTGCCTGATTTGCAAAACCCATCCAGGTAATGCTCGTTGTCACATCCAGAGGAGCGCGAAGGTGCTGTCCCTGGTGATCAGTGATGATGATCCCGGCCTCGCGAGCAATCAGTTCAGTGCACAGGTCATAGGGATGGCAGCAGAGACCAGCATTTTCTGGTGGATAAACGAGAGGACGGAGATCCGCCAACCAGCGATCATGCCCCGCAATGAGTTCATAGAGCTGTCCGCCAGTAGAGATATACTGATCTTCGAAAGCCAGCACTTTGCCAGGCTGGATGGGTCCCAGAGCCTGCTCTACCACAGCATCATCGATCGCAGCCAGTTCCGCACGTTTCCCGGGAAAGAAGCGGGCAATGCCGCCGAAACCCTGAGCAATGGTGCTGGCCTGGGATGGTCTGAGGTGAAGCGGAAGCGTTTCGCCTGTGATGCGATTATAGCGTTCTCCCTGGTAACCCTCACCGGCAAGGGACCACAGCATATCACTCAAGTGTTGTTTGACTAGCGGAATTTCCGTCTGGATCGCCAACTCAATATCAGCCAGATTTGTAGCCGAACCACGATTGGGTGCTACCCCTGTCAAGATCCAGGCTGGCCGTTTCTGATACATAATCCCACGAGTTCCATCGATGGGGTCGATAATAATCCGCAATTCGGCTTGCTCTGGATCAGTTCCCTGAGGAAAGACAGCTATTCCATCTTCGCCCAGTCCTTCCGCAATTAGGATAAACGACCATCTATCACCTATATGCGCAAAATGTTCGAGTAACACCTTCTCTGAGATACGATCGATGGCGAAAATAGTATCTCCAGCCTGATCCGCCACAATCTCAGCCAGTTGATCGATTGATGCTTCTTCACATGAGAGAACGACTTGATCACGAATCGCCGCGTGGATCTCGCGCAGGCATTGCAGAAGTGCCTCTTTCTCTCGAATCATATGTCATCCTCTCTTTCCAGGTAATGGCGCGTAGAGACGGCCAGAAGTTCGGCAGCTTTCTCCTCTGGGAGGGTATCACTCACAAAATTGCCGCCTCCAATCTCTGGTCCAGCCAGAAACTTTTGCACATTTGGACGACGTAAAGGAGGATGGAAGGCAAGAAAGAAATGATAGGCATGGTAGTCAGCACCATCCGTGGGTGCCTGATGCAATGACATCACATACGGAAACGGCATCTGCCAGAGATTATCATAGCGCACTGTAACTTGTTTGAGTGCCTGAGCCAGAGAGACAATCTCGTTCTCATTCAAGTGATGAATATGTGAAACGGGCCGCTTCGGAGCAAGATAGACTTCGTACGCGTACCGTGCGAAATAGGGCACGAAGGCAATAACATGCTCGTCTTCATACAGCAAGCGCCTCCCGTCTTTTTGCTCAGCCAGAATAATATCCTGGAAAAGAGCGTGTCCAGTTTCGTTGAGGTAACGCTGAGATGCCGTCAGCTCCCCTTCTATAGTTTTGAACACAAAATTGGTTGCATACACCTGACCGTGGGGATGTGGATTAGAAACCCCGACAATGTCGCCCTTGTTTTCGAAACAGAGCACATGCTTAACAGTTGGATGGCTTCCCAGCTCAAATGTTTGTTGTTGCCAGACTCCCGCAATTTCTTCAATCGTTGAGAGCGACATTTCTGCCATTGCCAGATGATGGAGCGGACTATAACAGATGACGCGTGCGAAGCCATGGGCGGGACGTGAGCGATAAGGCAAGGCGACTGGGACACTGTCTGGTGCATTGAGATCGACACAGGGATGATCATTTTTAAATACGTACGTTGTTTTATAATCTGGATTTATCGATCCGCTGATCCGCTGATTGCCTGGACAGAGATAACAATCTGGGAGGTAGGCTGGAAGCTTTTTGCTTTCATACTCAACTATCGCACCTATCCAGGGACGATTCTGTCGATGAGCTGCGATGACGATCCATTCTTCACGTAAAGGATGCCAGCGTTCCTCCCAGGAAGAACCGTTTTGTAAGCCGCTCATATGTGCAATGTTTCCTCAAGACTCTCAACCTGGGTACTGTGCCAGACCCAGGCTGTTTCAACAATGGTCTCCAGATCATACTGCGCTGTCCAGTCGAGTTCCCGTTCGGCTTTGCTGGCATCAGCCCAGATGGCAGCCGGATCGCCCGGACGACGCTGTACATACTCCACAAGGAAATCTCTCCTACTTGCTTTCCGTGCTGCATTAATAACCTCTTGAACCGTATAGCCAACCCCGCTGCCCAGGTTAAAAGCCGTGCTCTGGTTTCCGTTAAGCAGATATTCAAGTGCTTTGACGTGGGCGATTGCAAGATCGACCACATGGATATAATCACGAATAGCCGTGCCGTCTCGCGTGGGATAATCCTTGCCGAAAACGCTAATCGAAGGTTTTTTCCCTAGCGCTGTTTTCATGATAAGTGGAATGAGATTTGAGGTAGTATCCCAATTTTCACCGATGGCATTGTCCAGCGAAGCACCTGACGCGTTAAAATAGCGCAAAGCGACTGACTTGATTCCCTTTGTCACATCGAACCATTTCAAAAGCGTTTCCCCCATTAACTTCGTTTCTCCGTAAACACTTTTAGGGCTGAATGGGGTCTGCTCGGTTACGGGCAATACTTCTGGTGTACCAAAGACGGAACAACTGGAGGAGAAGATGAGATTCCTGACGTGATGACGCGCCATTGTATCGAGCAATAGGAGCGTTCCATACACATTATTGCGGAAATATTTGGTTGGCTCAACCATCGATTCACCGGGAGCTTTTGAGGCCGCAAAATGCATAACGGCCTCTGGCTTCACATCACTGAAAATGCGATCCAGTTGTGCGGCGTCTGTCAGATCAGCCTGAAAAAACGGAACGCCCAGGACAGCCTGGAGTAGTGGTTGTTCCAGGATATCTACAATAACAACATCGTATCCTTGTCGTGTCAATTCACGAACCGTGTGCGAGCCAATATAACCGGCTCCGCCAGTCACCAGAACTTTCATAATAGCACTTCCATGAGGGTTTACCCCAGCTGTTTTTCTAATAAACCGTACTCTGTTCTCTAATCAATAAAAGTATAGTTGCTCAAACGCGCATTGTCAATGCCCTTTCGTGAGGTAATTTTGCACGTTCGTGCATTGTTGATCGCATAGTTACGCTGCAAATCACTTTTCAGTGTCTTGTAAAGCTATCTTTCCCACAGACATGAAGTTAGCAGAGGGCATCCCTCTATACTCCCGTTCTTTTTGTCACTAAAGCGGCAAAAAGGACGAAAAAAATCGTTTTGTGAGGATATTAGTGCCGCTGTTGCCGTCCCATTGCGCTCCAGCAGGGAGGGGCAGCCGCCAGAGAGGGCATTGACTCATTTTGGAAAAATGAGGGATGACTCATATTCTTGCTTTTGAGGGGAGAGGCCTATTATGCTTCTTGTACATCAATAGCTTGATTTCTCAATTGGAGAAGTATTTCTGGGGAGGCCCCTTGATCGGTAATAACTGTGTGGAGAGCCGTAATAGGAGCAATAGTGTAGAGTGCTATATGATTGAGCTTGGTATGATCTGCCAGGACGATGGTTTGCTGCGCCCGTTCAATCATAATACGATGGGTAAACGCTTCTAATTGATTTGGTCCAGTTAATCCCCGGATAGGATGCAATCCCGTGACCCCGATAAAGGCCTTGGTGACATAAATTTCTTTTAGCCCTTGTTCAGCGGAAGGACCAACCAGCGCAAAAAAATCGGGGAGCAGGAGTCCACCAATCAAAGTGATAGTGATACCGGGCAAACTCGCCAATTCCATAGCAATGTTTGCTGCGTTCGTGACAATATGGAGATCCTGGAGGAGAGAATGGCGAATATGGCGAGCCAGATAGGTTGTGGTTGTACCAGGAGAAAGTGCAATGGTATCGCCAGGTTTGATCAGGCCTATGGCAGCCACGGCAATCCGTGTTTTTTCGTCAGGGTATTTGCTCATATTGATCTGAAAAGTCAGATCCTGCCCATAGGTACTGTAGGAGAGGATATCCACAGGAACGGCTCCGCCATGAATGCGGCGCAAAAGATGTTGGCGATCGAGCTTTTCCAGATCACGCCTGATGGTTGAAGAGTTTACAGCAAATTGGCGACTTAACTCTTCCGCATCAACACGCCCATGTTGCCGGAGAGCTTGCAAGATAAGGTTGGTTCGAGTATCTTTGTCTGCCATAATTATTTATACCTACATCTGACATTGAGGACACCAGATATTGTACATTGCACAGCCATTAACGTCAATCATTCCGCAGCCATAAGACAGGGCTTCGCAAAAGTCGCTTTTCTCCCCGCTCGCCCACCCCTTTTAGGCATTTTTGGCGAAAGACACTGTCGATCGAAACCGTCCCACCCCAAAGGAAGAAAAGAGGGATTTTGGACGCTGCGCCCGAAATCCCTCAGAAAAGCATGGAAGGGCGATGGCCTTCGCCCTTCCAACTCATCCTTAGCAACTGCTCAGGTGCCCTGCCGAAACCGCCCTACTCCACAGCGAGCAAAGAGATGGCGAGAAGAGGGCACCTGAGTAGTTACCATCCTTAAACTCAGGGGGTGGGGCCGAAATTTATCAGTATCAGGCAAGAAAGCTTGCTTATGTGAGCCGAGAAGTCGATTCGCGCACAACCAGGTTAGGGCTAACCAGAATCTTCAAAGCATTTTCAGGACCATCGTCGGTGCTTTGGATATAGCGTAATAATAATTCAGTAGCGGTTCTGGCCATTTCCCGTTTAGGAGTTCTGATCGTTGTCAAACGAGGCTTGGAATGAGCAGACAGACTAATATCGTCAACGCCCACCACGGAAAGGTCAGAGGGGACAGTGAGACCTCTGCTTGTAATCGCTTCGATGGCTCCTAATGCCATCCAGTCATTGCCTGCGAAAATCGCTGTCGGTGGATCTGCGAGATCCAAAAGAGCCAGGGCGCATTGATAGCCACTCTCAAAGGACGAATCTCCCTGACGAATATAGGACTGGGGAGCTGAAAGACCAGCTTCAGCCAGCGCTGCCTGAAATCCCTGACGGCGGGTATATTGAACAGGTTCCTCTAAAATAGCCGCAATACGTCGATGTCCATACTCTAGCAGATGCCGCGTTGCCAATTCGCCCGCCACACGAAAATCAATATCAACAATTGGCAAATTCTGGGCGCGTGGATCTTGATTCCAGACGCTCAACACCACTTCTTTGCCAGACTTTTTCAAAGACAGAATATCAGTAATATTTCCCGCCATGCCCATGACAATGAATCCATCCACCCAGCGACTCGCCATCCGCTCCAGATGCCGCTTGCCCTCCTCAGGAGAGTTATGCGTCATGCTCAAGAGTAGCTCGTAATCGTGCCGATCAGCGATACGCGCAACCTCTTCTACGACTTCCGCGAAAAACGGATTCGAGATAGTTGGCACGACTAGCGCAAGGGTCAATGTTTTTCCCTGTGCCAGCCCACGTGCCACCAGATTGGGGCGATAATCCAGCTCTTCAATCGCTTGAAGGACGCGTACTCGTGTTTTTTCGCTAACTGGCACACGCTGAGTAATAACATTGGAAACAGTGGCTGTTGTGACCTTCGCCCGGCGGGCGACATCGGAAAGTGTTGTCATTCTAACTATTCTTTTCTCAATTTAAGCGTATAAGCATTTTAAATTGTACAATACAATCGCCGCTATGTCGATTCCCACTTTCTTTCTCTGCCACAGGACTTCGCAATAGACGCATTTCTCCCCGCCCACCCACCCTTTTTCGATGGATGGAGGCAGCGCGACCGCGCTGCCTCCATCCATCTTCTTCCCCTGGGGAGGGGTCTGGCCACTGCTGTGCAGTGACTTTTGAGAAACCCTGTCCTCCGCCAGAAAGTCCCTTGACAAAGTATCTCCTCGTTATTATACTTACTTTAAGCCTTTAAGCGATTAAATTTAACCGCTTAAATAGACAAAGTGGTACCAATGTCCCTTCATGATGTTGGCCAGCTTACCCACCAAAGGAGGTGAGGCGCATTTTATATAGACATCTCTGTCTATTACTCCCGCCAGGTATCTCAGCCCCTTTTCATTTGTACTCTCCGTAAGAGATACAACAATTGGCGATAATATGCTTTTTATCCCCACCATTTTAGCACAGTCTCGCGACTATTTTGGCAGAACTTATAGCGGTAATCGTGCATGTAATCAAGGGAAGTAGCAGATAAGCTGCCAGGCCTCATGATTACTTTGCTATCCCTATGAGACGGGCAAATTTATGCGTTTCAATTTTGCCTGGTTTCTCTGTAATTTATATCGACAAAAGTCGATGTCATTTTGGTTTCTCAGATGCTGATGAAGATGCACTTTTTCGCGTCGGGGACGAGAAGGTACACCGTTTTGCCACCGGGACATATGCAAGATGCAACAGATCATCATTGTTCGCGGGGCAATGTTGCCATCTATTTGAAAGGTTGGTTCTAGATGCAATTCTCTCGGTTACCCGAAAAGAAATCTTTCTGGGTGAACATTGGCGCTATCACTTGCCTGACATTCCTCCTGGTTGCCTGTGGTGGAGGGACCAGCGGTGGTAGTTCGACGGCTGATATTCACCCTGGTTGTACTCCTGGCAGTAATACTCAGTTCGTCAAGCTGACAAGCGCTCATAAGGTTGCCTGGTCGCAAAACGCTCTTGATGGAGCCTGGCGCTTCGCTGAAGAGGCAAGCATTGAAGATTAGGCGAAAGCCCATGGCTACCAACTGTTAAAAACCAATGCCAATAATTCGGATGATCAGCAGGTTCAGGATATCGAAAACTTGATCAACGACCGCCCTGATGTGCTGCTTGTCGATCCTCACACGGAAGATGCCGAATCCAAGGCAATTCTTGATGCGCGTAAAGCCTGTATTCCTGTAATTGTTGTCGATCGTGATGTCAATGAAAGTATGGCTACTCCTGGTCGTGACTTTGCCACGTTCGTCGGTTCAGACTTTCAGAAACAGGGTGCCCTGGCTGCTGACGCGCTGATTGAGTCGCTCGGTGGTCCTCAAAGTACCGCAACAATTGTTGAATTGACTGGTACCACTGGCTCCTCTCCCGCTATCTTGCGCGGTGGTGGCTTTGATGGAGAATTGGCGGCGAAAGCTCCTGGCATTAAGATTGTGGCTGAACAGACTGCCAACTTCGCTCGTGCAACGGGCCAGCAGGTTATGGCCACGCTGATCCAGCAGTATCCGAATATCAAGGGTGTGTTTGCTCATAATGATGAAATGGCAATTGGCGCGATTACCGCACTTAAAGCAGCCGGGAAAAATCCTGGAACGGGTATCAAGGTTGTTTCCATTGATGGAACCAAAGACGCGATTAATCTGGTGCTCTCTGGTGAAGAGTATGCAGTGGTGCAATCCAACCCTCGTCTGGGTCCCCTGGTTTTCCAGACCCTCGATCAGTATATCAAGGGAGAGAACCTGCCTGCCTGGATCGTCCAGCCAGATAAGGTTTTCAAAAAAGCTGATGGTTCGGCGCAAGCCTATCTCCCCGATGCTTTCTAAAGAACTTTAGAGCAGGCGCATTGTTCCGGTGCCAGGAGGGACCGGAACAATGCTCAGGAGGACGTTTGTGCAGCAGAACAATCTACTTTTACATATGGAGCATATCACTAAACGCTTTCCCGGCTCGGTGGCGCTCGCGGATGCTTCAATCCATGTGGAGCGTGGCGAAGTGCATGCTCTCATTGGCGAAAATGGCGCTGGTAAATCAACGCTGATTAAGGTGTTAACTGGCGTTTATCATTGCGATGAAGGCCGCATTCTTTTTGATGGATATCCCCGCACGTTTCAATCACCGCAGCATGCTCAACGTGAAGGCATCAGCACGATTTACCAGGAGATCAATCTCATCCCATATCGAAGCGTCGCTGAGAATATCTTTTTGGGACGCGAACGCTTTCGCTGGGGTTTGCTCGACTGGCGCAAGATGTATCGGGAGTCGGAAGCATTGTTTGAGCGTTTGCATCTCTCGCTTGATGTGACGAAACC
>DAOTTL010000582.1:0-14813 GCA_034438135.1 Ktedonobacteraceae bacterium | reverse complement strand
TTCAGATATTCCAGGGCGGTACGTGTCAGCACCTCGGCTGCGATGGGAAGAGCATCTTCATCAATATTGAAGCGAGGGTGATGGTGAGGATAGTTTGACTCTTTGGCCTCATTGCCTGCGCCTACAATAAAATAGCACCCAGGCACAGTGTTCAGGAAATAGGACATATCGTCACTGCCAGCGGTCATAACCGACTCATCACTGTCAACGCTCTCAGCTCCTACAGTAGCCTCTGCGGCCTGGCGAACAGCATCAGTCATTTCTGGATCGTTTACGCAGGGCGGACAGCCATCGGAGTTCGTTACTTCACAGGTTGCATTCATAGCAGTAGCGATCCCTTGACTGAGTTCAGAGATGCGACGAATGAGTTTCTGGCGATCATCTTCACTGTATGCCCGCATTGTGCCATGCATCTCTGCGGTCTCTGGAATAATATTAAAGGCAGTACCGGCCTGGATGCGACCAATTGTGATCACCGCCGGATGAAAAGGCGAGATCTCGCGACTGATAAGTGTTTGCAAAGCAGTTGTAATCTGAGCGGCCACGACAATGGGATCGATCGAGTTCTCCGGCATAGCCGCGTGTCCGCCTTTGCCCCTAATTATCATAACAAACCTGTCTGCACTGGCAAAAGTCACGCCCGAACGCACGCCAACGCGACCCATAGGATAGTTACTGATCAAGTGCAGACCGATGACATTATCCACATCCTCCATCACTCCCTCTTTCACCATGGGTTCCGCGCCTCCAACTATCTCTTCAGCAGGTTGAAAGATAAAGCGTACATTGCCTGACAGATCCTCGCGATGCTTGCTCAAAATATCAGCGACCGTCAGCAAAATTGAAGTGTGACCATCATGTCCACAGGCATGCATCTTGCCATCGGCAGTCGAGCGATAATCGACATTGTTCATTTCGTGGATAGGTAGTGCGTCCATATCAGCCCGTAAAGCCAGGGTTTTTGCTCCTGGCTGAGCCTTTCCGCCTTTAAGCGTACCAACTACGCCCGTTTTCGCCACTCCAGGCCGAACCTCCAGTCCAATTGCACGCAAACGATCAGCCACAATACCGGAGGTACGTACCTCTTCATAGGACAATTCTGGATGCTCATGCAGATCTCGACGAACTGCTATCATACCTGGCACTAACTCATCAATCTCGGACTTCAAATGGTCTGTTTGGGACATGGGGCCTCCTCGTTGCACTGAAAAAAGGAGAGTTTGCTGCTCTCCTGAGTATGAAGATTCATGGTTATTGTAGCACAAACCAGCACATCCTCATTTCTCTTCCACTGTCGCCTGCGGCAACAAAGTGCAAGTATGAGTCATCCCTCTTTTTGGCAAAATGAGCAAACGCTCTTGCTGGCGGCTGGCAAAGCCGCTCCTCCCCAGGGGAACAAGATGGATGGAGGCAGCGCGGTCGCGCTGCCTCCATCCATCTACAAAGGGTGAGTGGGCGGGGAGAAATGCGACTTTTGAGAAACCCTGCTGGACCTCTTGACTTCGAAGATGGTATCTGATGAATCCTAAAAAGAGCTTGCGCAGAATGACTAATCATACTATCATAGGAGAAACCCGAAACGTTAGTGCACTATTGCAGGACGTTCCAGTTTCGGCAGAAAATGAATTTGCAATTGGAAAGCCCTTGCTATTCTTGGAGTGAACAAATGGGAAGTATCGCCATGCCACTGGCCTACCTGATAGATTGGGGTTGGCTGCGTATTGACCCTTATATCCATGTAAACATTGACCCTGTACTCATACACATTGGTCCGATAGCGCTACGCTGGTACGGTCTAATGTATGTAGTGGGGATCGTCATGGGTCTCTGGTTCATCAGCAGATACACCGAGCGCAAAGGAGTCAGTCAGGATAAGGTCTATCGGATACTCTGGTGGTGCGTCGTGGCTGGTCTTCTGGGTGGACGGCTCTATTTTGTTATTCAGCAGCCGGACCTCGTGCAGGACTATCTTTTGCAGCCACAGCATATCCTGGCCACGTGGGAGGGAGGCATGGCCTTTTACGGTGCAATCTTCCTGGTTGTACCAGTTCTCTTCTGGCGATCAGTTAAAGAGAAGCTGAACCCCCTGGTGGTTCTGGATGCTGGAGCCCTTTTCGCGGCCTGCGGACAGATCTTTGGGCGCATCGGCAACTTGATTAACGGCGACATCATTGGCTACGTCAATGCTAATCTGCCCTGGTCAACGGTTTATGACAATCCCGCTAGCTGGGCCTGTCAGAACCTGGCCAATGGAACATGCCACGTCCCTGTCCAGCCAGCGGCAGGATATGAACTACTGCTAAACATTATTCTGCTCACAACCCTCTTTCTTCTATCAAAGCGCTACAAGCGGCCTGGTATGCTCATGGCTACTTATCTCTTTGGCTATGCAATTACTCAATTTCTGGTTTTTTTCACGCGAGCAAATATTGTCGTACCTCTGTTCAACCTGGACTGGGGACTCAAGCAGGCCCAGTGGACCTCATTGATCTTTCTGATTATTCTGATCCCTCTGACACTCTGGGTCAGACGATGGCACTATGCACAGCCTGTTCCGGCAGGCGAGATAGCTGCAACCTATGGTATCCCCCAGAAAGAAGATGATGTGGAAGAAGCAGGCTCAGAGAAGGCGCAGGATGATCAAGCATCTGAGCAACTGCGTAACGCAGACGAGCAAGAACCATCAGAACAGCCTGCAAGTGTAAGTACAACAGATGTGAGTCAGGGAGACGAGATATTGTCAGGGAAGGATGCTGCCTCAGAGCAAACCGGCAGTTAAATCATAATCCCTCTCAAGAAGGGAAGAAGAGGAGACGCCAGGTCTGCTGTCTCCTCTTCTTCCCTTCCTCATTTGTCTTTGACTACAAAAGGCAAGAAGAGAAGATGGTATCTTTTGACATAGAGTGGGACAGTGAAAACTAACCAATTTATGATCTAAAAAGAAGAATGTTATTGTAGAGGCATTATGCCTGTAATAAGATGAGCCAATATTTTCGTGAGCCTACAAAGGGCGAAGAAAATGGTAGTCAGCCTCCTTCTTATTCAGACAATAAAGAAAATCGACAAGAAACGTCCTGGTAGTAAAGGAGCACATATGCAGATAAATATTCCCGAAAGCTGGCATGAACACCTGAACAGTGAACTGAACAAACCCTATTTTCAAGAGCTAGAGCGCTTTGTGGATGAGGAACGCCAGCATTACACCGTCTTTCCACCGGAAGAGGAAGTTTTTTCCGCCTTGCGCATCACGCCCTACGAAAACGTCAATGTCCTGCTTTTGGGACAGGATCCCTATCATGACAACAACCAGGCGCACGGACTCTGCTTCTCTGTGCGACCTGGGATCAAGCCACCGCCCTCGCTGGTCAACATGTATAAAGAGTTGCGCGACGACGTGGGCTTTCGCATTCCGAATAATGGGTATCTTGTGCCATGGGCGGAACAGGGCATGCTCTTGCTCAATGCAGTACTTACAGTTCGTGCGCACGAAGCGAACTCTCATAAGAATCATGGGTGGGAGAAATTTACTGACAGTGTTATTCAAGTTGTGAACGAAAAGCGCAGTCCAGTGGTCTTCGTTTTGTGGGGCGGATACGCGCAGAAAAAACTGAACCTGATCGACACCACACGCCATACAGTCATACAGTCCGCGCACCCCTCGCCGCTTTCGGCGCGTAACGGTTTCTTCGGGAGTCATCCATTCTCAGCCATTAACGCCGCCCTACGCTCCTTCGACAAGCCAGAGATTGACTGGCAACTGCCCGATCTCTAAAAACAAACGAAGAAGAAAAGAGGTATGTCGAACGCTGTGCGTTGCGCAGCGTTCGACATACCTCTTTTCTTCTTCTAGACGTGACAGTTTTGATTAACAAACGAATCCGTCCACCAGGTCTTATATATCCAGGTTTGCGTTGCGGGCGTGGCTTTCGATAAAGCGCCGACGAGGAGCAACTTCGTCGCCCATCAGCATCGTGAATACCTTATCAGCTTCGACCGCTTCCTCAATTGAGACCTTGAGAACCGTTCGTCTCTCAGGATCCATGGTGGTCTCCCACAGAGTCTCAGGGTTCATCTCGCCCAGACCTTTATAGCGGCCAACATCGGGCTCTTTCCCATTGTGCGAACTCTTGTATTCTCCAATCAGGAAATCCCGTTCCTCTTCTGTATAGACGTAGCGCACCAGCTTGCCGAGCTTGATATGGTACAACGGCGGCTGAGCAATATAGAGATGGCCACCCTCTATCAACTCCTGCATATGACGATAGAAGAAGGTCAGCAACAGCGTACGAATATGAGCACCATCAACGTCGGCGTCGCACATGATAACGATACTGCCATAGCGCAACTTGGCCATGTTGAAATTCTCGTCGATGCCTGCGCCGATCGCAGTAATGATGTTCTTTACCTCATTATTTTTGAGAATAATATCCAGACCCACGCGCTCAACGTTGAGAATCTTTCCGCGTAAAGGCAGAATAGCCTGGAAGTGGCGATCGCGTCCCTGTTTGGCGGAACCACCTGCGGAATCACCCTCGACCAGGTAGAGTTCACAACGGTCGGCATGTTTTTCCGAGCAGTCGGCCAGTTTTCCTGGGAGCGTCATATCCAGCGCATTTTTACGTTGGACCAGATCGCGGGCGGCGCGGGCGGCTTCGCGTGCTCTGGCCGAGAGGAGACATTTCTCAATAATAGCCTTCGCCTCACCGGGCGTTTTTTCCAGGTACTGGACCAGCATATCGGTCGTCACTGTCTCTACAGCAGGCCGAACTTCAGCATTATTGAGCTTTGCCTTCGTCTGTGCCTCAAACTGTGGATTAGCAATTTTGACGCTCACCACAACTGTAAGTCCCTGGCGAACATCATCACCTGTTAAATTGCTATCCTTCTCCTTCAGCAGATTCATCTTGCGAGCATAATCGTTGAGTGTGCGCGTGAGGGCACTGCGAAAGCCCGTGATATGCATGCCACCATCGACCGTATTAATGCCGTTCGCAAACGAAAACTCGGTCGGGTTCCAGCCATCATTATATTGAACCGCCAGTTCAACCTTGACTCCATCGATCTCACGAAGGGTACTCACTGGACGCTGCTGAATGCATACGCGGTTCTTATTCAGGTAGCGTACAAAAGAGACCAGGCCACCCTCGAAGTAAAAGGTCGCCTCGCGATCAGTGCGCTCATCTCGCAGAGAGATGGACATGCCACGGTTCAGATAGGCCATCTCACGAAAGCGCTGAGCCAGAATATCAAAGTTATAATCGCGCGTCGCCATAACCTCTAGATCGGGCATAAAGTGGGTTATTGTACCTGAATCTCCCTCGGCTATGGGTCCAACAGTCACCAGCGGAGTGATAGGCAAGCCTCGTTCGTAACGTTGACGATATTGAAAGCCTTCACGCTTGACATCAACCTGACACCACTCGGAGAGCGCATTGACAACCGAGACACCTACTCCGTGTAGTCCACTACTGATCTGATAGCCGCCGCCACCAAATTTTCCTCCTGCATGCAGAATCGTCATGACAACTTCGAGAGTCGAAAGATCTGGCCGCTGATGATGCTTCTCAACCGGAATGCCACGTCCATTATCTTCAATCGTTACCGAACTGTCCGCATGGATCGTTATGTTGACAAAGTCGGCTGTACCTGCCATGACTTCGTCAATGCTATTATCAACTACCTCGTAGATCAGATGATGGAGTCCACGCTGATCGGTCGCTCCAATATACATGCCAGGACGAACGCGTACTGCTTCCAGGCCTTCGAGAATTTGAATATTTTGCTCACTATAAGCTCCGCCACCATTCCCACTATTTCCTCGTTGAGTATTTTCAATCACATCTGTATTCTGACTCAGCAGAGCATCTGGGTCATTTTGCATTTGTTCCGTCACGAACGACTCTCTCGTTTTTGCCATAGAAACTCTTTGTCCTTTTACGTTTGAGGCTACTATTGATGACCACTCTTTCCTTCTCCTGGCAAGAAAGAAATCAGATACATCTTTGCTCTTAATCAATACAGTCATGGAACGCCCTGAACTTCAGGTTGTAAACACTTACACTACTCCTGATGAATAGGAGGTACCATGGATCACGCGTACAGGAGATGCACACGCTGCGGAGAAGGTAGACAGGGTAAGGCCAGCTACTCCACATATGAAAGTGTGTACGAACGATCTATGAGATACTCAATGCCCTGTCTTGCTCTCTGGATACCCTCTAATAGAGTTATTCCAAAAGAGTAGCCAAAACCTGGCAATGCTGCCATATTTTTAGCTACTCCATTATACCACAATTCTTGCCGATAGAAAACAGTTTACGCTATTTAGAGCAGTACCCATGTAACCGAAGAGGAAGGGCCTTAATAGCGGTTGCCGCCCATCGGATTACCACCCATGGAGATGCCCTGAGGCATGCCAGGCATCCCTTGCATCCCAGACATACTACCAGGCATAGGAGCTGCATTCAAGTTATTGGCACAGTAGGGGCAGAAGGTCCAGCGCAGTTCCAGGAGACGTTCACACTTGGGACAGGGGCGCTTCAATTTTTGACCACAAGATGGGCAGATCTGAAAATCTCCCTCCACACGAGCATGACAGTTATTACAAGTCTGACGTTCGGTCATTTCAGCTAACAACGATTCCTCAGCCAGATGCTGCTCATAGCTCTCGGCCAGTGTCTGGCGAGGACGCAGAACCATATAGATGAAAAGTCCACATATGAAGAAAAGCGCCACCAGTATCGTCGCTAAAATTTGAGTCGGATAATCTTGTGTCCGGGAACGAACATCCCGGAAAGTCCAGACCACCAGGCTAATCCAGAAAACGACCACAAACGTAACAACACAAGCAACAAGTAGACCGGCTAACCTGGTGATAAGGTCCAAAATGCTATTACTACTGGCGAGTACGATAGAACTTAGCTCAATCATTATTACTAACCCCTTTCGGCCTATAAGTTGAATGAAGTAGGGAAAGGCCCTCCCAACGCATCCTCGTATAGAAGTTTCCTTCTATTCTCCCTTTTATGCTCATCACATATCCCTTTTCTGGTATCATATCATGGGTTTCTTCCCCTACAAGGGGATGTGCTACAAAATTGCGCTTTTCCGATGCTTTTCTAAAATACCTGATGCAATTACAAACGATTTGATAAGGCGGAAAGATGACAGTCTAGGACTATGAGGTTGCATTATAGGACTCTCACCGCTGAAATCTGTTTTCCAGGTGCCTGATACAATAAACGTTCCGGCTGGCTCCAGTCTCTTACTTCCTCTCTGAGAAACACTTTTCTTTTCTTTATTATTATATATGATACCGGAAAAGTCGCTGTTCTTTACCTTTTCTGCGGCTTTGCAAGCTTGAGAAAAGGTAAAGAACAGCAGGCGTACCCTTGAGGAAATATGCTATACTAGCGGGTAAGTTCTTACTTTCAGGCTATGAATTTGACAGGTGACTATTTTTATCGATATATATCAAAATGTACCAAAATAGGTAATGGCATTTCCTTATGAATAGAGAGGGCAAGTACAATCATTCTCTTTTCCTGTCATCTCACTAGAGAAGAAGGAACCCTGACAAGGCCCAGATAAGGATGGGCGAGATTTGCAGAAAATCAAACGATAGAGTATAATGAAAAGAAAATATGTTCTAAAGGAGAAAATCCGCGATGGCCAGAGGTAGTAGTTACGGAGATCAGCCCCCTTCTTCGTCACAGGCGATGACTGCTCCCACAAATATTCCGCGTCGAGCTACACGCCAACTCTTGCCTCCGCCCCAGACGGAAGAGTTGGAACCAGTCATACCTGCGGTGAGTGTTACCAGGGCACAGCGAGTGCCCAGGCTCTCTCCTGAACCCTATAAGGAGAGGCCAAAGGAGCCTCCAGTCGTTTATTACCCATCTCGTCCGCATCCTCTTGCGCGTTACCGCTCCCGTTTGACAATCCTACTAGTCTCGCTCAGCTGCGTGGTTATATGCTCACTTATCTTGATCAGTGCAGGGATATTCATGCGCAATCCCACTTCGCAGAATGTGCCCTATAATGCATCATCCTTTCCAATCTCGCTTGGCGGCTCCTACAATTCCTACACCCTATGGGAAAATAGTAATGGCCCAATCCCGTCAAGAACAGCTCTCCCCAAAATTACCGGCCCATACTCGGTTCTGGGAAAACCAACAATTACCGCCAGCTTCATCAATACAGTCCTGGCAAACTATAATTCTCCAACCGCTGGCATGGGAAAAAGCCTCTATGACCTGGGGGTAAAGTATGGAATTGACCCGGTGTATCCGCTGGCCTTCTTTATGCACGAAAGCCTCTTCGGCACCACGGGCGAGGCTCGTGTCACAATGTCTCTGGGCAACTCTCGCTGTATTCAAGATCGTCCCTGCATCGATCAGGATCGCGGCGGATACGCACAGATGTATAGCTGGGAGGATGGCTTCGAGCAATGGTATAAACTGATCCGCAATCTCTATATCGCTCAGTGGGGGCGTGTGACGATTGATCAGATTATTCCTAAATACGCACCAAATAGCGATGGCAATAATGAAGCTGTGTATATCGCAACCCTCAAACACGAAATTGATGAATGGCGTTCAGGGATTGTCAGAGTTTAGACTTTGAGCAGTCCCTGCTCCAGAGCCTTGCTCAGCGCTTCTGTTCTGCCAGAGACGTGCAGCTTGGCATAGATATTGGCAAGATGGAAATGAACGGTACGCTCGCTGACAAAAAGTCGTGCCGCGATCTCTTTGTTGCGCAGACCTCGTGCAAGATGTTGCAGGACCTCTCGCTCACGGGCGGTAAGGTTTTCCGTAGGATAGTCGCCAGTCATTCCCCGCTCTTGATTGCTAAACCGGGTCAGTAATCGCGCTGCCAGTTGCGGCTGTACCAACACTTCACCCCGTGCAACGGCTCGCACTGCCTGAGCCAGTTCATCCGGCGCTATGTCTTTGAGTACATAACCGCTTGCTCCGGCACTCAACGTCACATAAAGTAACTTTTCGTTCTCCTGCTCCGAGAGCAAGAGCACATGGATCTCGGTATTGAGCTGCCGTAGTTGATGAATGATCTCTAAACTCTGGTCATTGGTCAATCTCTGTGTATCAATGATTACAACATTGGGAAAGAGTTCTGTGCTCTCACCCACAGCCTGAACACTGTTGCTAGCCTCGCCCACAACGTCCAGATCTGGATAGCTCTCCAGGAGACGGCGCAAACCTGCCCGCGAGACGTTTTGGGGATCAACGACCAGGACTTTAATATGTGTCAGCGCATCAGTTGGTTGAGATGGTGCGTCGCCTATAACCTTCTTTATCGGTGAGTTATATGGGACACATACCTGAAGATGAGTACCTTGCTCGACTCCACTGTTGAGAACCAACACACCGTTCATTTCCTGAACCATGCTGTTCAGACGACGCATGATCTGTCCAGATCCAGTGATGCTTGCCTGATCCTGGTTCTCTGAGAAGAAAAGTGGCAGAGAGAGACCTGGCACACTATCAAATAGTTGCTCGTCACTCCCTGGAATGCCATCATCCTCGATGTTCAAGACAATTTCGCCAGGTCGATAGTCCATCAAAAAACGCAGTCGGCGCACCCCCTCGTGAGTGGGAACACGAGTGAGGGTTTCACGTGCAACTGTATAGAGAAGAGCGGCAATGTCTCCCGAGAGCGGTCGCTCCTGTCCACTAAAAGTGATCCGACTGGAGATGCCTCGCGCTTCAACAAGTGTTTCGACAAGCTGCGCTAGCGCTTCTGAGAGGGGCATGTCTGGTGGTTCGGCAAGCTGAAAGGGGCTGGCAGCCTGTAGCTCATAGAACATCTCACTTGCCGCTCGCTCCAGCTGATTTAATCCCTGACGTAATTCTAACAAAAGAGACGCATCTCTTTGCTCAGAAACCTTCTGAGGACGCTCGCTTATAAGACGCTGCAACACGCTAATCTGTAGAAGCATTGAACTCAATTTACGCGTGAGTCCCTCGCGATCTCTATCATGCTGACTCGATGGCCAGGCAACAGCGTCGGTTTGCTGCACAGTGTAACCTCACAGACGAAAGCATAAGACCAGCTTATTAGCGTCGAGAAATGCCTCGCGAGCCTCTTCCCACCACTTCTTCCGGTTCTTTACTCCTCGTTCCCACATAGATATTACCAGAACACTCTTAAGGAGGAGCCTTTTTCTAGCTCCAGTATAGCATGTTGAGCTATGTATAGCAAGGAATATGAGCGTGCAGTTATCAAAGTTTGGATGCTACATGATATGGGGAAGATGCCGAAAGGCTGTACTTCTTGCGGAATGCATTCAATAGACGACATAATGAAAGCAGACCATGAAAGAGCTTTTGACAGATCCCTGAGAAATGATATAGGGAAGAGGAGAAACTACCTTGCATCCTCATTTGCTCGCAAACTACATTGTACGCCCTTCAACTAAGGATGATGTCCAGTCGATTATTGATCTGGTCTATGCTTTTGAAACGGTTGAGGCAGGTGAAGCGATCGCTATACAGTAGACGATATTTTAGCTGAATGGGAACGGCTCAATCCCAAAACAGATACCTGGTGTATCTTCTCTCCGGAAGAAGAGCTTGTCGCCTATGGATCGATTTTTTCCCACAACGCAGCCGATTATGGCCGCCTCACAGGCGACGGTTATGTCCATCCCGCTCACTACGAACGTGGTCTTGGCTCAATGCTTCTCAACTTGATTGAGTCACGTGCAGTTGAAATTATAGCAACTGTGCCAGAAGGCTCACGCCAGGTGCTAGTAAATTATATTCTTGCCAATAGTTTCTCTGCCAGAACCCTCCTTGAAACTCATGGATATAGCTTGAGACGTATCTATTTCTCGATGGATATTACATTCGACAAAGAACCAGAGCATCAAATCATATGGCCTGAAACGATCAATGTACGTGCCTGTGATGGGAGTTTGGAAGATATTCATCGGGCGTATGAAACTATCGAAGAAGGGTTTCGGGACCATTTTGAGCACGCTCCAGTCTCTTTCGAGGCATGGCAACAGTCCATGGTACGTGAGAACTTTGATCCCTCGCTCTGGTTCCTGGCCGTAGATGGTACCAAAGTTGCCGGTGCTATCCTCTGCCAGGTGGCCGACTCGGAGAACAGGATCGGGAGGATACCACTTATCGCTGTACTCTCTCCCTGGCGTAAACGCGGCCTGGGAAGCGCTCTTTTGCACCATGCCTTTGATGCCTTTTACCAGCGTGGCATCAAACGGGTCACACTGGCAGTCGATGGTCAGAGTCTGACGGGTGCCCAACGACTCTATGAAAGTGTGGGGATGCGAGTGATGACGCGCATAGGACGCTATGAAAAAGAACTGCGCTCTGGAAGAGAGCTTTACCAGGGACTTTAGATGCTCTCTTGAGAGAGTAGAGAAGCTGGTTACTGTAGCGCTGCTGTACTGAGTGTTTTTAGCGAAAAAAAGAAGCCGTCTCTATTGGTTTGAAAGCCAGTTGAGGCGGTTTCTTTTGTGTTGAAAAGCCGGTGAAGGGAGTTGAACCCTTGACCCTCCGCTTACAAGGCGGATGCTCTGCCTCTGAGCTACACCGGCTCGTTTTTTTATCTGACGGGCAGATAATTTAGACGATCCTTTTGTAGTGTACCACAGCCTGTCAAGCGAATGCGTCTGTATACAGAGCATTTGTATGGCGGCTTGCAAAGCCGCCCCTCCTCTAAAGAGAAGGATAGAAGGATGAGTCATCCCGAACTTTTCTGCGGCTTGCAAAGCCGCCCTTCCCCCGAGAAAAGGGAGAAATGGCTGAGTTTTGAAGCAGCTTTGCTGCTTCAAAACTCAGCCATTTCTCCCTGAAAAGCTGACGGCTGCGCCGCCAGCAAGAGCGATTACTCATTTGTCGCGCAGCGTTTTTCCTTCGCTGTGATAGAATATATCCAGATATGAGAGCGCGAGCGCCAGATAATCCTCCCTTGAAGAGCCAGAACATATGGCGTTGCGGCACTACCAGACAATGACCCGTAGAATATTTTCTTGTAAGGAACAAAGCATTATGTCACGTATCTTACGTCGTTTGATAGATAAAGATTGGTCGCCAACCCAGGCCGCAGCAGCTGGACTCGCGGCAACGGTCGCGTACAGTGTCGCGATGGAGGCTGATCAAAAGCTGACCAACAATAACTTTAACGATGTCGTTTTTATCCAGGGACTTCTCAACGATCCCAGGGGAACCTCACAACGCACTAATCTGCTCGCCTGGGCCTTGCACCTGAGCGCTGGTGCTATGCTTGCCCAGGTCTACGCCGCTGTTCTGAAACGCTGGCTGCCAGGTCCAGCATGGCTCAGAGGTCTCATCTTTGGCGAGGCCTTTGTACTGGCTGTCTGGCCTGTTACCCCATTGGTGGATCGCACCCATCCTATGATCAAAAGCGGACGACTCCCTCAACTGGCAAACTGGACCTCGTTCAGACAAAATCTTCTGCGTCATCTGGCTTTTGGTCTCGTTCTAGGTCTGCTCTACAAAGGGAAATAGCGATAGATATGATCTATCATTTTCCTCAAAAATTGGTTATAATCAAATGCTCTGCGTCACGATTATTGCGATCCTGAAAACTCACAAGATACTTTTTATCAAATGATTTTATATTAAAACCTGTCTTTCCATACAAATCAAGAATAGAGGAAGTATTCTTAATCACCAGCATGAATTTAGCTTCGCATTGCGCCAGAAGATAATTGGCAAGGCGCTCCTGGTCTTTCCAGGTGAACTCATTTTGTGAATATGTGCTAAATTCGCTATCGTATGGAGGATCTAAAAAGATGAAGTCCTTTGCATTTGGCTGATGCTTTTGTAAAAAGGCCTCAAAGTCCATATTCTCGATTATCGTGTTTCTGAAGTGAAACTCCACTTCGGGAGATTGTAGATAGGCGATTTTTCTTCCCAGAGCTTTTCTATTATAAGATATACCCCCATACGGGACATTAAACTCTCCCTTGCTGTTATAACGGAACATAGAGGCGTAGGCATTCTCTCTAACGAAGAAAAAAATCGCAGCAGACAAGCTTGCTGGAATAGGGTATTTTTCGATTCTATTGTACAAATATCTGAGATGCATGTAAAAAGCGCTTTTTAAAGCACCTTCTATGTTCGCAATAATATCTAAGTCAGGTAGTTTCTGTTTCTTTTTCTCTAATTCCTTCATACGTCTGGTTTTACTCAGCAAATTTTTTTTAATCTCCTGGATAAAGTTCTCAAGGTCTTCATCCCAGAATCCCTCAAACATACGAATAAATACCGCCAGTTGTTGTTGAACAAACTCAAGCAAGAGATGATGAATTTCCTCAAGTGACCTTTCGTCCATTGAGTAAAGTTTATATATATTGAGGAGGTCTATGGCACTGCTACTCACAATTTGACTAACACCTTGCCAACCTAGTAGCAATATATTCAAGGCACGTACAAAATCCATGTTTTGTTGTGCTGTCATGGTATAAAAATTGAAGAGATCGGAGGATTTATCGTTAATAAATTTTTTTGATGATTGTATAGAGAAAAAAACAGCACCTCCACCAACAAAGGGTTCATAGTAGGCATCAAAAGATGGAATCAAGGCAGAAATATGTTTCAGTTCCTGCTGTTTCCCTCCGGCCCATTTTAGCAAAGATGATAGCTTTTTATTCCTATGTAAGATTGGCTCATCTTTAGGCAGATCAGGCCATAAAATTGTCTGACCAGCTTCGATCATATCTTTCTACACCTGTTCTAATTTGATGATTTTACTTTACCAGCATAAATAAGAAAAATCAATCTCATAAAAACCTTATGCAGGGTTATTTAATTCTCCGAAAGCCGTTGGCTTTCGGCCCTGGGATCAACACTAGCCTCTTTATGCAGAGACAACGTCGTATCACGAGCAGGAAGGGGAGTCTCGATAGCTTGCGCTGGTGGGAAAGATCGACCCCGCTGTAGAAACCCCACGCATAGTCGTCGTTGTCGTTACCGTGCTATCCTTTCCTGCAAAGCCTGTCCAGCTCCAACTAAGCCTGACGACCCCATAGACCAGCACAGTGACCCCAACACCTATCAATAAAACAAACAGCCAATGCTGTCGTATATACTACCACCATAAATGAAGCTTCGACATCCCAGCACCTTCTGTATTGTCCAACGCATGGTTGACGACACCTTAAAAAGGGAGAAATCATCAATTCTATTGTATCAATTTTCTCTACGGAATCCTAGCATTTACACAAGTGCGTATCGACTGGGCATTGGAAGCGATGTGGCTGTAGATCCCAGAGAGAAAATGAAGCGTTGCTACATTATGGGATTTTAAGATGTGAAATTAAAAAATGGCTTGCTTGTGGAGTGAGGCGGGAAGGGCGTTTAGGCTGTCTTCTCCCAAAAAATAAAAAAGTAGCGACGACAGGAACCGCAACAGCTTGTTTTTCAGTGTTTGTTGTGGTAGCTGAATGAGCCTGGGAAGCGACTTTGAGTGTTAGTAATGGTTGTAGTTGTTTGGTGATGTTTGCGGAGGTTGCTATAGTTGTTGCTGTAGTGATATTGGAACTGGTGAGAGGATTGGCTTATGTAAACTATTTTTATTGCTTGTCAGTTAAAAAGAGATTAGTAAGAGTTAGTTTCTTTTAAATACGGTTTGTTCATTCAAACAAACTATAGTTTTCTTTATGTTTATGGTAGCTATGTATTTGGATATTTTGTTCCATTTCCGTGTATACTATATCTTAGGCATAGTACCTTGGTTTAACACTAAAGTAACGATATCCAAATGTTATACTCTAAACAAAAAGGAGTCGTACTTGATAATGG
>DAOTTL010000581.1:0-11443 GCA_034438135.1 Ktedonobacteraceae bacterium | reverse complement strand
GAACGAGTAGGGATTGCCAACGACGGTATAGCCACTGAGCTGCGCCAGGTTCTGTGATTGTAAGCGCAGATAATCATTCCAACTGACCCCAATCGTCACGCTGGTCCTGCTTCCCGCGACTTCTGTCAGAGGCAAGCCAGCATCTTCAAGGGCCTCATAGGCAACTTCCAGGAGGAGACGGTGTTGAGGATCAACATGGACGGCCTCACGGGGAGAGATATGAAAGAAACGCCAATCGAAGCGATCAACCTGCTCGATAAAGCCTCCCCAATGGCTGATACCCTTCTCGCGTAGAGTGGGATTGGCGGCATAGATGTTCTCCATACTCCAACGTTCCTCGGGTACTTCACGAATGGCGCTGTGTCCAGTGCGTAAAAGGTGCCAGAACTGCCGGGGATTCGACGCATCAGGAAAACGGCACCCAATACCCACGATTGCTACAGGCTCTCGCTGCATGGCTTGCATAGGTCTTTCTTCTCTCACTCTTTTACTATATTTCTTTTATTGTCCCTGGTACCGCGAAAACTCTTTACTTATCCGCGTGAACTTCTCGACTCTCCATGACAAGGTCGGTAATAGTGGAGAGATTGGTAAAATTACTGGCAACTATTTTCTCGTTAGGGACATCCAACTGAAACTCTTGTTGGATGAAGGCCAGCAGGCGTACAATCTCAAGAGAATTAATCACTCCCCACTCCAACAAGGGGGTGTTTTCATCCAGGCCGACATCCATTCCTTCCAACAAATTTTGGGCAATATAGGTCTGTAGTTGAGAAAAAACAGTGGTCCGTTCCATCGGTTGTACTCCTATCATCATCGAACTGTGCAGCCGTGAGGGCTGATTACACGCTTTGTAGAGACTGAGCAAGCGCGAGTCGGTCAACTTTTCCGTTTCGTGTGTGTGGCAGGGCTGACAAAAAACGAATGCTGTCAACGATCATGTAGCGGGGCAGATATTCTGCGCAGTGACGTTTTATCTCCAGCAGCGAGGGCTGCTGTTTATCACATACAAGAAACGCCACGAGGCGAGCATCCATACCGGAGCCGGTCGTGACAACGGCCACATCAAGAATATCCTTCTGCCTGGTCAGCGTGGCCTCGATATCACCAATCTCTATTCTGTAGCCATGAACCTTGACCATCTGATCGCGCCGTCCAAGGTACGAGTAATTTCCATCATCCAGCAAACGCACGATGTCACCTGTGGCGTAGGAAGTATTGAGCATGGGAGGCCGACCCCAATAGCCAACCATGACAGTTGGTCCCTCCACCATCAATTCCCCCTCTTCTCCCGGCAGTGCTTCTGTCTGCTCTGCTGTTACCGCCCATACTCTATCGCCAGAACATGCGCGACCAATCGGGACAGGCTTCAGCCATTCATCTTCAATCTGGTCAACTTCGTAGAAAGTACAGACATTTGTTTCGGTCGGACCATACAGGTTCAGGAAGCGTACTCCTGGAAAGGCCCTGTAGAGCTGGCGCAAGTTCTTCAGCGGGAAGGCTTCTCCCGCGAAAAGAATTGCTCGCAACTCAGTCTGCGGTTGACTTTCTAAAAATTTCCCCTGTTCAGCCATGAGGATCAACGCGGATGGTACCGAATACCAGATGGTAATCCGTTCTTCAATTACAAAGTTGACAAGCTGAGCGGGAACGTAAGAGCAGCCATCGGGTATCAGGCAAACAGTCGCACCAGCTAAAAACGCCACATAGATGTCGAGCACAGAGATATCAAAATGAAATGGTGCGTGATTTGCCAGTCGATCCTGTGGGGTGACGCGTAATATCTCGGCTGCCCATAGGACAAAGGCAAGCACATTTTTGTTGCTGATACAGACACCCTTTGGCTTGCCGGTTGATCCTGAGGTATATAAGATGTAGACAAGATCATCCTCAGCGACTGGCGGACTGGCAAATGGTTCCGCGCTATACTGCTCTTGTTCGGGCCACTGGAGCGTCGAACCCGCGCCACTTAACGTCAGACAGGTCAACTCAAGATCGGGCAGGCTTGCTCTGCGTTCCTCGGTCGTTACCAGCAGTTGTACGCTACAGTCACTCAAAATAGTCCTGATCCGGGAAGCCGGACTCTGCGGATCTAAGGGTACATAGACAGCACTGAGCCGCAGCACGCCCTGCATCGCCGCCAGCGCGAATACCGACTTCTCAAGCCAGATGCCAACGCGGTCTCCCCGACCAACGCCTATCCTGGCAAAGGCGTCCGCAAAACGATTTGCCAGAGCATCTAAGGCGCGATAGGGTATGCTGCCATTGGGACCTCTGACGGCCAGTGCTTCAGGCGTGCGCCTGGCACTCTCAACCACAAGATTGCGTAATATCATAAGCCTGACATGCTCGCGATAATATCGCGCTGCATCTCCGATGTGCCCGAAAAGAGCGTACTCGGAATTGCATCGCGTAACATTCCTTCAATAGCACCATTGGCATCAAAGCCAACCAGACCGTGGATCTGGATTGCATCCAGGCTGCTCTGTACCGCCGCTTCGCTGATAGCTAATTTCGCCATCGAGATATGCAACGTCGCGTCCTTACTTTGATCAAACAGCCAGCATGCCTGATAGAGCAACAGACGAGCTGCCTCCAGGCGTTGCCTCATATTGGCTATGCGGTGGGCTATGGCCTGCCTTTTTCCTATCGCTCGTCCAAATTGGCTCCGCTCACGTGCATAAGCAATGCAGGTCTCCAATTGTCGTTGCATCATACCAATATACGAAGCAAATAGACACGCTCGTTCCCATTGCATTGAGCGTTTAAAGATGAGTGAACCCTGTCCCTCTGGACCCAGTCGATAGACCGCGGGGATACGACATGCCTCAAGCTGAATCTGACAGGCAGGGGTGCTCGTTAAGCCCATCTTCTGAATCGGCTCCCTGACCGTCAAACCCGCGCTCTCATGTGGTACCACAAAGGCCGAAATACCCAGATATCCATGCGCGGGATTCATCGTGGCATAGATTACATAGTAATCCGCTACCGGTCCATTGCTCACATAGCTCTTCGTGCCGGTTAAAATGTAGTGCTCTCCGTCACGCACGGCTCGTGTCTTCAGCGCGAACACATCGGAGCCTGCATCCTTCTCAGTAATACCATTTGCACCAATGAGTTCACCTGAACAAAGGCCCGGCAGTATTTTTGCTTTGAGTTCCTCGCTCCCATGTTCCGCAATGGGCATCGTGCAGGCGAAGAGATGGGCCGCAGCGGAGAAGACAAGGCCCATATCCTCACAGCCATAGCCAAACGCCTCTACCGCGCCCGCTGTCGTTAACGCATCCAGGCCACCCCCGCCATATGTTAGAGGAACACACAGACCCAATAAACCAATCTCACCGCAATTCTGCCAATCGGAACGCGTCCACCAGGCGGAAGGCGTTTTTTTTACCTCACCGAAATGCTCTCGCATGTGTTGGCCTATGCGGTCATACAGCTCTTGCTGTCGTGGAGACCAGGCAAAATCCATTTTCGACACTCCCAGGCATGAACTAGCAAACGACCATGCTACTCTACGATGCAATGACGTAAACCATGCTAAAACAGCAGAGGGGAAAAGATGGGCGAGAAGCTCAAATTTTCTTTGTACAGCTATCTTTATTGCGCTGTTGCTGCCATCTTTTTACGCAGACTCAGTGGTCGCATATCTGTCCACACCTCTTTGATATAGGCCAGACATTCGGCCTTGAGTCCAGTTTTTCCCGCGTCGTGCCAGCCGAGTGGGTTCTCGCGTTCAGCGGCCCAGATGGAATACTGTTCTTCGTCATTCAATACAACCTTATAGATGGTCAGGTCTTCTTGTGCGTCTTGAGACATGTGTAGTTTCTCCTTTGTAGTTACTAGTAGTGTGGTTTGCCTCACCCCATTCCTGGAGAGGGAAGAGAGCCAGGGCACAGCCCTGAACCCGGTCAGGGGGTTGCGTCCACTGTATCCGCGACGAACTGCTCGTTGTACAGTTGCGTATACACTCCATTTAGTTGCAAGAGTTCAGCATGTTTGCCGCGCTCGACAATCTCTCCCGACTTCATCACCAGGATCATATCTGCTGCGAGTACCGTGGAGAGACGATGGGCAATTGCCAGGGTTGTCCGTGTGCGTACCAGAGGCTCCAGGGCGGCTTGAATTGAGCGTTCTGAATGGGTATCCAACGCGCTTGTGGCCTCGTCAAGAATGAGGAAACGAGGATTTTTCAGTATCACGCGTGCGATGGCCAGGCGTTGTTTTTCGCCACCAGAAAATTTATAGCCACGTTCGCCTACAAGGGTGTCATAGCCGTCAGGCAACTCCATGATGCGTTCATGGATGGACGCCGCCCGCGCAGCTTCACATATTTCCTCGTCTGTGGCGTCAGGACGTGCATATAGGAGATTTTTTTTGATCGATGCATGAAATAGATAGGTCTCCTGAGTGACGACTCCGATAATCTCTCCTAATGAGGATAAGGCAATATTTTTAACATTATGCCCATCAATTTCAATTGAGCCATCGCTGACATCATAATGGCGAGGTAGCAGATAGGTAATGGTCGTTTTTCCTGCACCGCTGGGTCCCACCAGCGCAACCAGTTGTCCGGGGTGAATCTCGAACGATATATTCCGCAATGTCATGCGTGGAGGAACTGTCACCGGCTCCTGATCTACTGTCTGAACAAGAGCAGTGCTCTGAGCAGTCTCCGTATCGTCATTACACGTATAGCTAAAAGCGACATTTTTGAAAGCCACATGTCCATGAACCTTTTCAGGTAAGAGTTGGAGTGGTTTCGGCCCATCTTCTATTTCTACTTTGAGATCCAGATACTCAAACATACGATCAAAAAGGGCCAGCGTACTATGGATCTCTACTTGCGCGTTCAACAATTGACCAATAGGCGCAAACAGACGGCTTTGCAGGGTAGTGAAGGCAACGATTCCTCCCAGAGTAATGTCCATGGGCGATGCTTGATTGATGATTTGCAAGCCTGCGACCAGGTACACCAGGGCCGGAGCAATGGTGAAGACAATATTTACAAACATAAAGAACCAGCGCCCAATCATCTGCTGGCGAATGCCAAGGTCTACCAGCCTCTTATTCTCGGTCGTGAACTGTTCATAGTTAAAATCCTGGCGACCAAAGGACTTTGTTACAAGGACACCGCTGACCGACAACGTCTCTTGTGTAAGAGCACTCAACGCCGCGAGACTCTGCTGCGTTTGATTCCGTAAAGCGCGGCCAGCAGTACCGATTCTGTAGGTTATCAGCAGAAAGAAGGGCAACAGTCCAAGGGTAATCAGCGTTAATAGCGGGCTGAGGTAGAGCATTGCGATAATGGTGCTCAAAACCGTTGAAATGTTTGTGAGCAAACGCGTAATCGTATCGGTTATGACGCTCTGGGTACTACCGATATCATTCGTGAGTCGTGATTGAATATCGCCAATAGGCGTGGTTGTAAAAAAACGGAGAGAGAGTTTTTGCAGGTGCCGATACAGACTATTGCGAAAATCTCCCACCACGCGCTGTCCAACGCTATTGCTGAGGTAGGTTTGCCAGACCGTCACAACCCCCATCACCATTGGTGCGATGACCATAAGAGTGACGAGAAAGAGCAGTAGAGAGACATTTTTTGTTGGTAACGCGGTGTCAATAACGACGCGGATAAGTAAAGGGTTGAGCAGTCCCAGCGCGGTTATAATCAGGATCGCGATAACTGTTAATATAATCTGTGATGTGTATGGACGAAACGCGTGCAGCACCCTTTGCGCTGTCTGCTTTCCTTCGCCCTGTCTCTGATTTTTTTTGTGTGTTGGTGGCAGTGTATCTTTTATTCCATGTATATCCATCGTATGCTCCTAAATAAGGACGGCCTGTCCGCTGGTCGTCATGTCAACATTTAGACATGGGACAATGCAGTACCAACACAGTCATAAATAGTAATGAGTAAAGACCTAGAGTATATGTACTGGTTTTAAAAGAGTAGCCAGTCTCTGGGGGTTGTGTTTGATGAGTGCGGAGCAACACATCTGTGTGATGGACATGAAGGTCAGAAGAGGAAGTGATTATCTTGAGCACGGGGAAGACATGCTCCGCCATCCAGTCTATCTGGACTGAAATATTTCTTGTTTATCCTATCGGAGCGTAAGCTACAACGAAGAGGATGGTAAAGTTGATAGACATCATTGCGTCATATTAACTTCACTTCATCAGTATAAATGAAATATTTCTGCTTGTCAAGATAGGTTTTTCTGCCAAAGACCCACGCTCTATTCTGAAAATGGGCATAATCGTCTGTTACTGTTCCCCATATTTATGCCTTGCTGGCTCACGCCTTCTCCTGTTCAAAGCATTACAATATCCTCCAATTGCCTGACTCGACCCAACAGTACCTTCATCTTCTGCCTGCGTGAAATAGTGGATAGTGGGGCCGTGGCATGTTTCTTGGTAATATTTTTGAAGTGCGTCTTGAGTGTTGCCTCGGTAATACAGAGTTGTTTGGCGATACTGGAGCGATCCATCCCAGTGCGTAACAACCGCACAATTTCCTTTTCGCGCGGAGTCAGCAGGGTTTCGTCGAGTGAGTGTGAGTGTTTCTGGTTAGACAAGGATTCCATCATTATAGGAACCAGTGCTGGTTCAATTAAAAACGCGGGGGGATTGCAACAGAGCAGACTGCAAAGGAGCTCTGCCGAGACATTGGTAGAGAGATAACCCGCGGCACCACACTCATAGGCTGTCTTTAATTTTGCCAGGCTGAGTTCGTTGGCAAGGATGACAAAGCGTTGCTCGTGTAAGATAGAGATATCCACCACCAGATCTTGATTAACGACAATCAGATCAGGCGTATAGCGCAACACAGAACGTTGCAGCTCTCTTTCGTCCGTTGCTTCATAGATCTCGGAGACGCGCACATCAGTGGCCAGGATAGTGTGTAATCCAGTGCGCAGGACATCTTGAGTTTCTGCAATAACGATTTTTAAACTCAATTCTTTCCCTCCTTATTGATGGTTCAAGCTGTCTCAGACAAAAAGCCTTCTACTCTTGCGATGGGTTAGCCAGATACGTGCACTCCGATCATCGCAGGGTGTACCACTCTCCCTCGGAGAGCGTTGAGGGGTCACACCGCATCCCTGTTTTGCGTGGGGATGCGGTGCCGGTTTGACAGAGATCCGCTGGCTCTGATTTGGAAAATTGGGATACCTTCTATCCGGTCTAAACGTCAACAGAACAACAGGACAAAATTTATTCTGTTCGCAATGCCACAATCGGGTCCAGTTTAGAAGCCTGAATTGCCGGGTAGAGACCGAAGAGAATCCCTATAGCTGCCGCTATGCCAAAGGCCAGGAGCATAGCAGGAATACTCGGAACAAATGGCAGGCGAATAGCCGCTACAATTGCAAGGCTGATCAGCAATCCCAGGAGAATGCCGAGAAGACCGCCAGCGGCACTCAGGGTCGCGGCTTCGATAAGAAACTGGTTACGAATGTCGCTGCGCCGGGCACCGATTGCCACGCGAATACCAATTTCACGAGTACGCTCGATAACAGACACCAGCATGATATTCATAATGCCAATGCCACCAACCGAGAGCGAGATAGCTGCCACGCCCACCAGTAAAGCCGTCAACACACTTGATTGTTGTTGGGCCGCGACTATCAACTGATTGGAATTGCGTACCCTGAAATCATCCTGCCCACCAGCCAGAATATGATGTTGTTTCTCCAGGGTCGTCGTCATGCTTTGCTGGACAGAATTGACCGATGACGCGCTGTCCACCTGCACCTGAATCTGATCAATATACGGGGTATTCTTCAAGCGACTCATTGCGGTCGAGAAAGGAATGAAGATCACATCATCCTGGTTAGAGCCACCTTGAGCACCTTTTGCCTGTAATACACCAACGACCCGAAAGAGTTGTCCATTGATACGAATGGTTTGTCCAATAGGACTGTCGCCCGCCGCGAATAGAGAGCTGCTTACCGTTTGTCCTATAATGGCGACAGGGGCGCTGGACGACTCCTCACTTGTGCTGTACCAGCGACCTTGCGAGATCTGCCAGTTCTGAATCTGCTGATAGTTGGGATACACCCCTTCCATGGAGGTCGTCCAGTTCTGATTGCCCCGCACAACCTGTCCTTTGACAAAAAGGGCCGGGCTGACATTGATCACGTGCGGTAGCTTACTAAGCGCCGTTGTATCGCTCATAACCAGTGACTGGGTTGCGACGCCAGCCGTGCCAGGCGATACGATCAGGGTATTGGTGCCTAATTTTGAGAGGTTTTGATTCAATTGCGCTGTTGCACCCTGAGTAAGGGTAACAATCGCGATGACCGCGGCAACGCCAATGACCACACCCAGGGTTGTTAATAACGAACGCAGACGATTAATCCATATAGCATCCAGAGCACTGCGAATATTGCCTTCCAGCATCAAGCCTTTCTGGATTGGTGCCAGTGGGTCTTCTTGTCCTACGCCCTGCACTTTCCGATGTGGCAGCTTTTTCTCCTGCTTAGACGGCAATGGTCGCTGTGACGATTGCATCGAATTACTCATTCTTCCTCCTTCTCAGCGTGTGCCGTCATCGTTTTATTCCAGGCGGCCTGTGCTGAGCGTGGATGATCAATGATTTCATCCTGCTGAATGCTCCCATCGCGGAACACAACCCGACGTCCGGCAAATTGCGCGATCTCCGCGTCATGAGTCACAAGGACAACGGTTAAGCCGCGTCCGTTCAATTCTTGTAAGACAGACATAATCTCCAGGCTCGTCCGGCTGTCCAGATTTCCTGTTGGCTCATCGGCGAGCAGGAGCGCCGGTCGGTTTACGATTGCTCGTGCAATGGCGACCCTCTGTTGTTGTCCGCCGGAGAGTTCTGTGGGTTTATGCTGCATGCGTTGTCCCAGACCAACCAGTTGTAACGTTCGACGCGCACGGAGTTCTTGTTCCTCATTGCTCAGTCCGGCATACATCAGCGGTAACTGCACATTTTTCAGCGCACTGATGCGGGTAAGCAGATTGAAACTCTGGAAAACAAAGCCCAGACGCCTGTTGCGCAGATCTGCTAACTCATCGGCGGACATACTACTGACTGCTTTACCGTCCAACCGGTATATGCCCTGTGAAGGGCGGTCCAGACAGCCAAGAATATTCATCAAGGTTGACTTGCCCGAGCCGGAAGGTCCCATAATAGCAACCAGTTCCCCCCGGTAGATATCCAGCGAGACATCCCGTAACGCCTGCACGCGGGTCTGACCAAGTTGATATGTTTTTTGCAAGCGACGCAGTGTGATCACGGGAGATTTTTTACTCTGTTCTGCCTGAACAGGTGTCAGCGTTCCGGCTTGCTGCGAGCTTTTTGGCACGTCACGGATATTGCCTGGTGACGAGTAGTTATTATCTGTTGTCATAAACTCCCCTCTGGTCCTATGCATAGCATCTGCCTGGTAGACAGTGTGGATAACCTGACTGAGCGTATAGCCATACTGTCAGACAACAGTAGTTTAGTCGCCACCGCCACCGCTGCCTGAAGTGCTACTGTTCGTGGATTGGGTAGGAGTGGTATTTCCGCTGCTCACCGCAATGTTTCCGCCCAGGCTCAGACCACTCAATACCTCATACACATTGCCGTCGGTCAGTCCCAGCACAACAGGTAAAACACTCCAATGGCCGCCATCTTTTTCCAGCACATATGCTGCTGTCGGATTATCTTGCGCACTGGTTGGATTGCTCGCCAAAAGGCTTGATAGCATGCTATTGGCACCGTTTAAGGCATCCGTGCGCTGAGTGGCGGTCACCAGCGAATATGACTTTGCAAAGTTTATGGCATCGGTAGAGATCAGTAATACATTCTGCCGCACGGCCTCATTAATGGTGACTGAAGCCGTCATGCCCGGCAAGATAATGGCCTTCTGTAAACTACTCATATCGATTGTGATCAACACAGGGAATGTAACGACATTTGCTGTGTTGGTACCTTGCTGTACCACTGTCGTGACTGTGCCTTTGAAGGTGCGATCATTATAGGCACTCACGGTAAACTGGACGCTGTTGCCGGTTTGTACACTCGCGATATCGCTCTCACTTACATTCGCCTGAATGCTTAGTGTCGAGTTATCAACGATCTGGATGAAGCCTCCGGCTGTTCCACTTCCGACTGAAGATGGTCCGCCGATCGTGCCGTTGATGGCGGTGATCACGCCAGCATGGGGAGCATAGAGCGTTGCAGCGGCCAGCGTGTCCTTGGCCGTGGCTACCTGATCCGAGGCGCTATTCGCATTCGCCTGATCAACAGCATCTTGCAAGAGCTTCGTATCCAGCTTTGCCAGCTTCTGGCCGACCTTGACTGTCTGGCCCACTGTAACGTCGATCTCCGCCACCTTCCCGGTCGTGCCAAAGGTAGCATTATAGACGTTGCTCTGAACGGGTCCCGTTGCGCTGGCACTCACCGTCAGGGTACCCTGAGTCACTGGTTTAAACTGATAGCTAGTAGTATGGGGAATCAGTTTGTTCAGCGCAGTAGGGCCAATAATGGCGAGAATGACACCCAGCACAATAAGTATGCAAATCAACGTCAGCAGTCTTTTGCGCCTTTTTTGTCTTTTGTGCGTTGTCTCCCTTAGCTGCCTGGCTTCCAATTCGTCATCTTCATCGAACATAGGTACGGCACCGTTCCGACCAATCTCTGTTTCCTCGTGTGACCCAAGCATAGCAATTCTTTCCTTCATCTATTAATCATGTCATTTCATCATGACATAAAGACGACATGAGCAGTGATCTGCTTTTGAACTTTTGTGAGAGCTAAACCGATACCATCAGGATAACTGACTGCGAGGAGATTTCCTACGAGCGTAGGGGTAAAAAAAATTGCCCTTTTGGGCAAAAGAGGAGGCGAGAGGAAGGGTAAAAAAAGCCGTTTTGGGTAAAGGAGGAAGCGAGAGGAAGGGTGAAAAAGATCAGGCCAGCATCAGGGCACAATCAGATGATCGTGCAGGGCTTTAGCTACAGCCTCAGCACGATTCGCTACGCATAGCTTCTGGAAGATGATAGTAATATGGAATTTGACCGTGCGCTCCGCAAGGTGGAGTTCTTTTCCAATAACCTTACTAGGCAATCCGCGAGCAATCAAGGTCAGAATCTCGATCTCGCGTACGCTCAATGACTCCTGGGGGTTGCGTTGTGTCGATCTGAGAAAACGCTCAGCAATACCTGGTTCAATGAGTGATCCGCCATCGGCCACGATGCGGACGGCACGCAAGAGTTCCATCAGGCTGGCACTTTTTAACAGGCAACCTTTTGCTCCTGAACGTAACGCTTTCAGGATCCGATCATCACTACCATACGCGGTCAGCATAATTACTCTGGCCTCTATATTCAGTGTATGAAGTTCTTCGAGGGTAGCGATGCCGTCAAGATCAGGCATCTCCAAATCGAGTAAGATAATATCTGGTCTTAGACTTCTTGCGAGCTCCAC
>DAOTTL010000580.1:0-5388 GCA_034438135.1 Ktedonobacteraceae bacterium | reverse complement strand
CCCGGATACGTATGCCAGTGGCATGATAGACAGCATTCGCGATAGCCGCAGCGGTCCCAACGATCCCGACTTCACCAATACCCTTTGCTCCCATCGAGCTGACATGAGGATCATTCTCATCGATCCACGAGACATCTATTGTTCCAATGTCAGCGTTAGTAGCGATATGATATTCAGCTAAATCATGATTGGCAAAATCACCGAAGCGTGTATCCACCACACCGACCTCATGGAGGGCCATGGATAGTCCCATGACCATGCCGCCGATAAACTGTGATCGAGCCATCTTGGCGTTCATAATACGGCCAGCGGCGAAAACCCCCAGCAGACGCGGCACACGCACCTCACCAGTATCGCGATTGACTCGAACCTCGGCGAACTGCGCCCCGAAGGAATGCATAGCAAAACGCCTGGCATCTGGATTCTGAGCCGACGCCCCGTCCGCGGTGAGTCCTTCAGCGGGAATAACGCCTCGAACTTCCTGAAGACGTGCGCGAAGATTGTTAGAGGCATCGATGATAGCCGTACCCCAGCTCGCAGTTCCCATTGAACCACCAGCCAGAAAGGCGCGTGGTAGCAGAGTGTCGCCAATCTCCAGATGAACACGCTCCAGCGGAACATCCAGGGCATCTGCCGCAATCTGAGCGAGGATAGTCCTGGCTCCTGTGCCCATATCTGTGGCATCGATCAGAACCTTATATTCTCCCTGACTATCCACACTGACAGTCGCATTCGACACATTGCGCCGTGCCGGATACGTTGAAGAGGCAACTCCTGTACCGATGAGCCAGCGGCCGTCGATGCGCATACCTGGCTGCGGATCGCGCTGCTGCCAGCCGAAGCGTTGCGCACCCTCACGTAGACACGCGACAAGTCCACGCGTACTGAACGGATTTCCGCTCTCAGGATCGATCTCAGGCTCGTTCAAGAGACGAAGCTCGATCGGATCGATCTGACAGGCAATCGCCAGTTCGTCCAATGCCGATTCCAGAGCAAACATTCCGGGAGCCTCACCGGGAGCACGCATCCACGATGGGGTAGGTACATTGAGCCTGGCAAGTCGATGAGAAGTCAGACGATTAGGGCTCGCGTACATCATACGCGTGGCGACAGCAGTCTGCTCCGCAAATTCCTGAATCATCGAAGTCTGCTCGACAACCTCGTGGGTGATAGCAATCAATCTGCCATCGCTACTAGCTCCCAGGCGTACTCGCTGAATCGTTGGAGTACGATACCCGGTCATAGTAAACATTTGCTGACGTGTCAGGGCACATTTCACGGGACGTCCCACGACCTGAGCAGCCATGACGGTGACGATGACGTTTGGACGCGGCATGCCCTTGGATCCGAACCCTCCACCAATGTAAGGTGTGATCACACGAACCTGTTCAGGTTCTAATCTAAAAGCCTGGGCAACGAGATCTCTTACTATATGCGGTCCCTGATTCGAGTCATACAGCGTGACACCATTACCGCTCCAGATGGCGATAGTGGCATGTGGTTCGAGCGGATTATTATGATAAGCCGGTGTTGTATACATCTGATCGATAACCACGGCGGCGTCTGTCAGTGCCGCCTCTACATCGCCTTCTTTTGTATCGGTTTCAAAGTTTGGGTTGACCTTATCGGGCTTATAAAGATCATCCCGATCCGTTCGTAGATCAACGTCAGGAGCATGCTCCTCATAGTGTACATGCAGCGTCTCTGCCCCCTCACGCGCCGCCTCAAGCGTCTCAGCGACCACAAGGGCAATCAATTGACCTCTATAGGCAACGCTGTCAGACTGCAAAACCGACAATTCTGCTCGCTCAAGGGGGGCAAGGCGTGGAGCGTTCTTATGCCAGAGCACGAAGAGTACACCAGGAATCTCCTGGGCAGCACTGGTATCAATTGAGATGACGCGACCACTCCCAATGGTACTCTGCACTGGAAAACCGTATGTCACATCGTCAACAGGGTGCTCAAAGGCATAGGTAGCTGTACCAGTGACCTTACTGGGACCGTCAGCTCGATCCAGTGGCAGACCAGTGAGACGTTCTCTAGTGCTGATCATCGGTTCTCCTCCTCTGCAAGATCAAGCAACGTACGCACCAGGGTATTGCGAAGTAGTGGAATCTTGAAGGCATTCTCTGCCAATGGCTGAGCGTCTGCCAGCTCGGCAGCGGCAGCACGTTGACAAAGTTCTTCGCTGATCTGCTTTCCTCGCAGAAAAGGCTCGGCCTTTGTCGCTCGCCAGGGCAGGGGAGCAACCCCACCAAAGGCGATGCGTACATCTCTTATGGTGTCCCCATCCATATCAAGTGCCGCAGCAACTGAGACCAGCGCGAAGGCATAGGAGGCGCGGTCGCGCACCTTACGATAATGCGAACGAGTCGCAAAAGTCAGCGGTGGCAGATCGATAGCGGTGATCAGTTCACCATGCTCCAGCACCGTCTCATGTTGTGGTTCATTGCCTGGCAAACGGTAAAAATTCATGAGAGGAACTGTTCGTTCTCCCGCTGAACCGAGGACGCGTACGACAGCATCCAGAGCGATCATCGCCACGGCCATATCTGAAGGATGCGTAGCGACACACTGTTCTGATGTACCCAGGATAGCCAGACTGCGATGATAGCCATTACGCGCGGGACAACCACTGCCAGGCTCGCGTTTATTGCAGGGTTTCGAGGCATCCTGAAAGTAGACGCAGCGAGTACGCTGCAACAGGTTACCGCCGACAGTCGCCAGATTGCGCAACTGACCCGAAGCTCCGGCGAGTAAGGCCTGGGCAAGTAGGGGATAGCGTGTGCGTATAGTTCGATCAGCGGCAAGGTCGCTGTTACGCATAGCAGCCCCGATGCGTACGCCGCCGTCTTCAAGCAATTCAACCTGATTCGCCGTGAGATGCGAGACATCGATCAATACCTGTGGCTGCTCCACACCGAGCTTCATCAGATCAACAAGATTCGTTCCTCCGCCGAGAAAGACACCCTCTGGCTCTCGCACAAGCAGAGCTACAGCCGATGAAGCGTCACGTGCGCGTTCATAGCGGAAAGGTTTCATCTTTTCACCTCCGCAATTGCGGGAACAATGTTCACATAGGCCCCACATCGACAGAGATTGCCGCTCATACGCTCACGGATCTCATCATCGCTCAGCACAAAATGCTCGGCACCGACATCAGCGCTCACCGCGCTTGGCCAGCCCGCCTCGGCCTCACGCAGCATACCTATAGCCGAACAGATCTGTCCCGGCGTACAGTAACCACACTGCAAAGCGTCATGCTTGATAAACGACTGCTGGAGCGCATGCAGATTATCATGCTCCGCCAAACCCTCGATCGTCACAACGCTGGCCCCTTGCTGTGCAACAGCGAGAACAAGGCAACTATTGACACGGCGACCATCTAGCAGTACGGTACAGGCACCGCACTGTCCATGATCACAGCCTTTTTTAGAGCCTGTAAGTTGGAGATGTTCGCGCAACACATCCAGAAGAGTTGTACGAGTATCGATGGAAAGTTCATGCGTTATTCCATTCACCTCAAGGGAGAGGGAGAAATCCATGGTAATAGTAACTGCCTTTCTAACACTGTTTACAGAAAGAATGAGGAGCGTTTGTGTAACGATACGAGGAAAGTGATAGAAGAACCTGAACAGCTTCGTTTATGTATTATCGCGGTATCCTTAAATACGGATCACAAAAAGAAATCTCTTTTGTCAGCCTCTCCGCTGTATCAGAACGCAGGAGAAAGCCGAAGAGGTCAGGCGATCTCATACCAGGTCTGTTCACTTTCTGCACAATTATTTCTCTCATTATAGCACGCTAAAAGAGGCCAGAGAGTGACATAAAAGGCAAAGAATGGCGGAAATGGTATGAGCTGACTTACGCTCGATCTATTTGTAATCGCAGCTCATTTTTGCTGAAACACCGTCGATCGATGAGACGTGCAATAAGCAAGAGTTTGCATAGGAAAGGGTATATATTAATGAGCATTTCATTGTCAACCCAGCAATTACTCATATTGCTTGTTGTGGCATTGATTGTGGGTGCAATCCTGCGCCTGATTAGTATACGACAGAGGTACCGGCGCAAAGGCAAGTATGCTCGCCCAAGGCGGAGCAATCACTCTACTCCCCACAAAATACAACATGCAGGACCCGAAAGGGGAGGTCATGCAATACCTGAGAAGGGAGATAAGGGAGCGCAAGTCGCTCACAAATATGGGATGACCCGCAGTCCTCTCTGGCCAGGAGTAGCCAGAGAACACTTGCTCCATGAACCTGCCTGTACTGTCTGCGGCCATAGAGGTCAGGGCCTCCAGGTCCACCATATCAAACCTTTTCATCTTTATCCTGAATTAGAACTCGACCCCAGAAACCTGATTACGCTATGCGAAATCAGAGGGAGAGATCACCATCTGCTCGTTGGACACCTGGATGACTGGGAATCGTACAATCCACGTGTTCGCAGCGATGTCCAACGCTATGCAAATGAGAACGCAAAGCATATCCGTACAGATATTCATTGGCAGAAAGAGGTTCTGCAACGTCCTCAAACCTGACAAACGTGGTATGAGTCATCCCTGATTTCTCAGTAGAAAATGAGAGAATTGCTGAGCTTTTATGTGGCAATGCTACATAAAAGCTCAGCAATTCTCTCATTTTCTTATGCAAGTTCTTCTTCTGGCGGGATTATTTCATCTTCAGGCATATCATCTATGGTAGCAGTGATCTTCTCAATCGCCACAATATCCGCCTCCTTCAACTCCAGCAGGTTCTCTCCTGACCTCTGCTCGACCTCTACAAGGAGCAGTGCTGCATAGTCCTCTCTTTGAGTAAGAACCTGAAAGTCCACCACCCGTAATATCTGATAGCCCGGTAAACCTGGAACCTCTTCCCCGATTAACCCATTTGTCCACATCGCAATATCTGCCAAAGTACGGGCATGTTCATGGGCAAGCATACGTGTCTCCATTAAGTTCACTCCTTTCTCAAGAAAACCGTTAGCCGGATATAAAGCCTGTAACGGCCTCTGGTTTCTCCCCTCTTTTTACCAGCGAGAGCAGAGGAAATTTTCTGCAACCTACCTTTCCCCTAACACGCAAAAGAATAGGAAATAGCTTCCGCTTGCTTCTATGAGTCACCTCTCACTTTTCTGCGGCTTGCAAAGCCGCCCCTCCCCCAAGTATGAGTCATCCCGCGTAACTACTCAGATGCCCTCTGTTCGCCGCCTGCGGCGGCGAACAGAGGGCATCTGAGTAGTTACCATCCCGAACTTTTCTGCGGCTTGCAAATCCGCCCCTCCCCGAGAAAAGGGATGAATGGCTGAGTTTGGAGCAGCAAAGCTGCTCCAAACTCAGCCATTCATCCCTGAAAAGCTGGTGGCTGCGCCGCCAGCAAGAGCGTT
>DAOTTL010000579.1:0-30858 GCA_034438135.1 Ktedonobacteraceae bacterium | reverse complement strand
AGGAGTGGCTTTACAAGCCGCAGAAAAGGTAGGGATGACTCATAGTCTCCAGAACCTCCCCTTATTCATTCACCAGAGAAAACGTATGCACCAGACATCTCAAAAAAAACGGAAAAACTCTTCTAAAAAAGCCTCTGTTGGCAAAGGAGCTTCGCGAGCGAAAACCCCTCACCGTCCAAAAAAAGCAAAGGAGGCAGGCCGATCCTCTGTGCCATTGGTCAAAAACAGGGTCGAAAAAGTCGCACTCACCGAGGATAACTCCGGGACGTATGACCCCTCACCGGAGGATTTTCTCAACTCATTTCTTGTTCTACCCTTCTGCTTCTTTATGAGTTGGAGTGTTCTGATACAACACTGCCAGAGGTCGATCAAAGATCTTCCCACAAGCAAGAAAAGTCTCTCTCGTCCCCCAAAGACAAAAAGATGTGTGCAGTACAGACCATTGGCCGGTATGCGTCTGTGCGCAGATATACTGCTGCTGTGCCTGCTACTGCTCACTGGAATAGGGTACTCTCGTCAACAGATGCAGACGCAGCAGATCCAGACAGACATGCATGCCCTACAGACAGCAAAAGCGGTAAGAAAACAACTGACCCTCCTCGTGGCACAACAGCGCATCGATCAGGCACAGGCTACAACCATTTCGCAGGTGGCACAATTTCAGCAAGAAGTCGAACAGTGGGGCAAGACCCATCTCTATCACGATTCATTCGATAAGCACAACTATGTACTTGATAGTGGGTATACACAGAATGGCATAGGGGCCTTTATTGACAGTGATCTCGCCGCCGCCCAAACGATCTCCGACTTCGCCTCTGTCGCGCATGAGACGCAGAACGTACGTTTCAATCTGCATATGCTGGAAGAGGATTACACCGATCATACTCCTTACAATCAAATCCATACCAGTGATCGGAACATGCTAAACTACTATCATCTCTCTTCAAAAACCGTTATACTGGTCTCCTCTGTCGAGGAGGTTATGCGTGTCTATCAGCAAGGAAAACTGATACATGCATTCTGGATTACAGCAGGACGTGCGCAGAGACCTTCGCTTCCCGGTAACTGGTCAGTGGAGGCCCGCCAGGCACCCACAATTTTCGAATCGCAGGACCCCCCTGGTTCGCCCTACTGGTTTCCCAACACCCCAATTAACGACGCTATTCTCTACCACTATGGCGGCTTCTATCTGCATGATGCGCCCTGGCGAGCAACCTTTGGTCCCGGCACCCAATTTCCCCATAAAGATGCCAGTGGCAACACCCCCTACAACTTCGATGGCAGCCACGGTTGCATTAACCTGTCTAAACGAGATGCCGATTGGCTTTACAAACATACCGACTGGACCGCTGCAATTGTTATCTACTAAAAGAGAGCAAAAAAAGACGAGCATTGGCCTTCAGGGAAACCGTCTGGTCGTGCGAAGCGTCTCTATAAAATTTTCAAAACCCATCTGCTCGGACCTGGCATGCACACGTCGAAAGCCCTCTCCGTAGACCTGATCAGTAGCCCTCTCAATGCCATTCGCGTGATAACGTGCTTCAGCAGTTCCAAGGCTCTCGTAGTAGCGATAGGAGAGCAACTGGCAAAAGCCTTCCTCAGCCCAGAGAGGTAACGATCTGATGCCCTGAGCTATCAACCAGACGTGTCCCAATTCGTGGATAACAACGCCGGCAAAAAGCGTAGCAGGCATACCCTGGAGAATAGTGACGCCATCAACGCTACTGTCAATCTCTTGTCCGCCCTGGTAACGAGTTGAAGAGAGCGTAATGCCCAGGGGATGACTTTCAATGCGGTCGCGGAGCAAAGTCAGGAGTTTTTGACGGTCACAGAACTCCAGGCGCAACGGTAACTGATTAAAACGCAGCCCTTGCTCGCTTATCCAGCGTTTCAACTGTCCATATAATGGCTTCCCCTGCTCAATGGTCTCAATAGCCGTGGAACGACAGACAGCACAGCACTGGCTACCATAAGCGTTCCAGTTAGCTATCTGCTGCTGGGGAGGAATCAAACGAGCACAGAATGAACAATGTGGATACTGCTTTTCATGTTCGGGGCAGAATTTATTTCCCCAACTATCAACCAGATACTTACCCATTAGCGGCTTGTTACAGTAGACACAGCGAGAAACAACTTGCGTACGAAAACACTCTATATGATATGATTGTCCATCATGCACCGTATACTGACCGGAAATGGGTTTGCCACAATATGCACAACGCGGTGCCTGTGAAGCAAGATAGCAGGCCGGATGGTACGGTTTCCCCTCCACAACATTAAATTCCTCTTCATCAATGGACCGACCACAGTTAGCGCAGAAAAAATGTTCTGGATGCCAGATTGCTCCCAGAGCTTTCACATACCTCCCCTGTACAGGTTGCCTGCAATAATGACAAAACACGCCCTCGCTCCTCCTATTCCTCACCCTGGCTCTTAACGAATAAATTGCAGCCCTACCAGTCTCAGACCCCTCTTATTATAGCATGTTTGCCATTGGTGCTAACGGGACGCTCGTTCCAGAGCAAACGCGAAGGCTGAAACACTCTCGAAACGCTCCTCTGGACGTTTGGATAGAGCATGCAGGAGAACCCTATCAACGTTTCCATTGACCTGTGAGTTAAACGTACTGGGGGGAGGAGCTGCCATAGTCAAATGGAGACGCCGCATCATCGCACTGGAATTCCCTTGAAATGGTGGACGACCAGCCAACAACTCATAGGCTATGACAGCCAGGCCGTACTGATCAGAAGAAGTAAACGCCTCACCATCCCACTGTTCAGGAGCAAAATAACGATATGCTTCTGATGACTTCGGTAAGTTAATCACATCCTGTACAAATGCGAGATCTGACAGGATACATTGCAATTCTCGCATGTACGTCGCTTCCCGTGCGAGCAGAACATTCGTCATCTTAAAATTCTGATGCAGTCTACCATGGTCGTGGAGAAGTTGCACAGATGCCGATAGCTGTGAAATAACGTAGGCCACTTCCAGGAGTGGGAAGGTTTTTATGGTAGATTGATAAATCCAACGGTGCAATGAACCGGCAGCATAGTACGGCATCGTCTTATAGATAAACGGGTATCCACTAATATATGATTCGCCCACATTCATGACAGGGGCAAAGTACGGATTTTTCATCTTCTGAAGCAGATCCAGCTCTGGCTGAAAAAGGTTATAGCGCTTATCATGAGTTTCCATGAGATGTGACGGAATCCGATTGGTCTGAACCGTCTTCAAAACAATATCCTGTTCACGCAGCCGATCATAGGTCAGATAAACATCCCTTAACGGATTCCCTCCAATTATCGACCTCAATTGATATCTTCCTATATTCAGGTTATTTAATGATATTTTGTCAGTGGGCGGAGCCGGAGACCTCTGTTGAGGCGGTGGTGTAACTGAAACAAGCGGATGCTCAAACACTCCTGAAACGGGCCTTTTTCTGCTGGACGGCTCAGAGAAAGGTACCTCTGAGGGTTGACCTGGAATTTGCGGCAAAGGTGCTGACTGCGGTTGTACATTCTCCCGGGGAGAGAGGGAAGGAAGGGAGTCTGAACGAATACGCGGGTCACCGCTGGTTTGCAAAGGCAAATTATAGGGGGAGTGCTGCCGAATGGATGGGTTAGCCGATGCGGGCAGATCAGTCGAGGATCTCCGTAGTCCAGACTGACGCAGAGGGGAGGACGAGACATCCAGCTCGCCAGAGAGGCTCAACGGAGTACCGGATGATGGATTTTTGTGGTCTGTAAGGGGATCGGTCGAACGCCTGTCGGGCCCTCCGCTCTGCTGCATACGCAGCCTTATAAAGGGCAATTTCCAATCATATTGCTGTAAAAACTGTTGTGCCAGTCGAGTGAGGAAAAACTGATTGTGTGCTGAACTCTCCTCGCTCAGCACAACGGAGCATGGGAGAAATGATCCCTGGAGAAAAATCGTATAGGCCTCCAGAGGATTCGGCACAATAAAGGGAGTATAGCCATCAGACGCAAGCTGAGAGGCAATATACTGTCCTCGCGCCTCATCGGAATCCACTATCAGAACCCTCTGCGAACTGAGTAAAGACGTAGCCTTTGAATTCTCCGCCGCAGAGCGATTAATGAGTTGCCGCAGCGCTAAAAGTAACGGACTTCGCATACTGGACGGTCGGTCGAAAGAAAAAACGACCTCATGTACTTCAACAGGCATGCTTTATATACTCCTTCATCCACAGAGATCAGATTCCTATTTATAACAGTTTTTCTCGATATAGAAGGTGGAAATTGTACTCATCGCAACTTTTTATCACTATTTTACAATAAACCGTTCATACTGAAAAGAGGCTGAGATAATCCGATCTTTGCTTCTCATCAGGTCTAAGCTAACTAGAGGGTTCACATCTCTCTCCCTCTTTATTCTCCTATATTAGGAAATAATGGCTAGTCTTGCGACAAATTCAATCGTAAATAAATTGTATCACAGGCAGTCTGCTTCCTCTTGCGTACGAAAAAGGCACGCATACCTATACCGTTTTCCAAACACGCAGTTGAGCCTCTTTGCCTGCTGAGGCTAGATATTGACCATCCGGCGACCAGGCGATCGTACTGACGCGTTCATTATGATCCCGATAGGTGAAAATATTGTTACCATCCAGGGCCTTCCAGAGCTGCACAGTTGTATCATGGCCAGCGCTGGCGATCCGTTGACCATCGGGCGACCAGGAAACACAGGTCACTGCGCCTTTGTGTAAACGATTTAGAGCATATTCCTGACGTTTCAGCCAGACGTTCCACATATAGACCTGGCCAGAACTGCACCCGCAGACGAGGCGTTGTCCATCCGGTGACCAGGCCAGAGAGAGCACACTTGCATGTCCATCTCGACGCCAGTGCCATATGCTGGTCTCAGCATCGATTGTGGACCAGATGCGCAAACTATGATCAAGGCTGGCTGAGGCAATAGACTTGCCATCCGGCGACCAGGCCAGATCTGTGATCTCGTCTGAATGGCGTTTATAACACACTTCCTGCTTACGAGTATGAGCATCCCATATATATACCGTCCCCTTACGGTCTCCTGCGGCAATGCTCTTACCATTTGGCGACCAGGTAAGAGTTGTTACGGCTCCCGTATGACCCTCACAGAGAGTTGAACGAAATCCCAGTTGAATAGCCACAATACCCCACCAACTCATCCGTTTCCCTGGTCGCCAGAGCCGCACAACATGTTCCTCGCTGGCCGAGGCCAGAGTGAGGCCGTCAGGAGACCAGGCTAGATCATTTGTCCGACCACTATGCAGGACCAGGACACGCGATTGAGAGGGACTCAATACTCGCTCTATGTCGAACGTTCGCATCTCATCACAGGAAACTATCGAATTTCCATCTGGCGACCAGGCCAGTGCCTTCACCCTTGATCCATGAAAGTTATACCGAAAAACTGTCACGCCGATAGTTGAGAAAATGCTGCCTTTCTGCACTGGAGAAGCGGAAGATGGAAATGTGGGAGAGACTTTTTTAGCGCTTTGGACCTTGCTATGAGCGTTAGTCTTCTCCGTTCTCTGGCTCTGCCGGAGGGTCTCTGTCTTCGTACAAGAGAAGAGTATAGCTTGCAGCACATCGTGAATCTCTTTTATGTTCGCGCTCCTGCGCTCCATTTCCATTTCAAGCATCTTTTTCAGAAGATCATCCAGTTCAACTGGTAAAGACTGGTCATACACACGCAATGACTGAAAGTTAAACGGGTCGAGCGAGGGGTCCTGACCGGTCAGCATCTGGTGCAGCAAGACACCCAGACTATAGATATCTGTACGAGGGTCCGTTTGTGAGCGACCATACTGTTCTGGAGCAGCATAGCCTGGTGAACCAAAGGCAATAGTATCTCTGGACTTGCCCGGCTTATACTGCCTGGCAGCACCGAAGTCGATCAAATAGAGATCTAGCGCTGGCGTAAGCATTACGTTCGTGGGTTTGAGATCGCGAAAGATTACCGCGGGCCGACGCCCATGCAAATACTCCAGCACATGACAAAGCTGGATACCTATGGATAGGGTCAGCTCCAGAGGCAGACAATTGGCAACGCTCTTTGCCAGTTCCTGCTCCAGGGTTATTCCTGCGACAAAATCCATCACCAGGTACCAGTGTGTGGGATCTGTCAATTGCTCATGCATCTGTGGAATGCTGCGATGATTGAGTGTCGAGAGCAGTTCTACCTCCCGCTTAAATGAATCAGTTGCATCAACTATTTGTTTTGAAGTGAGATTAGACAGACTAATCTCTTTAATCGCTACCTGACTATGCTCCTGTAGATCACTGGCCAGATAAACCGCCCCAAACCCACCAGAACCAACTTTACGTACAATACGATAACGCTTTTTAAAAATTTCTCCTTCCAGGAGTGGTAAATCCAATGACTTGTATATAGACTCGTTCAGAGGTAGCGTTATTTTCAATGAAGTTCCGCAGGCAATACAAGCGGATGAAGTTAGCGGACATACGGCTCCACATCTCGAACAGTAACGTTCAAAGCCAGCCATTATTGTTCCCCCAGACATGACTATTTCCTGCAAAGAGTTAGAAAGCTCTTCAAAAAGCTCTTCTTATATAAAGAAACGTAGCCATTCACTCGATATCACATAGTGACATGGATGTTTCTATTACATCCCACCAGAAAACCTCCTGGATCCCGCCAGGATCAACCTCGCCCCGTATGAGTCAGAGATGACTTATAGTAAAAGCCACCGCTCGGCCATGGCCAGATCTCTCCCCAGAACAAAAGAGGCATTTCAGGCACTGCATATTGCACAGCGCTCGAAATGCCTCAAAAAAGAATGGGGGCGAGGTCATTCGCGCGAATCGCCTTCGCCAACAAAGTCCAAAAAGGGTGGGTGGGGAAAGAAACGATTTTTGCGAAACTCTGTTCACTGCCTTAGGGTTTCTCAAAAGGCGCGGTTCTCCCCACCCACCCTTTGTAGATAGATGGAGGCAGCGCGGTCGCGCTGCCTCCATCTATCTTGTTCCCTTGGGGAGAGGGTCTGGCCACTGCTGCGCCGTGACTTTTGAGAAATCCTGTTCACTGCCTGTAAAGCGCTCGACGGGTCCACCTGGCTCATGTATAATGAAAATTGATATACTTCTTAGCTTCTATGTAAAAACAAAAACGAGCAAGTATAGGAGCAAGGGGCGCAAAACTGTGGCAACATCGCCTCGTTCAGAACAGCCTGGTACCTATTTCGTCCAGGACCGCGCAAGCCTGGAAGAGATGAATCGCCTTCATATTCAGGATCAATTTCTGACTCAACAGATGGGTGGCGTACTGCCTGAGCAGTCAGAACCAACCAGGTTCCAGCGTATCCTGGATGTTGGCTGAGGAAGGAGAGCGCATGAAAGAGGATCTGCGTCTGATCTTTCGCAAGATATCTCCTTTCCTGAACAAGTGGACTCAACTCCCCGAGAACTATCAGGAAATTTGTGAGCAAGCATCGATTGAGATGGATCGGCAAGACTTTAGCGCAAAGGGAACACTGCTTACCGCCTGGGGAACTGTCTCTAAGCCTTAGAGGGCAGGAGCATTAAAAAGTTTGATATACGCAGCACACAAAGGAAACGCACCTCTTTTATGAGAAGTCACGAATAGAAAGACAGAATACGCGATGAAGATTATCGTTGCACCACAAAGCTTGAAAGGGAGCCTGACCGCGAGCGAGACCGGACAGGCTATCGCTCAGGGGGTGCTTGATATCTATCCAGAGGCGGAGATTGAAGTTGTGCCGGTTGCCGATGGGGGCGAGGGTACAACTCAGGTACTGATTGAAGCTACAGGCGGCCAGCTTATCCACAAAGAAGTTACAGGACCTCTGGGCAAACCTGTGCAGGCCTTCTTTGGTCTCCTTGGCGATGGTCAGACAGCGGTGATTGAAATGGCGGCCAGTTCGGGTTTGCCACTGCTACCAGTAGAACAGCGCAACCCACGTCTGACAACGACCTTTGGGGTCGGAGAACTGATCCTTGCGGCCCTCGATCATGGCTGTAGACATATGATCATTGGCATTGGTGGTAGCGCAACTAACGATGGCGGAGCTGGCATGGTTCAGGCGCTCGGTGCTCGACTCTCCGACGCGCACAACGACGAACTCTCTCTGGGCGGCGCTGCCCTGGCAACGCTGGCTCATATTGATACCCACTTGATGGATAATCGCCTGCACCATTGTACATTCGTGGTTGCCTGCGATGTAACAAATCCCCTCTATGGACCGACAGGTGCATCCGCTATTTACGGACCCCAAAAAGGCGCAACCCCTGCGATGGTGGCTGAATTAGATGCAGCACTGACTCGCTATGCTGAGATTATAGAACGCGATCTGGGCATGGCTGTACACACTATCCCTGGCTCTGGCGCGGCAGGAGGACTGGGCGCTGGCTTGCTCGCTTTTCTACACGCGCAGTTGCGTCCAGGAGCACAGATCGTGCTGGAAACCGTTTTGCTGGAAGAACGATTGCGCACAGCAGATCTGGTGATCACCGCCGAAGGTCAACTGGATGGGCAGACCGCTTACGGCAAAAGCGTCGGCGCAGTTGCATCCATGGCCAAAAAATATAATCTCCCAGTTCTGGTTATCGCAGGCAGTCTGGACGAGAACGAGCAAGATCTTTACAAGCTAGGATTTGCTGGCCTGGCAGTTCTCCCCTCCGGTCCAATGACGCTTGAATATGCCATGCAGCACGCTGCCCACCTCACTAGATTGGCAACCGCACGCACACTCCATATCTTCAAAGCTGGCAGTCTTTTTCGCTTCTAAATAACCGGAATACATTGCCCCTAAAAGAAGTTATTAATGAAGAGGAATTGATGGATGCTCAATAAGTGTCAATACAACAGGTTATTTGCCTTTCAATGAACCCCATCATTATTTCTTGACAGAAATTGTACCCGCAAGGACCTGATGTACGTCTTATATAGTATACAGGTTGTCAACATTTCTGTATGTCACTATATGGAGTGCGTTCCTTCACTATACAGGAGCAAGTTGTATGTCAGAGAACATGTTTATTGCTGATAGCGCTGACTTCGAGCACCTGCTCACACAAGGCTTTTCCGCAGAGGAGGCCGGTCGCCTCGTCTATATGAAAGATCATGTGGTAGAACAAATCGAGTACCGGGAGATGGTTGAGGAGCAACATCGCCTGGATTTCATTCGTTGGCTGGTGGAGCACGATCGCATCAATCAGTAGTCCAGTACCAGGTAGAGAGACTTCTCGCTACTTGCAAAAATAAATAAGTCGGGCACGCCTGTCGAGCGTGCCCGACGCTTTTTTGGCACCTTTTAGAAAACCTTTATAATTCCCTCACTTCACGCCGGGTACACCCAAAAATGGCGGCGAACAGCATCATTGCACCGCTCAAGGGAAAAAGCAGTACAGCCCCAAACCGGTCAGCCAGCAAACCCGCCAGAGCGACCGAAAATGGATAGAGTCCCAACGAGGCAAAGAGAAGCACTGCCATGAGACTTCCCAACAGGTGACGTGGGGCCTGCCTCTGCAAAATGGTAAAAGCCAGCACAGTCAGCAGTCCATTGGTCAAACCAGCGCACCCAATCAGGACTATTGCTCCGTTCAACCCTCCCACGAAAGGCACAAGGGTATAGCAAACGGCCAGCACTGTGATGAGAAGAAGCAGAAAAATCCCCTGATGCTTGAGATGCCCCATTGCACCAGCGCCCAGACCTCCAAGCAGCGACCCGGCTCCAAAGGCTGCTAGCAAAAAACCATACCCTCCTGCACCTGCCACAAACTGATCGTGGGCCAGGGTGGGAAGCGCAACCTCAAACATTCCGCTGAACAGAAAATTCCCAAAAACAACGACTAGTAGCGCAACCTGTAAGAGCCGCCATGTTCGCAGCAAGCGCCAGAAGGTTATATCGGACGCAAACCGTACCTCATCAATCGCTTCCTCGCGCTGAATTCCAACGGCGTCAACCGTCTGCCCCCGCTCTTCCGCCGCGACTGTTCTGACCGCAATTCGACTCCTGCCCATGAGTACCAGTGTGCCAGCAGAGACGATAAACGTGCACGCATCCACCAGAAGCGCAAACGCGGGACTCAAACGACTGACCACTCCTCCTGCTATTCCTGAACCAATAAAGAGCGCCAATTGAATACCAGATGTATTGAGAGCATTCCCCGCCTGTAAAGCTTCATCGGAGAGCAGTTCGGGCAGCATAGCATAGTACGCAGGAAGAAAGAGACCAGCGAAGGCCCCTAACGCTGCCGAGGCTATCCCCAAACTCCATACATTCACATAACCAGACGCAACAAAGAAGACCATCAGACCAATACACAGCCCTCGCATGATATCCGAGAGCAGCATCACCCGCCATGGTCGCAAACGATCACTGAGTATACCACCCAGGAGAAGAGTTCCCACGCGTGGAACTCCATAAGCCGCCAGAACTATGCCCAGTTCCTGAGATGTATGCCCGGTGGAAAGCATCAGCCAGGGGAGCGCGACCGCGTAAAATGCATCTCCCAGGGTAGAGATTACCTGACCAGCAAACAGAAAACGGAAATTCCGTACCTCGAAGGGAGTCAGAAGCACGTTCAACCAGAACCAGCGAGAGCGTCCTATTGTCACAGAGAGTTCCTCGCATGAAAGCTCTTCCGATTGAGAGTTGGACTGCATCGACATGCTATACCTCCTACCAAAAGCCCTTCCACGGCCCTTGTATTGAGAGAGATCTTCCCTTATTATAAACTCTATATGCTCTAACTTGATGTTTATTGCTCTGTCAAGCTCAGGACTTCGCAAAAGTCTGGAGCGTGCTGTGCCCAGACTCCTCCCTAGAAGAAGAGGAGCAGAGGTGGCAGCGCGACCGCGCTGCCACCTCTGCTCTCATGAAGAGTGAGTGGGGATGAAACGACTTTTGCGAAATCCTGCTGTTAAGCTTGCGTCGAGAAGTGGAATACAAGGGTGCGGTGCAGCCCTTGTCTGAGCAACTGATACACAAGGTAGATCGCTCCCTTCAGCGCGATCCAGAAAGGTGAGAGAGATGTTGCCAGTAAAACTCGCGGGTCTGGGCTGGTATCTGCCAGAGAAACGTGTGACAAACGCTGATCTTGCAGAGCGCCTGGGCATTCCAGCGCAATGGATCGCCCAGGTTACTGGCGTCCATGAACGGCGTTACGTCACCAGCGAAACGACCCTCAGCATGGGCACGATGGCCTCCCGCATGGCGCTGGCAAACGCGGGCATATCTATCGAAGAGGTTGATGCGATTGTCAGTGCCTCAACTGCTCCCCACCAGGCCATCCCCTGCACTGCCGCGCTCTTGCAGCGAGAACTCGCTGCACCTCAAGGTGCAAGCGCCTGTTTCGATATCAATGCTACCTGCCTGAGTTTTCTGTTTGCACTCCATACCGCTGCTCACCTTGTGGCTAGCGGCTTCTATCAGACGCTCCTCATCTGTAGCAGTGAAGTCGCCTCTTGCTCACTTAATCCCCAGGAACGAGAGAGTGCGGTGCTATTCGGAGATGCGGCTGCGGCTGCGGTGATTACGCGCAGTCAGCCAGAGGAGAAGAGTGCTATCTGGCACGCTCACTTTGAGACATATAGCAATGGAGCCGATCTGACCGAGTTGATTGGCGGAGGTACTCACCATCACCCAAACGATCCTACAACGATCCCTGAGATGAATATGTTTCATATGCGTGGACCCGCTATTTTCAGGCAGGCAGCGGTGCTCATGGGACCCTTCCTTGAGCGCTTCTTCGCAAAACTCGATTGGACATACGAGCAGATAGATGCGGTGGTACCTCACCAGGCAAGTCGGCACGCTATTGAGCAGCTTTCCAGACGGCTCGGTTTTAGGAGTGATCAACTGCTGCTCAATCTGGCTGAGCGTGGAAACTGCATCTCTGCCTCTATCCCTCTCGCGCTGGCTGAAGGGGTTGCCAGTGGACGTATTCAACGCGGAAACCGGGTTCTCCTGGTCGGAACTGGTGCAGGTCTCACTCTGGGGGCAGTGGCCCTGACATTTTGATAGTTTTTTGTGCTTTGTTTACAAGGGACATACATGTGAAAATTCTTGTGACTGGCGGGACCGGCTTCCTGGGAAGTCATCTCGCCACCGCCCTGCTAGAGCGCCATCACGAGGTCTATCTCCTGGGAAGAACCTTCATGCAGGTGCAAGCACTGCTCTCACAGGGAGCAGTGCCTGTAAAAGCTGATCTACGGGATGAACAGGCGGTGCAGGGAGCGTGCGCGAGGATGGAGCTTGTCTATCATGCCGGAGCGCTTTCGACTCCCTGGGGCAGCTATGCAGATTTCTCCGCCATCAACACCCATGGAACTGAACATGTTATCTCTGGTTGCCTGACTCACAAGGTCCAACGCCTGATCTATGTCTCTTCGCCGAGTACTGTCTTCAATGGAAGAGATCAGCACGAGGTCAATGAGGAGGTAGCTTACCCGACCCACTTTTCCTCTGTCTACTCGCTCACAAAAAAATTGGGCGAGGACCTCGTCAATGCCGCCGCTGCGACCGGCTTGCAAACGGTGATTATACGACCAAAGGCTATTTTTGGACCCGGCGACCAGGCTCTCCTGCCTCGGCTGATCGCTGCTGCCCGTCAGAAACGACTGCCACAGATTGGCACTGGTCACAACCTTGTCGATCTGACCTATGTTGAGAATGTTGTCCATGCTCTGCTGCTCGCAGCCGAGTCCAAAACCGCTCCAGGCAAGACGTATACAATCACGAACGGCGAACATGTTCCGCTGTGGGAGATTATTCGCGAGGTTCTGAAACGTTCAGGACTCTCGGATCAGTTGCGCCAGATCCCCCTCTCGGTGGCTCTGGGCCTGGCCTCGCTCATGGAAGCAAAGGCGGCGCTGACAGGAAAGGAGCCTTTGTTGACACGCTATGCGGTGCTGATTCTGGCTCGCACTCAGACCTATGATATCAGCGCGGCGCGGCGAGACCTGAACTATATTCCCCAGATCTCGCTCGCCGAGGGCATCCGGCGTACCCTTGAAGCGCTCAAGGAGACGGTATGAGCCAGTCACCACCACTGATGCAGTGCTTTATTCTGGATACCGGCTACTGTCTGGTTCAGGAACATCACGTTATTCGTGGGGGAGCGCATCGTAAAATCGCCTGCCATTCTCTGGTTGCTCTGTTGCACCATCCACGCGAGGGCTGGCTCCTGTGGGACACCGGCTATGCGCCTCGGATGCTCGATGTGACACACTCTTTGCCCTTTGCGCTCTATCGCTATGCAACACCGCTGCACCTGAAACCTGAACTGGCGGTGGCTGCCCAACTGGCACGCTGGAACCTGACAAGCACCGATATTCGCTATGTGATGATCTCTCACTTTCACGCTGACCATATTGCCGGATTGCGCGATTTCTCTAACGCTGTGTACATTGCATCTGAGGTGGCCTACAGCGATGTTCAAGCAAGAAAAGGCTTGAGTGCTTTGAGCAGGGCTTTTATTCCTGCCCTGCTACCCGATGACTTCACTCAGCGTACTACGCTCCTGGCCACCTTTCAGGACGAAAATCTGCCCGCGCTTGGTCCAACCCACGATCTCTTCGGCGACGGCTCGTTACTGCTGGTCCAACTTCCCGGACATGCACGGGGACAGATGGGACTGCTGGTCCAGACAAAAAACGGTCCGATGCTTCTAGCTGCTGATGGCTGCTGGCTGCGCAGATCGATTCGTGAAGAACGTCCACCCTCACGCCTGACAAATCTGTTCGTAGACGATGCCAGAATGGTTCATACTACCATCCATCGACTCCACGACTTCGCACAGGCGCGACCCGACGTGACTATTGTCCCGAGTCATTGTCCTGAGGCCTTTGCCGAGGAAGTAGAGCAACATATTGAGTAGACGTGAGAAGGTCCTGATTGCAACCCATTTTCTGCGAGCGCACTGGCGCTGGAACCATCTGCGCGGTCCAGCCCTGGCCCACTATCAGGAGAAACGAGCACAGGCGATTGTCAGGTATGCACAGCAACATTCGCCCTTCTATCGCTCTCATTGGATGGAACACCCTTCTCAGGAATGGCGTACGCTGCCGACCGTGGATAAAGCGCTGATGATGACCCACTTCGATACCTTTACAACCCGTGGGATCAAACGCGAAACGGCCATGGAGACCGCCCTTATGGCTGAACGCAGCCGTGACTTTCGTCCGCTCCTCGACGATATCACGGTTGGCCTTTCGTCGGGAACTTCGGGACATCGCGGACTCTTCCTGGTCAGTCGAGAAGAGCAGGCTACCTGGGCAGGTACGATTCTGGCCAGAACGCTCCAATCTATCCCTCGTCAACCGCTGCATGTGGCCTTCTTCCTGCGCTCCAATAGCAATCTCTACGAACAGGTGGGGGGTGGCTTTATCCATTTTCGCTACTTTGACCTCATGCTGCCACTGAACGAAGCAATCTCAACCCTCAACGACTTTCAGCCACAGATCATCGTGGGTCCGCCCTCACTCCTCGGCTTCCTCGCTCAGGCCCACACTGCTGGAACACTGCACACAAAACTTACTCGGCTCATCTCGGTCGCTGAAGTACTTGAGGAGCAAGAGAAGCTTCATATTGAAGAAACTTTTCAGGCTCCAGTTCATCAGATCTACCAGTGTACCGAGGGACTCCTGGCGGTCAGTTGCGCACACGGCTCGCTCCACATTCAAGAGGATGGAGTAATCCTACAGTTTGAAGCCCTGCCTGGTAGCAATGGTGAACGCGTTACGCCCATCGTTACCGATCTCTGGCGCAAGACCCAACCCATTATCCGCTACCGACTTAACGATATCTTGCGTCTTGCGACCGGGCCATGTCCCTGCGGCTCACCCTTTCGCGTCATTCGCACCATCGAGGGACGCTGCGACGACGTGTGCTATTTCAGATCGAACACGGGAGGTACCCGTCCCTTCTTTCCCGATAGTATTCGTCGCATGATCCTCCTGGCCAGTCAGGACATCACCGACTACCAGGTTATCCAGCCACAATGTGGAGCGCTCGACATCTACCTCTCCATCGCACCTGAGAGTTCGTTCACAAATATCTCCACAGCTGTGCAGGACAGCGTTGCCGCTACGGTGGCTCAGTACAATTGTCAGCCAGCACGTGTGCACATAGAGTTGGGAATCCCTCCGCTCGCGCCAGGAGTCAAACGCCGTCGTGTTCAGGTGCAACAACATTGAATAACCGCTACTCAACTACCCGCCGACGTAGATAGCGGAACGCTCCGCCTCGCTGCACCTGCACGACATTTCCCCGCCAGTTGATTCTCTGAGGCGAACAGAGCGCCACAAGTAACTGAAGCGGAAAGAGAATCTGCATCACAGGTACCCACCATAGTCTGGACCAGGGCGTGGCTCGACTCAGATAGGAGATGTTCAGATAGATACAAAGAGCGAATGTGTAGCCCATATAGGCCAATAAGAGCAGCAAAGCCAGGTGCGCAAACGAGGCCAGCCAGATGATCAGCAACAATAAAGGGAAAAGAGCTGGCACCAGACCCAGCCCATAGACCAGCAGACGCTCATAGCGGCTCAGGTGACGCAGCAACGACTCGCGTGGTAGCACAAACCAGCGCTGAATCAGGCTCAGATAGTGGCGAGGTCCCTTAACCTGAGTGCTGATCGCATGGAGCAGAGGTGTCTGTGCCAGACGATACCCATGTGAACGCAGCAATTGAGCCACCGCAAAGTCGTCGGCAAAAATATCCACAATGGCCTCAAAGCCTCCCACCTCCGTCAAGACCGTTCTGCGGAGCGCGTAAAACATACCGTTGATCGTAAAGGGAGCGGCCAGCACGGTATAGGGAATATAGGTCAACAGGCTATTGCTGTTCACAAAAGTAGAGACCATGCTTGACCAGATAGCAGAGAAATTGACATAGTACGGCAGACCAAAGGCCAGACCCACCCCCGGTTGATCCAGAAAGGGCAGACAACGCTCCAGACTCTCATCCGCCAGCATTGTATCGTCGTCCAGCACACAGATGACCTCCCCACGGGCAATCTTCGCTCCCTCAATCAGTTTGACAACCTTGGGGTTATTCCCTTCAGGTGCTGACGACAACCGCAAAATCTGTACAGTACGGTCTGGATAACGTTCTCTCAATGTCCGACAGATCTCCTCGCCCTCAACATCATCTTTATCAACCAGCCAGATAAGCTCCAACTGATAGCGACTTTTAAGTTGAATGCCGCGCTCAAGACAGGTAACCATAGTGGGATCTCCACTGAGAACTGGTTGAAGAATACTGACCAGTTGAGGATCAGCTCCCGCACGTGGGATCGGACGACGGAAGAACCGTACGATCACCCAATGCTTCCAGAGACGCTCAACAAGCATCACCAGACCCAGAGCCACGAGCACGATAGTCATCGTTTCACCTCCATCCGACCGTCACGCTGAATCAACAAACGCTGTCCCCGCCACTCAATCTCACCGTTCGACAGAAGATGGCGGGCGATATCCAGCGGAGTCAAAAGAGCCACAACCAGCAACAAAGGCCAGCGCACCAGAGGAGTACGCCCCTTCAAGTAGACACGTTCGCCTATTGTATAACTCATCCCAAAAACACCCAGGCTCGCCAGCAGAGCCACAAGAGCCGTTCGTCGGCGCGTAAAAAGGGTTAGCAGCAACAGAGCGCTCGGAAAGACCAGCGTAGTCGTCGTTCCCGAGGCCACTACACGCTCCCAGAGAGAAAGAGACGGCAGCATCGCCTGACGAGGCAGGACAAACCAGCGTTTGAGCTGTGTCTCATATGCACGCAACGTCGGCAAGTCATTATCGATATCATACACCAGGGGAGTCTGAACAGCTCGCAGCTTACAAGAGCGCAATCGGCGAGCCAGTTCAAAATCGTCATCAATAAAATGTTCCAGGCCTTCAAGTCCACCGACCTTCAGGAAATTGGTGAGCTGAAAAGCCACAAAGTGGCCCGTCAGCCTGAACGGCTCGGACAGATAGGTCAAGGCCACAAAATCTAAAAGCATATGTGCATTGACAAAGCCACTCATCAAACTCGCCCACGGGGTGCACCAGTTTGTATAGCATGGCAACCCGAAGGCTGCCCCTACACCATCTTGATACAAATGAGGAATCAACGTTAACAATGTTCCAGGACGTGGCGCAACATCATCGTCCACAAAACAGAGCACCTCACCTCTCACCCGTGGAAGAGCCGCCTGGAGCTTCCTGATCTTCGTCGCCACCTGTGAGAAACCATTCTCGGAAGGGACCAGCACAAGCTCAGCCCATAAACGCGGAAATTCCGCCAGATAAGTAGAGACAATAGACAGCGCTTGCTCATCGCTTGCGTCACAGATCAGCACATGCTGCACCTCAGCTGGATAATCCAGTTGTGCACGAGCACGCAGCGAAATCAGCAGATCACTGGCTCCCCGTGTCACAGGCTGAAGCAACGTCACAGTCGGCCAGACGCGAGGAGCAGGAGGAGTGGAACGTCTGAAGAAATGCCATACAGCCAGGTGTTTGAGCAAAAGATCAAGAGCAAAGAGCGCACAGATGCCAGAGATCAGGAAATCCAGCCAACGCCGTAGAAAGTACTGCATACACGTCATACTCCTGCTTCAAAATACTGTTTTCCGAGGTAAGCAAAAAAAGCGCACAGCCTCATCGGTAGCAATCGTACCATATTTGCTCTGCCGTACCTGACGAATGCTTTGTCAAAATTCACTTGACGAGCATAAAGAGCGTTTGCTCTTTATGGCGGCTGCGCCGCCAGATTTAAAGGGAGAAATAGCTGAGTTTGCAAGCGGCTTTGCAAGCCGCAGAAAAAAGGTGGATAAATTATCCCTCTTTTTTCTGCGCGTATACTACCTTCAGAAACCATCCTTATTGGCCGATAGAGAAGAAAAAGAGTCTTTACACAGTGGAATACGACGAGAGGAAGCATCTATGGTCAGGGGTAAAGCCTAGTGAATTCTCAGAACACATCACCACGTCTCCTATCAGTGCTTTTCTGGGTTGGCCTCGCGCTTTTCCCCACGCTGGGGACGCTTCTTCCTCAGGTTCAATCCTTGACGGATCAGAGACCGATACTGTCATGGGTCATCATAGTGTTTTACGAGTGTCTGGTCTTCCTGCTCTCGCTGAGCACGAAAACCTGGAAGCAACTGGAAGGTCGCTGGACCGGTCAGTTTGCCGACTGGATTGATCAGCGTAAAGAGTGGATGATCAGTCGAACGTACCGCCAGTATTGTCAGCATCTTGAATATCAAAACCGCTTTATCGATGTCAAGGGACTGCAAACCCAGGGCACCCACAACCTCGCCTTACAGCAAGTCTTTGTAGAACTGTCCATGGTGCCAACGCCCGTTCATCAGGCCTCGACCAACCCTTTAGATGTCCCTCCGAAACAGCAAAAGGGCACTCATCCTATGCAGGATTTTCTCTCTTCCTCCCTGCTCAAAGATCAGCATCTAGTCATCCTCGGTGCGCCCGGCAGTGGAAAAACAACCCTGCTCAAATATCTAATTCTGGACTGTCTCAAAAAATGCTCTCCGGGCCATCATCTGCACCGAACTCACTGGTTTCCAATTCTGCTCTTTCTGCGTGAACATGTCGAGTCTATGAATAAGAAGGGAGAGGACTTCTCCCTGGCAGATGCGGTCAGCATACACGCGAAAAAATGGTGGAAGTTGACTCTCGCACCCGGTTGGATCGAGCAACAGCTCACCCAGGAGCATTGCCTGATCTGCCTGGATGGCCTGGATGAAGTGGCAGATGTAAGACTTCGTAGCACGGTCGTCGAATGGATCGAGCGTCAGATTACAAGCTATGGGAGAAACCGCTTCATCATCACCTCCCGTCCACACGGCTATCAAAATACGCCACTCAATGGAGTTATGGTACTCGAAGTACATCACCTTACCCCTGAACAGATTGAGCAGTTTATCCAGAACTGGTATCTCGCAAATGAAATTATGGGGACCCAGAAGAAAGACCAGGGCGTCCATCTGCAAGCGGCCCATGGCGCAGACGATCTCTTGCGACGGCTGCACACAACGCCCGCGCTCTACGCCCTGGCCGTTAATCCGCTCTTACTGACCATGATCGCTACGGTCCACAGGTACCGGGACGCCCTACCGGACAAAAGGATCGCTCTTTATGAAGAGATCTGCGATGTTTTCCTGGGCAAGCGAGACGAGAGCAAGGGACTCAGCCTTGAACTGACCGCCGCTCAAAAGCGCCAGGTTCTTCAGCCTCTGGCCTATCATATGATGCAGCAAGGCAGACGAGAGCTGCCAGCGAAGGACCTCTACCAGATCATCGCCCATCCACTGGCTCAGGTCAATATCAAGATGCAGCCCTGCGCCTTTGTTGATCTTGTCGAACAAACGAGCGGACTGTTACTGGAGCGAGAGGTAGGAAGCTATAGCTTTGCGCATCTCACATTTCAGGAATTTCTGGCAGCAGTCTATATCAAAGAAGCGAGCCTGGAGCAAGAATTGTGCACACATATCGCTGAAGGCTGGTGGCACGAAACAATTCGCCTCTACTGTGCCCAGGCCGATGCCACAGCTATCCTGACAGCCTGTCTCGCCGGGTCGCCTCCCCAGATCTCCGTGCTCACGCTGGCCTGGGAATGTCAGCAAGAGGCCCTGAAGGTCAAGCCAGAAGTGCGTCTGCGCCTGGACCATCTTCTCACACAGGGAGTTGAGGATGCCAATCAAGAACGTCGTCACCTGGTCGCGGAGGTACTGCTTGCCCGCAGACAGCGCCAGGTCATCCCCCTGAAGGATGAGACCTTCGTCGATACCTCGCTCATCACAAACGCAGAATATCAACTCTTTCTTGACGCAAACGCCGCTCAGGGGAGATATCAGCAGCCAGACAACTGGAATACACTGACCTTTCCAACCGGTCAGGGCATGTCTCCTATCTCAGGCGTACGCTGGCAGGATGCCCAGGATTTCTGTCAATGGCTCAGCAAACGTGATACAGGACTGTGGCAGTACCGCTTACCCTCAACAAAAGAGGTTGAGGACATTACACACGTCAAAGATGATATGTCCTATTGGCTCAGCGAGGGCAGCATCCATCGAGCTGCCACACAGCAACCACAGGTCAACATTGCCTCCATCCTGAATAACGTCCTCGTCAGCGATCTTGATCTGAACTACGAGCTTACCAGAACAACAGTCAACGAACTGGAAGAGAGCCTTGAACAGATTGAAGTGTTCAACGACGCACTCATCAACGATCTTGTTCACACCATCGATCCAACATGGGTCCTTGAATACCCACCGATCAGCAATTCACAGTGCCAGGTTCATCCATCAGAACATATTCTGCACCAATCTTTCTCTCCTATGCTCGGGGACAATAACGAACTCGCCCAGGCACTCATTAAAGACTTCGCCATGCTGCGTGTTGGGACGCTCGCCCTCGATCACGAGGTTGCCCGCATTGGTGAGTTCGCACTCAACCTGATACATGTGCGATCCGATACCTGCTCACTCGCCCAGGACATGATGAGCAATGGTGATCTCTCCACTATCCGCGCTCGTGCTCACAAACTCGCGCAAGATCTCGAACGGATACGCGTACTCTCTGATGCCTGTGCCTTCGATCGGACCTTTGCGAGTGCCAGTTCACTCGCGCAGGAACTTGTTAACACCCTCAACCTCAGTGAGGACCTCTCCGATGGTCGTGTCCTCGCGCTAGATCTGATCCTGGCCCTTAATATCGCCAGTTCTCGCGTTTTCGCGCTCAACCCTGACTGTGCTCATACACTGACCTGTCATCTCCCCCAACACACGGCCAGCACCCTCATGCAAGACATTGCAAATGCCCTTGCCTTTGACCTGCATAGCGCTTGCAAGCTAGCACGAAGTCTCATCCTTGACCGCAACTGCGATCCCCCTGGAAAACAAATCTGGGAACGTGCACGCGACTTCGACGCCGTATTCAATGCCAGCCGCATGTTTGTGGCAGCACTGACAAAAACGAGTACTCATCAAGAGGACGCTCAGATGTTTCGACAATGGCTACGTCTCCTCAGCTATCTGCTGGCGATGCGCTTCCGTCATCTTTCACTGGTCAATCCACCTGCATATAAACCTGTACGGCGTTTTTTCTTCTTGAGCAAACAACCGCCAGCCTGCAACAATGTCTATAAAACGCTCGGAGATGACTATCTTCTCACCTATGCCAGACTTGCCCTCTTAGAGGGACGTGTCCAGGGCAAAATGCCCTCCCAGGAGGGCATTCTGCTTGTCAAACAGCGTCTTCTTTTCTGAGCCATCCCTCCTTTTGCAAAAAGAGCAAACGCTCTCTCTGACTGCTGCGCCGCCATATCTGCAGGAGAAAAGGATGAGTTGGTCAGCAACTTCATTGCTGACCAACTCATCCTTTTCTCCCATATTTTAGGGGAGGGGCGGCTTTGCAAGCCGCAGAATGTGTAACTAAAGTCTTCGAAGAGACGCTGTAGTACAACGCTCCTTGAGAACCGTCTGAAGCTGAATAACTTCAGGAGATTTTTCTGGATGGACAATATGTTCTAAAAGCTTTTCCACGCCAAGCTCACCCATCAGACTTATCGGCTGCTGGATGGTCGTCAGTTCCAGGAGTTCCGAGATCTCGATCCCATCGTAGCCAATCACAGAAAGCTCATCCGGGATGCTGATACTTAACTCTCTGGCCGCCTCCAGGACACCAAACGCCTGCGCATCGGAGGCAGCAAAGATCGCTGTAGGTCGCTTTTTCAAAGAGAGAAGTCCACGAGCGGCCTCCTTCCCCCCATACCTATCCCACGTACTTGTGAGAACCAGATCGGGGTCAAAAAGCAATTCGGCCTCACTTATAGCTCGATGGAAGCCAATCAAGCGGTCATTCGCCTGATTAAACTTAAAGTTCCCCTCTCGAATGCCATTGATAAAACCGATACAGCGATGGCCTCTCTCGATCAGATACTTCACTGCCATGTAGGCACCATGCACATTATCGACAACCAGTGAGGTGAACAGGGGATTATAGGTATCAACCAGAACGACCTGGATCCCCATAGATTTAAAGTTCAGAGCCGCAGCCTGGGTAACGGGCAACGAGAGAATGATCAGTCCGTCAACCTTACGCCTCATCCGAACTTCGGCAAAGTACTGATCCCGCTGCTCATCAGTTTCAACATTGTAAAGGATCAGATCTTTCCCAAGACGAGTCAGAGGCGACTCTATCCCCTTGAGCATCTCAGTATTAAAGGGGCGAGCAAAAAAAGGGACAATCACTCCAATAGCATTCGTACGTCTTGAGATCATACTGCGGGCGATGGGATCAGGCTGATAGTTTAACTGCGCGATAATAGTTTGCACCTTCTCGCGCGTGCCTGGCCTCACGCTCGGACTATTGTTAATGACTCGCGAAACAGTCCCAACTCCCACTCCAGCCATACGCGCTATGTCGTAAATGGTTGTAGATGACATCGTTAGCCTTCACTGTCTTCGCTCAATGTCTCTGCGAATAGTGGAAAGGGTTCCATACAAGAGTATTGCCTGTTGTCTCCCCTGGAGACAGCAATCCCAAACAGAAGGCTTATGGCCCTCTGCACTCCCACTCCCCGTTGGAAGTGAAATGCTCTGGGAGTTCCATGCAGAGTTTTTTAAGAAAAAAGGATATAGGGACAGCCAGAACGCCGTCAGAGGGCAATCATCCCTGGCAATCTCTATTTACGCTGGAACTGAATACCCTTCTGTACAATGGACAACGGATCTGTCATCCCAAGCATAGCATACAAAAAGGTCCCCTGTAAACGCTATTTACAAGTTGATAATTTTATGGTATCGTTAAATATCAGGTTGGAACCGTTTCCAAGCTGAGCCGGTTCTCTCTTCGAAAAGAGAGTTGGGTTGTCCCAAAACCAATAGTATCTACGGGACGTGACAAGGGGTAGCGGCCATTTTCTAGAGAAACCTGACTTGATACATTGTTGTATTTATAAGCTTGTTTTTGCTCTAAAGGAGAATGCACCATGCTTTCCAAACAGTATGGAGCGCTAGATGAAAGCCCCATCAAGGCTAACATGCCTCGAATGTGCTGGCCTGTGGTCTATATCCAAAGATCGATATTTGATGATTTTTCCGGGTCATCTTCCGCACATCTGTTTGTGCAGCCCCTTCCAAGCAAACTCATTTTTTTCAGTGAAAGACCCATGAGTTTGTCGTTATTTTTGTCAGATAACCGACATCCTTTGTGTCATATAAAGTGATGTCTTCGTAGGAAGGAATGGTTTGGAGGGTGCACTCAAATGTTGTACCAACCTTTACACTGATAGAAATGCCATGTTTTTCCATGACAATGTTATCTGTAAAAGGTTTCCAGCAGGTTGGTAATTGTCTTTCTTTCTGACAAATGACAGTTACCTGGTTCTTATCCATTTCCTTTTATTTACGTTGACTGGTGTAATCAATGTTCCAAGGGAGGATCAATCATGGTTCCTGAACAGCGTGAAGGCCTCGATGAAATTGTCGTACAAATGCGTGCCGGACGAATGAAGCGCCGCACGTTCCTCGAACGAGCGATCGCGCTCGGGCTGACCAGTACTGTAGCTGGTTCATTGCTAGAGGCCTGTGGCGGCAGCAGTGGTGGCAGCGGCGGAGTAACAAATATTGTCTGGCAGACAGAAAATGATAGCTCTGGTACCTATCCCGCACTTGTAGATGCTTACAATAAGAGCAACAAAGACAATGTGCATGTTACCTGGCATAATGGCCCGTCTGATACCAGCACACTTATTACACTCTATGACAATACACTGCGAGCACGAAATGCATCTTTCGATGTTTTCTCGATTGACGTGGTCTGGCCTGCCGAATTTTCTTCCAATGGTTGGACAGTAGATCTCAGCAGCAGATGGCCAGCCAGCGATCGAGCGAACTACCTGCCAGGTCCAATTGCATCCTGCACCTATCAGGGTCAGGTTGTAGCGGCTCCACTACGTACCGATCTGGGAGTACTCTACTATCGAAATGACGTTATCACCACAGCACCAAAGAGCTTTGAAGATCTGACCAGTATGTCCAAGAGCAATAGCTCTAAGACCAAATACGGCTACGCCTGGCAAGGTTCGCAGTATGAGGGCCTGGTTTGTGACTTCAGTGAAGTTTTACAGGGCTATGGTGGCACAGTCCTCAATCCCACCAACTCCAAACAGGTCACGGTTAACAGCCCCGAGGGAGTCGCGGCACTCACTGAGATGGTCAGTTGGGTTGGCACCATTTCGCCTATTGCCGTGACAACCTATACTGAAGAGGTATGTCGTCTGGCCTTCCAGAATGGAGATGCCCTCTTCATGCGCAACTGGCCATATGCATACTCCCTGGGCAACGATGCGACGAAGTCAAAGGTTGCTGGCAAGTTTGACATTACTGCCATGCCTTTTGGTGGTACTGGGACAGTCGGACATTCGTGTGTTGGTGGTTGGAATATGGCAATCAACGCTTTCTCCAAAAATCCCGATGCAGCATGGAGCTTTATGAACTATATGCTCGGAGCTGACGCTCAGAAACTCCTGGCGACCAAAGGATCCTTTACGCCAGCGCTGAAGAGCGTCTATGAAGATGCCGATGTACAGAAGGCACAGCCACTCTTCACAAAACTGGCTCCAATCCTGCAATACTCCCTGCCTCGTCCAGTCTCTCCGGTCTATCCAGACCTCTCAAATATCATCCAGAACCATGTTCACCAGGCACTCACCAAGCAGGTCTCTCCTACTGATGCACTTACAGCCTTGCAGACAGAACTGCAAGCACTTGTATCGAAGTAAAGAGTAGTATGAAACCGTGGGGCGGCCCTCCGAGGGTTGCCCCATCGGCCTTACTCTGTCAGTCTGTCACTGACTATTATTGAGCATTCTGAATGATACAACAGAGAAAGGAAAAATTAGCATGACAACTTCGATACAGACAAGCGAGGCTCTACCTGCTCGTAAGACAAGTCTGCGTAGCCGCTTAGATATGGGTAGTGGGATATTTCCATACTTCCTGGTAACTCCTGCTCTTCTTATTATTGCCGCAGTGGCAGTCTATCCGATCATTGATTCGATTCGGCTCAGTTTATTAAATAATCCTTTACTTCCGACTGGCTCAACCTTTGTCGGCCTGCGAAATTATGTGCAGATCCTTGGCGACCCTTCCTTTCGGGACTCGATAGGTCTCACTTTTGTCTTCAGTTTGATAAGTGTGGGGTTGGAAACGTTGGTGGGATTTGGCGTGGCACTTTTAATGAATCAAGTCTTTCCAGGCCGAGGTCTGGTGCGTACCGCCATTCTCATCCCCTTCGCCTTTCCAACAATTGTCTCTGCTCAGGTCTGGCTCCTGATGCTTAACGCTCAAAATGGTATCCTGACCTACCTGTTACAGGCAGTCCATTTGTTAGCTGCTGGCGACTCCGTGATCCGTACTCCCGCTGGTCTGGTGGGCGCGGCCATTGTGATCGATGTCTGGAAAACCACTCCCTTTATGGCTCTCCTCTTGCTGGCAGGACTGCAAGTGATCCCTGGCGAACTCTATGAGGCTGCCGGTGTAGATGGCAGCACACGCTGGCAACAGTTCTGGACGATCACTCTGCCGATGCTCAGAGCTCCGCTCTTGATTGCTATTCTCTTCCGTCTTCTGGACGCGCTGCGAGCCTTCGATCTGTTCTATGTGCTCACTGGTGGAGGCCGCGAGGTGCAGACAGCGGCGCTCTATGCTTACGCTAATATGTTTCAAGGAACAACGGTTGACTTTGCACCAGGAGTAGCGTCGGCGGTCGTCCTCTTCATTATTTGCACTGTTGTCGGTCTCATTATTGTGTCAGCGACGCGTCTAAGCCAGAACTAGGGAGAGTTAGCTTATGGAGTGGCAGGCGTGCAAAAATCTTTCCCTGCACTTCCATATCCCTGCCTGCCTCCCTCCCCTGGCCTCTGAACCAGAATACATTGTATAGAAAGAGAGATCTGTTATGGCACGAGAGCAAGCCATGCCAGCTGTACAGGCAAGAACAGCCACAAGGACCCAGAGACGCGTCAATTGGGGAGCTATAGGCCGCTATATTGCAGTGGCCGTTGTGTTATTTGTCGCGCTCGCTCCTTTCTATTGGACAGCGATCACTTCGATCAAGGTTGATGCGGAGATCAATACCTCTCCTCCAACTCTCTTCCCTCAGTCTTTTACAACCAACAACTATAATCAGGCCTTTTTAAGCGTCCAACCAGCGTTTGCAAAGGATCTGCTGAACAGCACGCTTGTAGCAATTTTCACGACTATCCTGGCGCTGATCTTCGGCTCGATTGCAGCCTATGCAATTGCACGCACGAAGTTCAGGGGAAAAGGAGGGGTACTTGCTATAGTACTCTCGGTTCAGACCTTCCCGCTGATTGCGCTTGTTGGGCCGCTCTATGTCTTTTTTACCGGATCTTTCGATGTCTACAATACGTATGTAGCATTGATTATCCCGTACCTGGTGCTCGCCCTGCCGGTAACAATCTACTTCCTGGTGTCGTTCTTCCGTGATCTCCCACCCGATCTGGAGGAGGCAGCCCTGGTGGATGGTACTACTCGCCTTGGAGCGCTCTGGCGAATTGTTTTACCGCTAACGGCCCCAGGTGTCTTCACTACCGCTATCCTCTCATTTATTACGGTCTGGAATGATTTCTTGTTCGGCCTGACGTTGACGACTGATTCCGCTGCTCAGACGGTGACGGTGGCTATCCCTCTGTTTAATGGCGAACACCAGATCCAGTTTGGTGAGGTTTCGGCTGCTGCGATTATTGTAACTATTCCTCTTGTGGTGATGGTGTTGTTCCTCCAGCGCCGCATTGTCTCTGGCCTGACCGCCGGCGCTGTCAAAGGCTAGAATTTTGTTGTAACAAAGAAAAGAGGAACTGGCCTGTGTGGCGGGGCGAATGGCCCCGCCACACATTCTTTTTTTGAGGGATTTCGGGCAATGCATTGAACGCATTGCCCGAAATCCCTCTTTTCTTCTCTTTAAGATGGGTGGGTTCGATCGGCAGTGCCATTCGCCAACAAAGCTCCAGGGGCACAAGATGAACGGTGGCAGCGCGGTCGCGCTGCCACCGTTCATCCAAAAAGGGTGGGCGGGCGGGAAAAGAACTACTTTTGAGAGACCTTATCTGTTATCTTTATGTCGCCTGCTTGACATTGAAAAGCTGGCATGTAAATATGTCTCTATACAAGAGACAATTATTGGACAACACATTCACAGATAGAAAGTTTTTCTATGCCTGAATTGACGGACTTGAAAGAGTACGTTTCCTCTTTCCGACAAAATGCACACTCCTGGTTTACTCGGCAACTCAATGATCAAAAGTCAAAGGGAACTATAGCTTCGTTGGACGGCGTTCGCGGACTGGCCTTTTTACTCATCTTCGCATTTCATGTCAATCATGCGGGCATAGGCGGCGATCCGAATAATCCATTTATCTCTGCCCTTCTTTTTGTGGGAAACACCGGGGTAACGCTCTTTTTTGTGCTCTCTGGTTTTTTGCTCTTCCTTCCCTATACTCAGGCCCTTCTATTTGGGAAAGACTGGCCGCCAGCAAAAATATACTATATCCGTCGCATTCTACGGATATTTCCCGGCTATTTCTTTTCACTCTTTATACTGGTAATGTTTACGCAACCGTACTTCATACAACCCCACAACTGGATACAACTCGTCCCTTTTCTCACATTCACGATGGGATTTTACAATTCTTCTGGCTTAATCAACGGTCCATATTGGACGCTAGCAATCGAGTTTCAATATTATCTGATCTTGCCGCTAATCGCTTTTGGTATACTAAAGCTAACCCTTCTGGTGAGTTCTGAGAAACGCCTGTGGATGGTTGTTGGCTCTCTCTTTGCCATAATAGCCTGGGGACTGGCGACAGCTTATTATGGAGCGTATTTCGCCAATCATCCAGATCGGACTTTTCTGCTACCACGGCCTCTCTTTAATATGGTGCTTGCCGTCATTTATGGCGATCGAAGCAAATTCCTGGAAGATTTTGCGGTCGGAATGCTGATCGTAGTTGGCTATCTTTCTATCATGAATTCGCCCAGAAAAGAGGACTATTTGCTAAAAATGCGCCAATGTATCCCCTGGCTCCTGATCCTTTGCGTTGTGCTTTTTGTCTACGCGGCCACATCAAACTATAACTGGCCATTTGTTCCTCCTGTATTCCAGGTTTTGCCCTGGATGTCCGAATTTGCCATTGCCCTGGGCTACGGTTGTCTGATTACAGCTGTGCTCTTCAATCGTCCAGGTGGATGGCTTGTGCGTCTGTTTTCCTGGAACCCGTTACGTTGGATCGGGTTGATCTCCTACAGCCTGTATATCTGGCATCGCCCACTTATCCAGGTTTTAGCCGAGAATCTTGGCCCGGATTGGCAGCAATTGAACCCTGTTCTGGTGGAAAATCTGTTCTGGTTAATAACATTGACTGTATGTGTCGTTTTCTGCTTTGTCCTCTTTGTGCTCATTGAGAAGCCAGGAATGCGTCTGAGCGAGACACTACGCCAGCAGATACTACGAGAAGATGCGCAAAAAAAACAGACTTTTTCACGTTCTCCTGCCAACATTGTAGACGCTGATAACGATTAAAACGCCTCCGATGATGGTGTAGCGGGTAAGCCCGTCGTGCAGGAGCAGAACGGCCAGCATGGTTCCCAGGAGCGGTTGAATGAGCAAGGTGGAAGAGGCACGAGAGCTTTCAATCTGTGAGAGACCGTGGAACCAGGCGAGATAGGCGATAACGGTTGTCATGAGTGCCAGCCAGACCAGACAGAACCAGGAGATGAGACTGAGCCTCGGCCAGCCCGCACGCAGCACTTCCCAGCCTGCCACGGGTCCCCAGAAGAAGAGACTTCCGACAATGGCCGCAGCTGTGACCAGTAACGGTGAGTAACGAGTGAGCAGCACTTTCCCTCTTACTGTGTAAAACGCCTCGCTCAAGAGAGCGAGAACGATCAGCAGATCTCCGACCAGGCGCGTGATCCCTCCCTGTCCTGAAAGCGTGGGCAGCAATCCCTGTCCCACCACCAGATAGACGCCCACAAAGCCTATCAATAAAGAGATAAGCATGCGCCAGCGAAATTTTTCACGCAAAAGCCACCAGGAGAGAGCAGCCGTAAAGAGCGACTCGGCAGCAATCAGTAGTGCGATATCAGAGGCGGTCGAGAGTGCCAGCCCACCAAACTCAAGGAGTTTGTTTAAAATAAAACCGATCAGAGAAAGCAGGGCTAACGGCCAGAGATCGCGCCGAGTCAGGTGAAACTCTTTGCGCTTGAAGATGAGAAACGGGAGTAAGATACAACCGGCCAGACCAAGCCTGAGGGCGAGTAACATGGGAACGGAGAGTTCCTGAAGAACAATTTTAGAGGTGACATAGCTGGTCGCCCAGAGCACATTCGCCAGGATCAGAAATAACCATGAGGCGGTCTGAGGTCTGGAAGAGGTTTCACTTTGCATAGGGTGCCTTTGCTTTGCAGAAAAAATAGCAGAGTTGAAGCAAGGTACTCTGCTGACCAGAGCAGAGAGATTTAGCGCTGGAGCATAGTCTGTAACTTGAGAACGGTATTCCAGTTTCTCCCTGTTCCACCTGTTTTGATGGCCTTCTCAATCAGCGGAACGGTGAGTTTTGAGCGACCCATACCGGTGGAATAGTAGATGTAGATTTCCTGACCGAGAACGTGGAATTCTTCGGGACCACTGTAGACGCTCTGGAGATCCTCCTGAGCTGTGCTGATAGGAGGAGCGACGAGGAAGAGGACAAGAAGCGCTTTCGACTCCAATAACGGCTGATTCTGAAAAGGATTTTTTGTGACGATGGCGTTTAGCTCGGACAGGGTACGCACGGCAACGCTTGAGCGAAAGCCGAAACGCTCAGCAAAACCCTCCTCAATCCGCCGCGACAACTGATCCGTGTCTGTCTCGTCACTTGTGAAAATGACGTTCCCACTCTGTATATAGGTAACCACATCCTTCAGGCCCAGAGACTCGTGGAATGCCTTGAGTTCTCTCATTGGGACAATATGATTACCGCCAACGTTGATGCCGCGAAAGAGTGAGACGCATGTAGTCATTGTTCTGTTTTCTCCGCATTGTAGATTGTTTGTTCTCACGGAAAGTATAGCACAAAGAAGCATGCCGGATAACGGGGCTATTGGACAAAAGTGCCTTTGTTCGATTATACTTCTTATGGAAAAGAATGTAAGTCTTTGCACCACCTCTACGGAGGAAAAGGAGCGGCTATGACAGGCATTGTTGTCGCACTCTATATTGCTCCACAGGCACAAGCGCCGATGATTACTCTTCCCATAGCACACCTGATTCCAGGCAAAGGGATCCACGGAGATCGGTATTTTACTCGCCTAAAACTCTCTCAACCTGGTAAAAAAGTCCCCTATGAAATCACTTTCATCGAACAAGAGGCTCTTGAGGCATTCAACGCATCGCAGCCAGAGATAGAGCCAGATCCAAGTGGACGGCGAAATGTGGTCATTCGTTCATGCCCGGTACAATCCCTGGCCGGATGTACGTTTCAGATCGGTGAAGTTTTATTTCACGGTGCCACTCTACGCGAACTCTCTTGCACGCCCTCGGCCCATGCCCAGCATACTGTCTGCAATGGATTGCAGCAACAATGGCTCGGCGCAAGTATTCTCACCGAAGGATATATCCGTCCCGGTGATCAAATTGAAGTACTTTCTGTTCTCTCTGAACAAATTCCCGCAACAGGTGTGCTACATTTGTGATGTATCGTTGACCTGATACTACTGGCACAAGCCTTCTTACAGGTAGAGGTTTTTTGCCGATCTGCTGCATCGGCCTGGCAGGCCACCCACCCCCTTTTA
>DAOTTL010000578.1:0-8989 GCA_034438135.1 Ktedonobacteraceae bacterium | reverse complement strand
GAATACTAGCTGAAAAATTGTCCCAGATTGACGTTGGCCTGTCCACCGGCCTGCGTTGCGCCTTCAGGCTGAGGTGGATGATAAGTCATCGATTGAATGCCCAGGCGACCGGGACCCGTGAAGCGGTTCAATACGAACGAGGCACCTGCTACGAGTCCACCAATTGCGCCGAGGATGCCGCCTCCGCGCTGTGAACCTGCCACCGTGGTAACTGACATCTGTACCGAAGGATCTTTCCACAGCCACGCGCCAGGCTCGACATCCAGGGTCTCGCCTGGAGCCAGCATTTTTTCAAAGACATTGCCATAGCCGTGAAGAATCAGAATGCCTTCACCCTGGCGGCTGGTAAACTGATCAACGAAGAGTCCTGTACGGCTGAACAGCATATTAGCTGCGCCCTGCATAAAGGTGAAGCCGTAGTCCACGTTACTGCTAGCAAAGAGGAACTGATGCTCACGCACCTCAACGAGCTGACCAGGTTGTAGACGTAGTGCTACTATCTGTCCCACTGAGTCACGCGAGAAAGAGATATTACCGGGTCCCTGTGCCTCGTTGATGAAGATTTGTAGCCCTGCAAAGAGACGCCTGCCGGCCCCTTTGAGCGATTTAAAGCCAAGCTGTACACCTGGATGTTTCCAGAGCAGGATATGATGCTCAAAGTAGATGGAAAGCTGATTGCCGAGCATGACATCCACGACGGGAACCAGTGCTCCATCGATAGTAATGGTCATGTCCGCGACCTGAAGTGGTCCTTTAGGATTATGGAGTTCCGCCCGAGGTACAGATGCACCGAGGACGCTATTGTTGCTGTACTCTTCGTACTGGTTTGGTGGCACGTAGGCGCCTTGCTGACCCTGTGGTGCTCCATATGGATTTTGTGGCTGCGCACCATAAGCAGCGCCAGATGTCTGCTGTACTGGCTTCCCACAACTTGCGCAAAACTTCACGCCGTCAGCTACTGGGCTTTGACAGTGAGGGCAAATCATGTCTGTTCTCTCCTTATACATTTGCTCTGTTCTCTTTACCCGCCTGTGCCAGTGCCGTAGCAGATGAAGCTGAACAGGGAATCTTCAGATATGATCATACCACATTCCACAAGTTACAGTACTTATCCCCTTTGGTAGGCCAGGGTTTCGCAAAAGTCGTTCTTTTCCCGCCCACCCACCCTTTTTATTTAGAGGATCGGAGGCAGCGCGACCGCGCTGCCTCCGATCCTCTTTCTTCCTGGGGAGAGGTCTGGCAGGGCTGAAAAGCGACTTTTGCGAAACCCTATTTGGTAGGCAGGGCTATTTAATGCTCGTGTAGAACCCCTCCCCGATGCAAAAAGGATAAGCCTGGAAGGGCGGTGTCCTTCGCCGCCCTTCCAGGCTTATCTTACACTAGGGGGTGGGGCCGAAAGCCAAAGGCTTTCGGAGAATGAAATAAGCCTGTTTGTTTGCTAAGCCCCCGCCAAAGAAGAGAAAGAGAGACTGGTGTGTATTGTGGCGCATCCGCGCCACAATACACACCAGTCTCTCTTTTTTTAATAGGGTCGGGTGGCCTGCATAGCAGGCCGAACGTCTTTTCTCCTGCTTTTGCAAAAGCAGAGATGACTCATAGCTCATCCTCTAGCTAGAGGTTGATAGTAGACGCTATAGCCATCGATCAGGACATGTTGATAGAGGCTATCCTGTCCTATTGGAGAATGGAGCAGGGCTTGTGCGGATGGCGATGTAGCTACAAAGACGTAGGCAGGATGCGCTGAGGCAGTTACCAGGGAGGTATAGAGTGGATAACGATTTTGACCGGTCTGTAAATGGTCATCCAGAACACTACAGATAATGTGCTCATTGCTCTGAAAGATTAGCACATTGCAGGTGCCATAGTCAGTATAGAGCCGCGTCACTCCACGATCTAGCAGTTCCTGAATGAGATTGTTTGTCTGTTTATATGTTTGCTGATTTGCAGGGATATTTGCGAAAATATCGCCAGTGCCAATCACATACATAGCACTGATCAGAAGTAGAGCTAGAAGACTGCTCAGGAAGCGACTTTGTATCAGGTTCAGTCGGCGGTGGTGTGTGCGGACACTGCATATGCCTTGCCAGAGTGGCCAGAGGATTGCAGGCGAGGTCAGCAACAGACAGATCAGATAGCGGCAACTGGCGCGGGGCGTGATCATGGCTGCCGAACTAAGCATAAAGAGCAGCAGCCAGATAGCTCCACTTCCAAGAAGCATTAAGCGAGCGTATTGACGTGTCTGTTCTCGCCACTGCTCCTCAGTTTGAGACTCAGCAGGAAGTTCTCTCCTGCGTAGGGTGCGCTGTCGGCGTATCAGTAATAGTGTTCCGATCAGTGCCAGTGCCCATAGGATCACGATCACCAGGGACCACCCGCCACGTAGAGCTATACACAGGTCAGGATTAGAGGTAGGGAAGAGATTTGTGAAACTGCCAATCGGATGCAGATAGGGTTCTACGGTGCCGCACAGGGCATGTGTACCCCCTGCCGTGAAGGGCATTCCGGTGGCCAGTGGAAGAGAGATCAGGAAGGTCTGTCCCACCTGTTGAGTGAAGGGGATTGTGCGGGGGGCACCAGAGAAAACGGTTCCAAGTAGAACGTGGAACGAATCTTGTCCAGGAAGTGCGGAGAGGTTATAGAGGATCAAAGGAATGGCTCCCACAAGAAAACCCACGATCACGGTTGGAAGTGCCAGACTGCGTATTTCCTGACGGCAACAAAGCAGCAAAAACAGACCTGCCGTGAGGATAGCAGTCAGGATAAGCTGGTCGGACCAGAGTCCCAGGCCGATGACACAGCCCAGAACTGCGTAGGTTAGCAGACGTCGCCAGTTCAACGGCGCTCGTTGGAGTGGTTTTGTAAGGACCAGTCGAGTAGCCAGGAGAAAGAGCAAGGCTCCGAAGAGCATTGTCTCCGCATAGCCTCCATTTGCCACCAGTGGAATACTCATCATTCTGTCCGACCCGATGCTCAGCAGTGCGATACAGAAAAGCGCGAATTTTGGAGTATAGAGGAGACGAACCAGGAGATACATGCAAGTGAGGTAGAGGGCGAAGATTAGCAACGTTCCCAGGCGTACAGAGAAGGCGGTACTTCCGAAGAGTGCGATTGAAAGAGCGCCCAGATATGCCTGGAGAGAACCCATATAGTTCTGACCGTAGAAAAAGATTGGATGCTCTCCCTGGTAGACAATATGACGAGCCATCAGATCGATTGTAGACTCATCAGCGTTTACCACAGGCCAATGCAGGGCCAGGAGGACAAAGCGCATGCCAACAGCCAGTACCAGGATAACCAGCATACCAATGGTTGCGCTTCCAGGAAGGACTCCTCGTAGACGCATAAACTGAATGGTCCACTCTTTCGCCCGGGTGGACTGATCTCCTCCGCTCATTATTCTGAAAGGCTAAAAAATCCCGATCGGTCGGTAAAATACGACCGACCGGGTTTTGCATATCGCTACATGTGCATATTGCTCGCCGCAAGAAGTTAGCAGCGAATGTTACAGCACAAAGCTATCAGCGAGAGGGCTGCGATTACTATTTCCGTTCTCGCGTTTCTCACTATTGAGGTTGACCGACTGCTGACCGCCAGTCTGGCGGTTGCTTCCATTGTAAGACCCATTTCCCTGCTGCTGAGCAGCAGTGGGATTAGTATTTTGTAGACTCTGCAAGCTCTGTAGCGCGGGAGCCTGCGAATTCTGGTCGGTAGCGAGTTGAATAGTTTTTCCGTCAATAACGACAGCGATTCCAATGCCACGGCGAAGATCAGCGATCTGACGACGCAGTTCGCGATTTTCAGCCTCCAGGGCATCCATAAGCTTCTTCTGCTCAAGGAGCATTTGAGCTATGCCTTCAAAGCCAGCACTAGCAGCCCGGTCCATCGTGGATTCCTCCTGCAAATTATGTGTACCCAACAATTCTAAAACAATAGTCTCCGACACAGGCCTCAAAAACCCTAGATGAAAGATGTACTCAAGTTGATGGCAACATATGTACGATTCGATCCCAAATGTGCGCAGCCACCTCTGTTTTGGAACGCAGTGGCAGATCCTCTATCTTGCCATTTGCATGCAAGAGTAGCACCTTATTGGTATCAGAGTCAAAGCCGCTATCACTGCGGCTTACATCGTTTGCCACGAGCAAATCTAAATGCTTCGCAACCAGTTTTGTGCGAGCGTGCGCCAGCAGATCACTGGTTTCAGCAGCGAAGCCCACCCGTATGAGGGGGTGCCGTGGCCCAGGCTTCCCAGGCTGCCCGTCCACAAGAGAGGATATCTCTCCCAGGATATCTGGGGTACGCACCAGGTCAAGGGAAAAGCCATCTCCCATTACCTGTGCTTGTACTCCCCCATTTCCCTCTTTCTTCAGCTTCTGAGTCGCAACCTGTACCGGACGATAATCAGCGACTGCTGCACTCATGACCAGCACATCGGTTTCGCTCACCGCTTTGAGGACGGCCTCAAGCATAGATTGAGCGGTTTCAACTTTCACGACCTCAACGCCATAGGGGACTTCGAGAGCAACCGGGCCAGAGATCAGTGTGACGCGAGCGCCGCGATCTCGTGCTTCAGTTGCCAGGGCATAACCCATCTTGCCTGATGACCGGTTGCCAACATAGCGCACCGGATCAATGGATTCTCTGGTGCCTCCCGCCGTTACAACGACTCGACGATCTACCAGATCTCCATTGCGACCCAGAATAACACTCATGGCTCCCAACAGCGCATGCGTATCCGGCAACCTGCCGATCCCTATCTCGCCAGAGGCCAGCGATCCTACCTCAGGCTCGATAATATACGTTCCCCGTTTCCACAGCACATCCAGGTTAGCGCGAGTTGCGGCATGAGTATACATAGCGTGGTGCATAGCCGGTGCAAGCATAACAGGCGCTTTTGTAGCCAGCGCAACGGCTGTCAACATATTGTCTGCCATGCCATGGGCCAGTTTGGCAATGGTATTAGCGGTTGCTGGCACAATTGCCAGAAGGTCCGCCTCTTCTCCTAACGCAATATGGGTCTCGGCAGCTTTTCCCGAAGGTTCCCATAGATCACTGTAAACTGGTCTATGGCTCATCGTAGAAAACGTTAGTGGTCGAACAAACTCTTCCGCATGCTCAGACATCACCACATCTACCAACGCTCCCGCCTGCTGTAGGCGGCTGACCAGTTCGACTGCCTTATACGACGCTATACCACCACAAATTCCGACGATAATATGTTTGTTTCGTAACACTGCCAACTTGCTTAGTCCTTCCAGACGAGTCAGTAGGAGACCACCGCGTCAGGTTATTGCTACCATAACATAGAATGATACAGAGGAACAAGCATCTTGCCAAGAAGTACCATTCTGGCGGCTGAGCCGCCACTATTGAAAGCAAGAAGTATTGAGCTTTTGTGTGGCTTTGCCACACAAAAGCTCAATACTTCTTGCTTTTTTCTCGGGGAGAGGCGGCTTTGTAAGCTCATCCGTCTCTCATTGAGTTTTGTTAGCGACGGACATCCGTACGTTTCAGGAAGTACGCGGTCAGGCCACCAAGAATTACAATCATCAGCGCGAGCGCAGTCCAACAAAGTAAAAGATGTTCGATGGCTGTCGTCTGACTGTGGGTTGAGTAAAGTGTGCCCTGGAAAGAGAAATCTTCGCCGCTTGTACTACCATCAGGCAGGACGAATTGGCTATGTAGACCAACTGACGAACCCATGGCTGCCATGGCCCAGCGTATGGGGAAGAGCGAGCCGATAATTTGCAGCGGAGCGCTGGTCAGTTGGAAAATGATCCCGGAGAAAATGACCTGTGGAACGAGCAAGATTGGAATGAAACTGGTAGCACGGTCATTGTTAGGTGCGAGTGCCGAAACGGTCAGTCCCAGCATCAGACCCGACATGGCCGTGAGGAACATTGTGATATAGATCTCGACGATAACTGGGAGGAAGATGCCTTGATGAAAGGGAGCCTTGATATTTATCACGAGCACGAAGACAGCACTCTGGAGCAGACAAAGGAAGCCGAGCACAGCGATCTTAGAGAAGAGATAGGGTGCAATACCCAGGTTTACCGTGCGTTCGCGTCGATAAATGGGAAGTTCTTTGACGATTTCGCGTGCACCATTGATACATCCGAACATGATGGCTGCGAAGGCCATGATGAAAAGAATCTTCTGTGCATCTCCACCTGAGGCTGGTTGAATAAAAGACTGGACTGCCTGGATGGCCGAGTTCCCATGTGTGTTTATAATGTGCTGTGCCAGGGCCTGATTGGCTGGATTGGAACCAGGATTAGAGAGGAAGCTCAGGACATTTCCGCAGTCTGTCTTTGAAAAATTAGGCGAGCGTGGTATGCCAGCTGCCGTATAGATCGAAGATGGGCATGTGACAACGTTTGGTCCCGCGAAAATGTCAGGTGCAGCCATAAACCAGAGAATGGCGGCGATAACTGGAGCCTGCAAGATCAGGATCAGCAGGTTGCCTCCATCGTTTTTGAGCAGTTCAAGATACCGTTCAGAGAGCAGACGGAACTGCTTCAAGGGGTTGCCACGTTTGGGTTGTACAACCTCTTCTCCGGCATGTTGATCCTGGGCGTTAGGGGGTCTGGTTCCGTTTGGACTTTGACTGAGTGGACTAACGACATATTTCTGAAATTGAGGCGACGAACGAAAACGCGCTTCCGCCTCTGCCGGAATATTTTGATTCTCCTCTGTTGGCTCCAAGGCACTATAGATTTCAGCGAAATCAGTCTTGCCAAAGTACGTCTTCGCCTCATTGGGCGGTCCAAAGTACGCCAGACGACCTCCCTGAGCCAGGAAACAAATATAGTCACAGGAGTTAATATTATTCGTTGCATGGGTGACCAGCACAATCGTATGGCCTTTATCGGCCAGGTTACGCAGCAGAGTCATCATTCTGCGATCCAACCCTGGATCGAGACCCGACGTCGGCTCATCCAGAAAGAAGACGCTCGGGTTGGCGAGCAGTTCAAGCGCAATCGAAACTCGTTTGCGTTGTCCACCTGAGAGCTTGCTCACCAGCAGATGGCGGCGATGTTTCATGTCAACGTCTTCCAGCACCTCGTCGATACGGGCTTTGATCTGCGACTGGGTCATGTCTCCTGCCAGACGGAGCTTCGCTGCATAGTAGAGGGCACGCTCAACACTCAGATCGCGGTGAATAATATCGTCCTGTGGTACATAGCCTAGCTGTGTACTGAAGGCTGCAAGATGGGTATAATAATCTTTCCCGTTATAGTAGACCGAACCCTGCTGGGCCGGGCGCAGACCGTTCAGTGCATCCATAAGCGTCGATTTTCCGGCCCCGGAGCCGCCAACCAGGGCGACGAATTTGCGTGGTGGAATAGCGATCGAGATGTCATTGATCAGGACTGTCTTGTTTGAGCCGGTCTTTTTCAATTGACGAGCCTCGATACGAATACCATTGCTCTGGTCATCCTGGGTCAGTTCGCGGCCTGTGAAGGTGAGACTGAATGGGCCGATATGGATCTCATCGCCAGGGTCGAGGTCACGGCTGCTAACTTGTTGACCATTGACGTAGACGTGGTTTGTGCTGCCCTGATCTATAATGCGGTATTTATTGCGAGTGAGTTCCAGACGTGCATGATGGGCCGAGACCTGTGGATGGTTCAGGACGACCATGTTATCTGTCTGGCGTCCAATCGTGATCAGTGGTGCGCCCAGTGGGATGGGACGAAACTCGGGGAGGGCTTCCTGAATGGCTCCACTGCCGTCGTTGAAGTCGAGCGTGACGAGTGTGCCGTGTTCATCACCGATACGGAAGACATCGCCGCGCACTAGAGGTTTGCGGAACTGCTCGTTTCCCGCGATATGGGTGCCCTGATAGAGCAGGCCGTTAAGAGTCTGGCTGCGTGAGGGATGAGGATGAATGAGGATATACTGGGTGCCTTCCTGGACGATCTGTGCATGATAGCCAGAGACGACCAGTTCATTGATGACAATGTCATTAGAGGACTCGCGTCCAATATTGATCACAGGTTTGTTAAGCGAGAACGTCTGTTTTTCTGCGTGCACGTTGCTGCTGACCTCAATTGAGGGAACGCCCGCTGAGGGGTTTACAGGCTGACCGGCAGGAGTAAATGAGACGCGCTGAGTACCGTCCATGGGAACTACGTTATTATAAAACTGATTGGGAGGTTGTGGCTGCGGCTGTGCAGGTTGTGGGACAAAGGAAGATCTCTGCTCAGGCCATTGAGCGGGCGAAATACCTTGCGATGTTTGCTGCTGCTGTGGGTACGAAGAGGGCTGGTAGTTTGCGACATTCACCTGAAAAATAAAAGTCGTGCCTGTTCCCAGCTTGATCGTATCTCGATCGGACAGGGGCGTTTGTTGTACATCACGCGAATTGACAGTCACAGTGTTTTGTGGTGCCAGCTTCTCAAGTATCCACTGGTTTCCATTCTGCATAATGCGCACATGATGGCGTGAAACTCCGTTGTCGGAGATTACTACATCATTGCTCGTTTCATCGCGTCCAATCGTGATTATAGACTTGTTGATTGGCATCGTTCTTCCCGCCAGTGGGCCGGTCACAAATCGAAGTGAACCGAGGGCCGCTGGGTTGTTTACAACATCCATTTAAGTCTCCTAAGACTGTTAAAAGTAAGCCCGACAGCATAAACAAGGGCTGCTGATCTAGATACCCTTTGAGGGTCAACTCTATTTGTCCGAGCAGAGTCTCTTTGAGTGCTACAATCCTCGAACCCTGTTACGGCTATTACAGTGTAATACGCATTGCGATCCATTTTTTTCCACGCTAATTATACTGTAGTGTCTTCTTGCCCGCAAGCTGTTGTTTGCGTTTTGTCAGGATTTCTCAAAAGTTGTTCTCTTTCCGGCGCGCCCTGAAGGTATAAGTCATCTCTGCTTTTGCAAAAGCAGGAGAAAAGGCGTTCAGCCTGCATAGCAGGCCACTCCGCCTCATTTAAAAAGGAGCGGCTGGTGTGTTTTGTGGCGCATTTGC
>DAOTTL010000577.1:0-4003 GCA_034438135.1 Ktedonobacteraceae bacterium | reverse complement strand
CCTGGGTCAGGTAATGGCTAATGATCAGCGCACTCCCAACTCCTAGAGGTATAAGACCAGGCAGAAGCCAGGGTCCAATATGAAAAGGAATAGACATATATGTGGGGGGAATCATAAAGCCAATTGGATAGAGACCCAGAGTCAGAGCCAGGCCTACCATGAAAATGATGAGACCGGCTCGTAATACGCCATTTCCACGACGACGGAGCAGCCTTATAGGGTCGATACCCCGATGGATCATAGCCATACGCTCCCGGTGATCAATATAACGCAACAGAACAATAAAGCCCAGGAAAATTGCCAGGGCCAATAACCAGGCCAACAAAGCAGCCAGCACACTTGAAGACATAAAGACCTATCCTGTACCAAACATAGAATTTTCTAATACTGGTCTGTCACACGTCACTTGACGGGAACGAGAAACAGGAGTGCAGAGGGCGGTAGCCTTTTGCCTGAGGTTCGGGACTGTGCACCGGTCCTCTCCTCTCTCACCAGGTGGGGAGCTGGTGGTCAAACAAAGTATGACAGACCAATACCCTTCGCAGCCGCTTATGCATGACGGTAAATAGAGAGGAAAAAGCATCCGGCGAGAGTTAGAAAACCTCGCTAGTAAATACAGTCTATAAAATTCCATTCTTATATGGTAAGATACTCTCAGGCTGGAAGAAGTTTCGGCAATGCAACAAGAAAGTAAGGTGAAACTTTTTTCCCATGTTTCCCCTCTAAAAGGATATTATGAGTGAGCAATCGTGGTACTCATCACAGAGTCTAGGTCTATCTATTCCAGGAGTGATCCCTTCTTCGATAGAGGAAGATGACACTCAGCTAGTCGTGGCTAGTAAAGATGGCAATCAAGAGGCCTTTTCTCTACTTGTACAGCGCTACCAACGGCGCGTCTTTAATCTCGTTTTTCGCATGCTTCAAGACTATGAAGAGGCCAGTGAGATCACACAGGAAGCGTTTCTGGCTTCCTGGCAAGGTCTCCCTTCTTTTCGCGGCGAGGCTCGCTTCTCAACCTGGCTCTATCGCATTGCTTACAATTGTGCACTAAAACAATTGGAGTTGCGCAAACGTGACAAAGCGCTACAGATGGCCCTTCAGGCTGAGCAATTTCTTGAAGACGAGACGAATACACGGGAAACAACCCATCTGGAGATGCTGGACAATCAACAACTGATCCACGAACAACTCTCTCTCTTGCCTGCTAAATATCGTATTGTGCTGGTCCTTCGTCATTTGCAGGATATGACTTACGAAGAAATGGCTGAAGTATTGACTATGCCTGTTGGCACCATTAAAACGCACTTATTTCGGGCACGCAATTTGTTAAAGGCGCGACTGCAAAGCTTTGAGCGCGGACGGCGACCAAGGGAAACGAGAGGTTAATTGATGCGCTGTGACAAAGCTACACGTATGCTACAATTTTATATCGATCGTCAACTAACGCTGAAACAGACGCGTTTATTAGAGGCTCATATTGCCGATTGTCATGCTTGCCGTGAAGAGGTTCACCTGCTGGAAGAAGTTGCTTGCGGCCTTAATACACTGAAATTTGTAGCAGAACCCACTAATATGCATGAACAGATAATGCAAAAAGTGGCTCTGAATAGTCTACGCCAGCAGCAACAACGGCACCGACAGCGTCAACGCGTCAGATACTCGCTTTTCCGTCCCTCTCTCCTGGAGATTCTCGCGGCAGTTCTGCTGGCTACAGTGGCAACTATCTCGATCTTACTCCAGCAACCTTCGCTCCATGCACTGCTGCCTGTTGCAAATGGACATGATATACTCTCACGCATGTATACACAGATCATTCATGCGCTGACAAGTATCGATACAAATACGTTGACGATGTCTCTCTGGGTTGTAGGTACTCTCCTCGGTGTCTGTATCACGTTAATAGTGGCTGGCAGTGATATGCGTACGCAGTGGTTTAAAGCTGTGATGGAGCGCCTTCCAGTGCGCTAGTTTCTTTATTGCAGTTCATCTACTTGTGACATATGAGTCATCCCTCATTTTCCAGAAAAGGGCAAACGCTCTTTCTGGCGGCTGCGCCGCCAGATTGAAAGGGAGAAATGGCTGAGTTTGCAAGCCGCAAAGCTACTTGCAAACTCAGCCATTTCTCCCTTTTCTCGGGGGAGGAGCGGCTTTACAAGCCGCAGAAAAGTCAGAGATGACTCATGAAGAAAAGGGGGATGGAGCAGCCTGCTATGCAGGCTCAGATAAACCATGGTCCGTTACTTTGAGGCATGCCGTCGATGTACCAATCGGTTGTCGTAATACCTCCATAATGAACCGTTTTACGAACTATATCTGTGGGAACGGTAAAGTCTTTTACCTGGTATCCTTTTTCAGCCATAAGCATCGTCTGATGCCATATAGGTCCTGCCCCATCCACACCAGTGACATCGACCATGGGCGAGTTATCGTTATTACCAGCCCAGACACCCACAGCAAAGTCAGTCGTATATCCAACCGTCCAGTTATCTTTAAAATCCTGAGAGGTGCCGGTTTTTACAGCCGAGGGACGAATTATCCCAGGATTACCCTGATAACACTGAAGTTGCGTATTGGTGTACAAGTAGAGAGCGCTACATTTCCCAAACTCAAAGGTACGAGAGGCATTGTCGCTCAAAACTGTGGTCATCATATACGAGACCTGCTGAGTAAGTACTCGTGTGCCTCTTATATTCGGGGCGTAGATGATACGTCCCTCTGGATCGGTCACCAGACTCACAGCATGGGGTGGAACGTGGACGCCGCTGTCGGCAAATGTTCCATAGGCTGAAGTCTCATCCAGCAAATGAACACCCAGAGTACCAAGAACCATTGTGTAGTTTGGAATCCCATCATAGGTAGTAAGACCCATTCGCTGAGCCAGGCTCAGAGCAGGATTGACCCCCACCCTCGTTAATAACTTGACCGCAGGAATGTTAAACGAGTTTTGTAAAGCGTAGCGGTAAGTAATTAACCCGTGATAGCTTAAATCATAGTTATTGGGCGAGTAAGCTGGCAGGCCACAGCACATCTGAATAGTAAATGGTTCGTCTTCCACTGGCATACCGGGACTCAGACCATCCTCAAATGCTTTGGCATAGATAAATGGCTTGAACGATGAACCCGGCTGCCGTAGTCCCTCCGAAGCGACATCAAACTGACCATACTGGGGGTTAGTTGGATCGACATTGCCCAGTAAAACACGAATAGCTCCCGTATGAAAGTCGATGACCACTTCAGCGGCATCACTAAGATTGTGTGGCTTCTTCATAACACTAATCTGCTGCTGAGCTACCTTGAGCACCTGATTCTGGAGGGACAGATCCAGCGTAGTATGTACAACCAGACCCGCTCGCGACAGATCACTAACGTTGACGTTGAGATCTCTGGCCAATTCGTTCAACGTATAGTTGACAAAGTGCGGGGCTGAGAGATTGTGAACCTCTCCTCGATGAAGAAATCTGGGGTTGGAGGCCTCGGCAACAGCCATATCTTCTTGCGTCTTTGTAATATAACCCTGGATACGCATCTGCTCCAAAACCTCGTTCATACGACCAAAACCGTTTCTGGGAAAAACAAATGGATCGTAGAATATACCATTACGCGCCAGGCCCGCAATCATCGCACTCTGGGCAATATCTAGCTGAGAAGCCGCACTCTTATTCGGCTCATCTTGCAGATTAAAGTACGCAAACGCAGCTGCATCAGCCCCATATGCCTGCTCACCATAATACGTCGTGTTCAGGTACATCTGTAAAACCTGCTGCTTGGTATAATGACGTGTTATATCAGGTGCCAGAACAATCTCTTGCAGTTTGCGCAAAGCTGTATCCTGGTTACCCACAATAGCATTTTTAATAACCTGTTGTGTAATCGTACTTCCACCAGCCACAACATGTCCGCTACTCAGGTCAGAAATGGCCGCTCGCACAATGCCAGTAATATCAAAGCCAGCATTTTTCCAGAAATTTTGATCCTCGATCGCAACCTGCGCATTGATTAAATT
>DAOTTL010000576.1:0-12276 GCA_034438135.1 Ktedonobacteraceae bacterium | reverse complement strand
CTAAGAAAAGGGGGCAGGGCTATGTCATTCTCCGAAAGCCAAAGGCTTTCGGAGAATGAAATAGCCCTGAAAGAGAGCAAGAGAGAGGAAAGGGAGTTTTTTAGGGAACAGCCTGAACCCCGGCCTCTGGTTCTGTCAGAACTTAGAGAAGAGAAGGTTCGCGCTCTTCACGTTGTTTCATATTCCAGGCCAGCAATCGGGAGCAACTGACTGATGATCTCAAGTGTACGGGCCATCTGCTCTGCCTCTTTCAGCAGGAAGGATTGCTCGGCTACCGGGACTTCCTGTGCGGAAGAAACGGATGCTTCGGCCTCGATCAGTCGGTGTAGCGCGACATTGATGCCGACGCACGAAATCGTCGTTGGCTGGACGATCGCGAGCGAGTGGCTGATGTGTTGCATCGTCTTGTCTACTTCTTTCACGAAAAGGCTCAGATGCGCGCGCGTAGCGGCTGGGAGCGTCACGTCGTTGAGCAGATAGCCCTCCAGGGCCAGCACGTTTAACGAGATTGAATTGAGCGCCTCCAGCAGTCCATGTATCTGGACCGCATCGAAGGAGGGCGCGGAGGGTTCGCGGGTGGCACGCTCCAGCGAGGCCTCTACGTTCGTGACGGCGAGGCGAGACTCACGATGGGCGCGTTCAATCTGTTCCGTGTGCGAGGCTTCGGGATGAATATAGTTTTCCATAAGGGCCAGAAAGTGCTTCCGCAGTGTATCGACGCGTGCGGCAAGGTTGGCATAGATGCGCGTATGCTCCCAGGTGGGCCATATCAAGAACATCAGCAATGCGAGCACGCCGCCAATGAGCGTATCGATACCGCGATCGATGCCATTGATCAGTGGATGGGGCGCTACCAGGGCCAGCAGGCAGACCGCCGCAATCGTGATGATCACAGAGTAGAGAGCGTAATTGACAAAAAAGGTCGCCAGGGTAACGAAGGCAGTAATAGCAATGATCACAACAAGCCCGGTAGGAGTCGGCTTTAGCGCCTCAAGGAGTACCGTGGCGAGGATCACCCCAAGCAACGTCCCGATAACGCGCGAGGCACTCCGCGTGAGCGTCGTATTGAAGTCCGGCTTGAGCACAAGAAAGGCGGTGAATGGTATCCAGTAGCCGAGTGCAAGCGGCCAGCCTGGAATATGATAGAGTATGGTCGCCAGCGCGAGTGTCACGCCCAGACGTACAGCATGGCGAAACGTTGTCGATCGGCCCGTGAGGTTCGCTGTGAGAATGGCCCATACATTGGCTAGCTCTGCCCGTACCGAGTGATGGTGGATAGTATATTCCGCGAGCACTTTGGGATCAGGAGAGCGCCACGTCTGCGCCAGAAGCTCGATCCTCTCCCAGAGGCGCACCATGCGCTCGCAGTACGTCAGGACGTTTTGAAAAAGTGCCTGCTGTTCAGGCGAACTGGACTGCCATTGCTGTGCCTGAGCGAGGAGGGCTGCGAGTCTCTCATTTGATGGCACTGGCCGCTTTTCGCCGCCCTTGCTTCTGGCGTTTCGTAGCAGATACTTGGAGACGCTTTGAAAGTGCGTCGAGAGTTCGCCCAGGATCTGTGCCAGATCATTGATCTCTTCCCCTGGATCGGTTGACTGTTCCCGTAGAGCCTGCTCCAGTTGATGGACGACGAGGAGTAGCAGGCGCATCTGTTCAGCCATGTCATAGATGGCGAAGAGCGCTCTCCCCTGCGGACGATGATCGTCGCGGTCGAACAGAATGGCCTGGGATTGGACTAAGCCCACTCGTAGCCTCTGACTGGATGTCTCCAGAATGTCTGAAGTCGCGCTGGCCATCTCGGACAGGAGTGTAAAGCTGCGAGCCAGGCTCTTGCGTTCAGCGCCGGTACGTCGCCAGGGCGAGAAGAGCGTTTCGATTAGAAAGGCGAAGAGTGCGCCCACGAAGACAAGGAGCGCTTGAAGCAGAGCGTGAAGGGGGTCGCGTGCAAAGGAAGTCAGAATGACTATGCCAACCACTGCCTGGATGCCGATCATAGTCACAGGTATGCTGACAGCGACCAATAAGCCTGCCACAAATGCTGCAAGACCGACGACCAGGATTGGCAGCAGGGGGATAGTGCCGATAACTGAGCCAAGAAAGGCACCCGCCGCCATGCTGACACAACTGAGAAATAAGACGCGTAACCGCCCATGACTGGCACTCGTGGTGTTCACGACCGTCCACAGGGCTGCCCCGCCAGCGACCGTCGCGCCCTCGATAGTATACCCGGTTGCGATGCCTATGACTAATGGCAGGACAATGCTCATCGAGCCACGCAACGCCTGTAAGGTCATGATCTGCGAGAGATCGATGCGCAGGGCCTCTTTCCAGGAGCGCCTGATCACGTCCATCCAGGGGTGACGAGAGACTGGCATAGGCGATCTGCCTCGATGATCTTGAGAAAGGCGTTCTTGCATGAAACTCTCCTCCAGGATACCTGGCGTGGTCTTGCTTTTTTCTCTCTTGTCTGAGAAGAGGTTTTTTCTTCCCACCAGCTTCTCTTCCCTCGTACCAGAAAGGAGACAGAAGGTTCATCGCACTCTATCCTTTGGCGAGAGTCTTCTCTGGCACGCACGCATACTATACCATGTTTTCTCACAGGTAAAGGCTTTTCTCGCTTTTCCCTCTGTCGCCTGCCAGTCCACCCCAAAGAAAGAAGAGAGGGATTGCGGGCAGGGCGTGCAACGCCCTGCCCGCAATCCCTCAAAAAGAATGGGGGGGCGGGGAAAGAAGCGAATTTTCGCAACACACCCTTATTTTTTGACCAGACCAAGTGTCTCGACGAGTAGACTGGCGGAAAGAAGGGCGCGTTCACGTTGTTCGTTTGCCAAAGAGAAGTACTGCAACGTGTCCATCGTAATATAGAGTAAGGCAATAGAGTACTCGCTCATATCATCTGCCGGATTTCTCTCCACCATCCAATGAGCCAGCGTGCGCAGATAGAGAACAGTCTGATAGGTTTTGAGCAGAGCAAGGTTATCCGTCACGAAATGGTTCGTCAAATCTTCTAGCTGACTAAAACGTCGGATAGTACAGAGTGCTTCCTCCATAGCCAGAAACTCGTCCAGAGTTGCTTGATGGGCATAGAGGAGTTGAAAACGCGTGACCACGTCGAGGGTCGCAACATCCCGTAGGATGTGACTTCGACCGGTATTTTGGAAGTCAATCAGCCAGGAATAATTCATCTGATCGACCAGAATGTTATGTTGATTGAGATCACCATGTGTTGTCGAAACATAGGTGCGACGTGTCAATTCTTCTGTATCCCTGAGAACTCGGAAAGGATTGGGAAATGAGCGTGCAGGCATCCTTTTGAAGGATTTGAAGAGAAGCGTTTGTTGAAACTGCACTTCTGGCAGGCTCTCTGAGGCCAGGAGTTCAAGTTTCTCCAGGCTGTCATTGTCCTCGCCTTGATAGGTTTTAGTCAAATCGAGAAGCTGAAGCTCGGTAGTACTCGCGTACCAGTTTTCGCAGGTATAACGGAATAAATTGTAAAGAACATCCTTTATATGCAGAACATCCTTCTGCTGGTAGATAGCTTCAAAATCAAGCATGCGCCGGATATCAGTTCCTACGAATGTGTAGATAATGCCACCTAGATGAGTCGTACGATCGTATTTATCAGCTGATGCGTTGTAAGCATCTTTAATAGAATAATAGACATATTTTCTGTAATTTGTATATTCTTGTTCGATAGTATGAATATTCCCAAATTTTACCACAAACCATCTTCCACCACCTTGTTCAGTGATGAATGGCATAACTTTCAAAACCTTCGCTCCACTAAACCCGGGTGTCAGTGTTTCTACTAAGATAGAGTTTGTTTCAGAGAAGAGAAGACCAAGTAAATCGCTCAATTCACTTACTAATAGCTCTTTTAACTGCGTATTTGTCTCGCTATCTTTCTGGTCTAACTTGAGATTGTTGATCAGCAGTTCAGGTTGACACTTTTCCCATTGGATATGAGGATGTGCGTCTGGTGTCTTCTTTGCCATAAGGGCAGAAACTCTACTCTGTTGGCTTTGTACGCCTAATGGCGGCGTCAGCTCTGATTTTCCTGTGAGATGGCGTTCAAGGGTAAGCAATGGCAGGCCTGGATAATGAACACTCAGAGGTTGGAGTGGATATACTTCGCTGTGATGGCTGCTATCTGATGTCTCAGACCCGCTCAGGACCTGGATACTTGCGTGAATAACACCGAGTGATTGCCTGTTATGGAAAGCGCAGATCCTGAACTTTCGCAGACCAGGTTCTACGCCTCGTAAGCGAAACTGTAGAGGTAACGTTTCCCCTGCCTCAGGTATGACCAGTTGACCTTCGGTCGCTCCTTCAAAGATAATTCCTTTCCTGGCCCACATGACAATATCTACTGCTGCACCCGCAGGCAAGTTCAAAAGGAGTACGTTCTGTATTTCCGAGAGTAATTCGATAGAGAGCAAAATAACGACCGAAACAACGCCATCTATCGAAACCGTTGGAGGAACATCGACGATCAGGGCAGGTGGGGTGAGTTCAGATTGATCTATTTCATGGATGCCTTTCGTCCCTCGTAGGGTTCCTTGATCGGGCGGAATGCTGGCATCGAAAAAGCCCACAGGATATCCATCCTCAAGAACAATGCAGCGGTCGGGAGCATCCTCGGCCTCTGAATCGCTCTCTAAGGCTGGAACAGGGGCATACATTGTTGTAGTTAATGCTTCAGCCAAAAAAACGGTTTCTGGCGCATCGACGAGATGTTGAGACAACTCCGCAGCTTTAGTAAGATAGTACTGGTCTAACCTTCTCTCACTAGAAATAATGGCATGCGATGGTTGCAAGTGCTTGAGAAGCGCTAAACAGTTCGTAATAGTCCAGGAATCCTGGAGCAGGACGAAGTTTGTCGTCATAATTTCTTTTAGATCCATGGATTTTGTTCCTCTCTATAACAATGCTCACGCTCCATTTACTGTAAATGCTGCCCAATGGTAAGGATGTGCGAAGGGTCGAAGCTCCGGGTTGAAACGATAGTGACGCACTTGCTGATACGCCAGTTTATCAGTTTTGTTAGATGTATCATAGATTTTTTGCCATCTCTCCTCTAACTTCATCTCTCCGGCTGTTGCCTGACGGACCCACTTTTGTGCCTCATGTAATGCGGCTGCAAATGACATTCCTTTCTCAAGATGATTCCGATAAAAGCGTTCCATTAACAGGGTGGTAGAGAGGTCATCTACTGCCCAGAGACTACTGACCACGCAGGGGGCACCAGCCAGCAGGAAACCAGCGGGAATGCCTACATATTCTCCGGCATTCCCTCGGAGAATATCTGTGATGCCAGTTTCACATGCCGAGAGCGTTACCAGTCGCGCCGTAGAGAGATCAACATTCCCCTGTTGTAAGTCGGCCAGGGTGAGGCGATCGTCAGCCAGGCGCAACCCGGAGGCAGGAGGGTCAGCCCACTCATAGTTTCCATGACAAGAAAAATGGAGATAGGACCGTCCTCGCATACCAGCAAGGACATGCTCTTTCGTGCAAAATTGTCCTCTATCAATAGTTTTTTGTGCGAAAAGCTGCTCAACTACCTCTCCTTCCATTGGCGTAAAGGGGAGGTCATTTTCAGGATTAATAACTGCATACAGTGCAGGTCTCCTTTCATGGGTAGTTCTGGAGCGTGTATGAGCAAGTACTTCAAGCGAAGGCGCGTAACTGACTTCGTATAGGTCGCACATTGGTGTTGCAGCATTGTTTGAGAGTGGAATAGCATGGAGCGGTAAGAGAAAAAGCCCTTCTGAGGGAAGAAAGATAATCTGTGTAATGCTGATGGGCAATTTGGAGAGAATGGGTGCCAGGAGAGATTGACTCAGTCTTTCTAGCGTGCTCGTTATTGTTTCCAGCCAAACTTTATAGCCTGCCTGCTTTTGTTGTAGACGCAAGTAGTTTCCTAGCCAGCCCCCCACAATTTCTTCCTGGTTATCTTTTACGATCAGGAGGTGCTCCAGGTCGGTCTGCGTAAATGCAGGTATCTTGATTACATCTACATCTGTATGACTGACTATAATGCCCATGCTTCCCTGCTCTGTAATGCAGAATGCAATGAGTGCTTGATTATTTTCTGGTACGAGATCCTGTAGTATCTCTAAAGTAAGTGGTTTGAGAAAATCAGGAGTATATGCTCTTATTTCCTTAATAGCAGTTTCTAAATGGCTATTAAGTGTATGCATATTTTGTTCATATTGTTTATAGTATTCTACAGGATTATCCTGGTTATGAAATACAATGGTCTCCTCGTTCTGTGTTAAACGAAAATTTGCGCCAGCCTTCTCAAAATTTTGCCAGATTGTGTCGGGAACGCCCTCTGGCCGTACAATGCGTAACTGTAATGCTTCATTCAACAGGCGTGTCTTTCCCTGTTCCAAAATGAGCAATCCCTCAACGGTTCTCCCACATTGGATCGCCGAGAAAGCAGCCCTTTGATAGAAAGGAGCATTTTCGCGCATTTCTATCTCTTTACTCTGCGTAGAAAGGCTCGCCCTGTAAATGCGCTCTCCTGCCTCTATAGCCAGTAATGATGTGTCCAGCGTTTTCTGCCACTCTCCCTTTTCAAAGAAAAGTGCAGCCAGATTATAGTTTGTTTGACGGTAGAAGAGTGGTGTAGCCTGGAGCGTGCGAAAGCGCAGGGCTTCTTGAAAACAGGCAATGGCCTGTTCCCTGTTAGCAGCAGGATCTCCCGTGAGACGTGTCTTATAGACAAGCCCCAGGTTATTCTGGGTCATCGCGTAGTTAAGAGGGTTGTTCTGTGACGTTGAGAAGCGTAGTGCTTCTTGAAAACAGGTAATGCCCCGTTCCTGGTTGGCTGCACTATCCCCTGCAAGTCGATTGCTATAGGCATTCCCCAGACAGTTCTGCGCCCAGGCATAAGAACGAGGATCGGTCTCGGGCGTGTAAAAACGTAAAGCTTCTTGAAAGTGCGTGATAGCTTGTTCTAAATCGGCAGCCTGATTTTGCGTAGAAAAGTTTCGATGGATGATGCCCAGGCAGATCTGGAGCATGGCATAGCTGGGAGGATCTGTTTCCGGTGTGCGAAAGCGTAGCGCTTCTTGAAAACAGGCAAGAGCTGGTTCTATGCTAGTAGTATGATCTATAGCAAGCAGTTTTGTATGAGTGATGCCCAGATTACTCTGGATCATAGCGTAGTCAAGGGGATTGGTCTCTGCCGTCTGGAAGCGTAGAGCCTCTTGCAAACAGCGTAGAGCCTGTTTCAGGTTAGCAACGCGATCTCCTGTCAGGAGTTCTTTGTAGACCATACCCAGATTACTCTGGATCATAGCGTAGTCAAGGGGATTGGTCTCTGCCGTCTGAAAGCGTAGAGCCTCTTGCAAACAGGTAAGAGCCTGTTTCAGATGAGCATTGCGATCTCCCGTGAGAAAATCTGCATAAATAGCGCCCAGATTACTCTGGAGCATGGCATAGCCGGGAGGATCTGTTTCCGGTGTGCGAAAGCGTAGCGCTTCTCTGAAGGAGACAATGGCTCGTTCCAGATTGGCAGTATGATCTCCTACAGGAAATTTACTGTAAACCACACCTAGATTACTTTGCGTTTTGGCGTAACCATAAGGATCAGTCTGTGGGGTTTGAAAGTGCAGCGCTTCTTGCAGGTAGAGAAGAGCTTTTTCCAGATTCGCAACACGATCTCCTTTGGGAAGTTCTGCATAGGTACTGCCCAGATTGCTCTGGGTCAGGGCGTAATTTAAGGAATTTTCCTCGGGCGTCCAAAAGCGCAGTGTTTGCTGAAAACACTCGATAGCCAGGGCCAGATTGTTTTCCCTATTTCCAGTTGGCAGGTCTAAGTAGACATTGCCCAGGTTGTTCTGAGCGCTGGCAAAATCAAGAGGTGATGTCTCGGGAGTATAGAAGCGCAAGGCTTGCTGGAAACACTCGATGGCTTGCTCCAGGTTATGTGCACGGTTTCCCGTCAGTAGTTGAATGTAGGCATTGCCCAGGTTAATCTGAACGCTGGCATAGTCAAAGGGCGATGTCTCAGGCGTCCAGAAGCGCAGGGCTTGCTGGAAACACTCGATGGCTTGCTCCAGGTTGTGAGCACGGTTCCCGGTTGGCAGCTCACGATAGGTAATGCCCAGGTTATTCTGAGTCGCAGCATAACCAGAAGGCTCTGTTTGCGGAGTACGGTAGTGCAGAGCGCATTGATAACATTCAAGAGCGTATGTCAGGTTTTGAGCGCGATGCCCCGTTTGCAGTGCATGGTAAGCAGTTCCCAGATTGGTCATAGCCAGGGCATAGTCAAGGGGTGATGTCTCGGGCGTCCAAAAGCGCAGGGCTTGTTGAAAACACTCGATAGCTAGAGCTAGATTGCGTTCCCGATTTCCGCCTTGTAGATCACGATAGGCATTGCCCAGATTGTTCTGCGTTGTGGCATAGCCAGCAGGATTTGCCTCTGGTGTGCGGAAGCGCAAGGCTTGTTGGAAACATTCGATAGCCTGCATTAGATTGTGCGTCCGATCCCCGCGTGGCAATTTGCAATAGGCAATGCCCAGCTTGTTTTGGATTCTAGCATAGTTAAGAGGATCGATCTCTGCAAGTAGAAAGCGCAGGGCTTGTTGATAGCATTCGATAGCCTGAGCCAGGTTACGCGACAGGTTCCCGCTTGACAAATCGCTGTATGTATCGCCCAGGTTATTCTGAGTCTTAGCATAATCAAGAGGAGCAACTTCGGGTGTGCGAAAGCGCAGAGCCTGCTGATAGCACTGGATTGCTCGCTCCAGATTGCTCATACGGTCCCCAATTGGGAGATCTCTATAAGCAATGCCCAGATTGTTCTGGGCGGCAGCATAGTTGAGGGAAGCAGTCTCAGGTGTCCAGAAGCGCAAGGCTTGTTGATAGCAAGCAATGGCCTTTGTCAGGTTGTGAACTCGATCCTCGCCCGGTAGGCGTCGGTATGCCTCGCCCAGATTGTTCTGGGCGGCAGCATAGTTGAGGGGAGCAGTCTCAGGTGTCCAGAAGCGCAAGGCTTGTTGATAGCAAGCAATGGCCTTTGTCAGGTTGTCTATCTGTTCCCCTGTAGGCAGATCACTATAGGTAACACCCAGGTTGTTCTGAGTTCTAGCATAGTCAAGAGGTGCTGTCTCGGGTGTGTGAAAGCGCAGAGCCTGTTGATAGCATTGGATGGCTTGTGCCAGATTGTGTGCTCGATCCTCGCCTGGCAGGTCGCCGTAAACATCCCCCAGGTTGTTTTGGATTATAGCGTAGTTAAGAGGATCGATCTCGGGGGTATAAAAGCGCAGAGCTTGCTGGAAACACTTGATGGCCAGTCCGAGGTTGTGCGCATGATCTCCACCCGACAGACGGCGGTAGGCATTGCCCAGGTTGGCCTGGGTCAGGGCATAGTTCTGAGCATGGGTATCGAACTTCCAAAAGTGCAGGGCTTCTTCGTAGCAGGCGATAGCCTTAGTCAGATTGTATGTCCGGTTCTCATCCGGTAGATCCTCGTAAACGCGGCCAAGAAGAGAACAAATCAGAGCATAAAGTGGTGGATTCCTGTTGGGTTCCAACTCCTTCACAAGCTTTTCATAGAGCCGAAGTAGAGGGACAATAGCTCGTGGGTCGCGTTTCCTCTGCTTCTCAAGTTGCTGTGTTCTATGAATATCTGCCGCAAGTTCTTGAGGAACATTCATCTCTTATAATCTCGCTTTTTACTTACAAGACATATGTATGATGACATCTGGCTGATCCGTTGAAGCAAGGACTCTCATCCTTGGAGGAGAACTAAAATCTACTATAAGTGATTTAGACAACGAAAGACAGTCACAAGATGCTTTAAAGTCATTTCCTGGCAAGACTGTGCACGTTCTTCAGCGTCTTTGATGGTCTGAGCAATGAGTAGATGTGGCCCTTACTATCCGTTGAAAGATAGCAATGCACAAAAATCAATTGATGCAACATCTTTATCACTCTATATTTGAAAGTGTATGCATTGTCTCTGATAAGTATACTCACATGCAGTACAGGCTATCAAGTTCTAAAGAAAAAAGGACCATTTTCTATGCTACTACCGAACCAGGATAGCGGTACCTGTTCGAGGAGTCTTCTGCGATGCTTCTATCAGTTAAAGATGATATACTATGTGAAATAGTAGCTTCTATAGCGAAACATTTATGGAAAATGATGAGATATGATGGAAATGTTGTTTATGCAATATGAGATATAACTGAGCGCCTTGAAACATCCAGGACTCTTCTACGGTTGGTTGAGGAATCATGAGAGTCATCACAAGCGTGGAAAAATGCTTAAGGAAATGGAGTAATCGATGGATTTCTCTCCTGAATTAGCAGAAGATTTCTTTGAGGCTATGCAGTTAGATGTGGACGCTTCTGGACGATAGAGGCCGATTCCAGGAAACATACTATAGTCCAGGAACAGCTTGATGGTACCGAACAAGAGTCATCGGCTATAGAGCGAGCCAGTGGCCTGGCGGAGCACATTAAAGACTATGAACGACTCCTGTCCTATTTTACACCAGAGAGCGATCCTCAATTCAATGCTGAGATTCAGGCAAATATTACCGGAATGCTACAGCGAACATATCTGCACTTTTCCTGTCACGGAAACTATGATTGGAATGATCCCTCAGCTTCCGGGCTCTATCTGGCTGATAAAGAATATCTAGCGCTGGCTGACTTGCAGCGAGGCGGTGTCGATCTCTCAGCGGTACGTCTGGTAACACTCTCAGCCTGTGAAAGCGGTATGACTGATATCTTGCAGGGGAATCCAGCAGAATATGTGGGCATCCCGGCTGGTTTCTTGCTCGCGGGGGCAGCCAGTGTGATCAGTAGTCTCTGGTCTGTAGAAGATTTCCCGACAGCGCTGATCATGGAACAGTTTTATCGCAATCATCTCGTTGAGCACATGGATATTAGAGCAGAATTGCAGCATGCTCAGATCTGGCTCCGCGATTTACACGCTGGAGAGGTTGCGGCATGTATCGATCAGTGGTATCAGCAATCTCTCCAGAAAGACAGAGACACGCTCCTCCGATGGGCTCTTCGCTATCGTTTACAGGCTCGTCAGAGTCCGACCTTGCGCCCATTTGCCCATCCTTACTATTGGGCGGCATTCACCATCAATGGATGGTGAGCCTCAGATTTCTGGTTAAGTTGACATTATCGTCATGAGGGATCTTCGACCAATTTTCCCAGCAGTTTCAAGGTAATGCCCAGGGCCAGAATGGCCAGCGCATTGACACCCAGTTCGATCATCGCGCGGTAGAAGTCGGCGAGAGTGACATTTTCTACCGAAAGTCGTGCACCGATGGAAAGAATGCCGCGTGTTGCGGAGATAATGCCGATAAAGAGAAAGGGACGGAGCGAAGTGGCATGCGATTTCAAATAATGGATTACCGTTCCCAGCACCTCCATAATAATGAGTACCAGGAGGAGATCTGAAACGAAGGTGATAATCGCCTGGGCAATGGTCTCAGGAGTTAGTGGATGAGTCGTAAATAAGGAGAGGACAAAAGACCAGAAACTATGACCCAGCGCGAAAAAACCCGCCAGAAAGAAGCAAAATCCGACGATGGCATAAATGATCGAATCGCTTTTTTCCAGCAGATTGGCAGACATATGGGCAAAGGGATCAGGATGTCCCTGCTTCGCAAGAAGATGTGAGCCTGCATCCAGGTGGCGATCAGACTGGTGATCGTCTGTTACAAGAAGATGCGTATCTGTCTCCGCATGGTGATCAGACTCATGATCGTCTGGGATAAAATTTGACATAGAAGCAACCTCCTCAAAGTGTGTATGCATCTGCCTCATGTTCAGAGTATACATAGAAATATATTTATAGATTCAATCGACTTCCTCGATGATGGTTGTGTCAGAGAGGCATCATGTGTGCCGTTTATGAAATTTTCCTGCTTGGTTGTTGGTATCAGCATACCTTGTAAATGATCATCAGGGCAAGCCCTTCTCTGAGTTCTGGCTGGGTTTCTCAAAAGTTGCTTTCTCTCCATCCCCCTCACAGGTAGAGGTTTCTTGCCGATGCAGCAGATCGGCCTGGCAGGACACCCCACCCCATTTAAAAAGCAGTTGGTGTGTTTTGTGGCGCATTCGCGCCACAAAACACACCAACTGCTTTTTAAATGGGGTGGGGTGTCCTGCCAGGCCGATGCAGCAGATCGGCAAGAAACCTCTACCTGTGAGGGGGATGGGGAGAAAGCAACTTTTGAGAAACCCAGCCAGAACTCAGAGAAGGGCTTGCCCTGATGATCATTTACAAGGTATGCTG
>DAOTTL010000575.1:0-10072 GCA_034438135.1 Ktedonobacteraceae bacterium | reverse complement strand
AACTGACATGGCTATTTCTCAGGATTGTTCAGTTTCTCCAAATTCCTGCGTTGCTGCTCAAGAGGCGGAACAACGTTATCAGGCTCATTAATGATATCCTGGTCCAGAACGGGCCGATCCGTTGGCGCATTCTGAGTCACCATCTCTGGATCAGAGGTGAGAGACGTATTGGAACGCGTTGTGTAATCCTGGGCGTAGTCATCACGCACCGGCGCGGCAAGAACTGGCTCGGCGTCGGATTGCGCATTGATCTGCGACTGTGCGCTCATCTGCGCTCTCTGCTCCGGCGTGAGATTGAGACCCCGTGGCAGGGTATCATCGTTCTCCCAATCTCTGGCATTAGCGCTGTTCTGTGAGGCATCATCATTATAGCCCTGATCGGTCGGAGTTACGCCAGCTCCAAAGTTGACGCTGTTCTGGGGATCATCGGCGTTATAGCCCTGATCAGTTGGGGGCGTTCCCATGCCAGATTTAGCATAACTCTGCTCGGCATCGGGTCCACGAGTATCCTCGACAGGTGCACCAAAGTTCTCACTGTTCTTAGAAACATCACTATTTGAACCATAGTTCGCCGTAGTCCCGTAGTCCGCATCGTTCTCTCCTACCTGTTGCGCTGGACTATAGGCGGCGGAAGTGTCTACGTTCGGATTCTGGTCTATCGCGCTACTCTGATCCGACGTGTTTGGATAGTCCTGCTGCGCATTCGCAACGTAGGTGGCCGGGTCAGTCTCGGCTGCAGAATACTGTTGATCCGAGCTATAGGCCGGGGTGGTAGCCACACTCGGATTCTGGTCTATCGCGCTACTCTGATCTGGCGCGGTTGTGTAGTCCTGCTGTGCATTCGCAGTGTAGTTCGCCGGGTCAGTCTCGGCCTCGGGATACTGTTGATCAGTCGTGACATATTGCTGCGTGGCTTCTGGCGAAGCAAACTCGCCCCCCATGGTTGCATTCTGACGTGGAGTAGTTATGCCACGGGCAGCCGCACTATCAGGATGGAAAAGATACTGAGACCAATTCGGGTCCTCGGCATTGGTCGGAGATTGATCGACCATCTGAGCAAAGTTATTCAGGTCGTTTTGGAGCACTTCATCAAAGTGTCTCCCAATTCCCAGATGCTCGCCGATGTCACCCAGCACGCCAGCCGGTGGATCATAATTGACATAGACATCTATATGTGTCTGACCCGCCGCAACTGGCTGAAAAAGGACTCGCCCATAATTGTCTAAACCATTTGTTGAGCGCCAACCAATCTGCTGCTCAGGAATCCAATCTTCATTTACGGCATCCCACTCATGATGACCTGCCACTTCGGCAGCCCAATGACTGCGGGAATCGTCATAGTATGTTACTTCTTTGATGAAGCTCATAAACTTCGGAAAATCATTGAAGTGACTGAAAAGACTATATACCTGGTGAACCGGTGCATTCACTACCACTGCTGCGTGGTGTTCTACCATATTCTGTGTCATAATCTTTCCCTTCCTTTCCTCTTTTTCAAATCAAAAAACTCACTTCACGCAAGTTGGCAGACCAGACAACATATTTCTGCTATTCTCTTTATGCCCATAGTTTTATCGGACTTCAAACGCCCCTCTGCACTATTGACACGTCGAACGGACTATGATCGGTTGCATAAAATCGATCATAAAAGCACTACTATAAGAATATCTAATCTTTCTAAGCAAGAGCTAGACAATCTTAAAAAGTTCTAATTACTATCAGCCATCCCTGATTTCAGAAAATCAGGATAGGGCGCATCAGGTACCTACCCGATGAAAAATCGGGTATGCGCCCTATTCACAGCTTCTTGCAAGTTGCACTATAGTATGTGATGATGGGAAGTGAAAAAGCTGATTTTCACTGCTACATCTACCTCGCTCTGGTTCTTAAGAACAGACATGGTATTTCCTGGCGGGAACAAGGCCCATTTCAAATTATTTTTCATCTGGAGAGGTTTTCGTACTATGGCGCATAAACGTTTGTACACCCTTGTGTTGCTTGTGACACTGTTTGCTCTGGGTAGTATCCTGCTCGCGGCCTGCGCTCGACCAGGTACCGTCGCCAGCACGAGCAGCGGCAGCAGCGGTGGTAGCAGCAGCAGCAGTGGTGGCAGTAGTAGCAGTTGTGCTTCAGGCGATACAGTTATGACTGGTCTCAATGCATTCGAGCAGACCTGCATCACCTTGAAAAAGGGCGGAACTTTGAAAGTCGCCCAGGACAAAACGTCCTACCATATCCTGGATTACGGCCAATGGAATGGCTCTACAGCCGCACCAGCAACTCCGGCCAACGCTCCTAAACTGAAGGACCTGATCCTGCAAGGACCCAGCGTAAGCATTGGCCCCTTTACAACTGCTGGTACCTACCACATCTATTGCACGGTTCACCCTATGATGGATCTGACTGTCCAGGTTCAGTAACAAGATCACTCTTAATACGCTGACGAAAATGCTCTTTTTCTTTCGTTTTGCCAGAAAAAGACAAAACGAAAGAAAAAGGAGAGGAATTGTCTCTGATAGACTCGAACTCTGCGCTCTACCGTGACAAAAGCGCATCTGCATATTTGACTCTATAGTGCTTGTAATTTGACGTAATAGGAATGTTGGTTCCTTCTATTTGGTTTTTTTCTGCTTTTCATGTATCATGAATAGAGATAAAAGAGGCTATGACTATTGTTTCTTATCTCAACAGAAAAGCTGGCCAGAATGTAACCAAACACGAGAAACTATCGTATTGATTAGTAGAAGGCAAAGATGCTGGTGAGCCAAAGAAAAGATAGAAAATACGCAATCGTTGACATTCGGAGTAGGATCTTGAAATCTATTTAAGAGGTAGCAAAACTATGACATCTGCACCTGCAACACCTGAAACGAAGCTTCATCGTGCTCTCGAATTGATTGGTTCAATTGACCCTGAGATCGCAAGCTCGTACACCTCTCTTGAAGAACGTATCCTTGCTCAGGCCCTGGAAAATGTTGAACTGGCGGAACGCCGCCTGCGCGAGATCCAGGATTTGATGGGAGACATTGCGGCTGCTCTGATCTAGGCCGATTGCATTCGCAAAACTGTGGCCGTCTGTCTTCTTACCTTTTCCTACCTATCTCAAAAGCTATGCACTTTGATGCGTTCTCCTCGCTTATTTATTCTGTCTCCTGTAGTAGAAGATCCTCTTCGTAGATACGACGAATGATGTCTTCGATCTCCGGCTCTTGAAAAGTTACATCTCTCAACTGGTAACGCTCCCCTAACCAGGCTACCAGTTCATGCGCTGGTAGGGAGTTCTTGCTGAAACTAAGAGCAAGCTGGGGAAACTGACTTTTCAACTGGCGCACTCCATCTGGCAACTCGGTGAGGTACACCTCTCCTTGCTCCGTACGCGGGAGATTATTGCTCTCAATGGAGTCGAGCAGGGCAATAAGCTGACGCTCACCGCCGAAGCGATTCCGAATCTCATGCAACCCTCCATCATAGAGTTTGCGACCATGATCAATGATCAGCAAACGCGAGCAGAGGGCCTCTACGTCGTCCATATCATGGGTAGTAATGAGGATGGTAACGCCTCGTTCAACGTTCAGGGTGAGCAAAAATTCCCGAATACGCGCTTTAGCAACCACATCCAGACCAATGGTTGGCTCGTCGAGGTAGAGCAATTCTGGCTCGTGGAGCAGGGCGGCGGTGAGGTCTCCACGCATACGCTGACCCAGGGAGAGCTGACGCACCGGAGTCTCTATGAATTCGTCAAGTTCTAACAGGGTACGCAGGTGCTCAAGATTGGCTTTGTAGCGAGCCTCTGGCACACGATAGAGGTAACGCAACAGGTTAAATGAGTCGATAAGTGGCAGGTCCCACCAGAGTTGAGTTCGCTGACCGAAGACTACGCCGATGTGTGCCGCCATGGCACGACGCTGATGACGCGGATTGTAGTTGACGACTCGTACCTCTCCCGCACTGGGCATAAGGATGCCTGTCAGTAATTTAATAGTGGTGCTCTTGCCCGCTCCATTGGGACCTACCAGCCCGACTATCTCACCTGGCTCAACGCTCAAGGTTAAATTCTGAACAGCTTTAACTTGCTTTATCTGAGGGTCAATAAGGCTGCGCAATCCTCCTATAAAACCTGGACGACGTTTGGTTACGCGAAAGTTTTTACTGAGATTGCTTGCTTTAATGATTGTCATGCTTGTTGCTCTTCTTTCTTTTCATTTCTGCTAGTTTCCGCTACTCTGATAGTGATGAACCCCCACGCGCCAGAAGAAGAGGGCGACAAGGGCAAAGAGCAGAGCCACCAGCGGCGATATAAAGGCCAGTTGACCCGGCAAACCAAAGGGCAGGGACCGACCCAGGGTGTAACAGATGGGAATATAGGTGCCAAAAGCCAACGGAACGATAAAGATAAAGATCCTCTGCAAGACCTGATGATAGATGGTCAATGGATAACTGAGCATCTCGCGTCCACCATAGGTCAGGATATTTGTTAATTCGGTAGTTTCGATGGTCCAGAAACAAAGGGTGGCACCAAGCAGCAAAATGGCAACAAAGATAAAGGCAGAACTCCCAACGCCTAGCACTAGAGACAGGATCTTTAGCGGAGTCCAGAAAAGATCGAGTGTTCTCAGCAAGAAGAGTGAAAACACAAAGGAAACCAGCCCCACGGAGATACGACCCAGACGACGCAGGGAGAACTGCGTGGTGCTAACCTGCATCAGGGCAGTTGCAGGCCGCAAGAGCAGTCGATCAAAATCACCCTGTCGAATAATAACATCGAAGTTATCTATCCCACTCCCAAACAGTTCAGCGAGACCAAAGCCTATTGAGGTTACAGCACTGAGTAAGACTACTTCGCCCACATGCCAGCCAAGTAGCGTTGGAAAGGGACCGAAGTAGAGGATCAATGCTATAAATTCTATTCCTATAAGAATGCCATAAGAGAGAACTTCGATCGTAAGGGCCACTTTATACTGCATCTGCCCCCGTATCTGCATCGCTATTAACCGCCTGTAGAGGCTCATCTCGTCCCGGAGAGTTTGAAACATAAGCCAACATCCTCTTTCTTCTTCTCAAAGAAGAACGCTTTCTTTCTTTCTTACCCACCCTGCACAATGACGCGTCGAGTGGCAACCGAGGTCAGCAAACGCACAATGAGGATCAGCAACAAAAGCCATACAACCTGCACAAGCAATGCAAAGAGCAGCGAGGAGCCGCTCATTTTTCCCAGAAAAACCTGAATGGGCAGATTGACCATGCCGTTAAAAGGTAGCCAGGTTCCCAGGAGTGCAAGCCAGGACGGAAAGAAGATAACCGGCAGTAACGTTCCAGCAAAAAACTGGGCTACGGTGAGACCCAAAACTATCACGGAACGCGCCTCTAACAGCCAGAAGGAGGTCAGATTGAGCAAGATGCGAAAGATGATACCAATCATACTAGCCAGCAGCAGAATGCCAGAAAAGATGAGCAGCACTACCCAACTCGCACTTCCCTCCAGCCCAAAGATAAAAAACCCTGCCAGGTAGGTCGGCAAAGCCCGCCAGAACAGATAGTAGAAGGAATGACCCATCTCGCGACTGAACCAGTAGAGAAAAAAGTCACAAGGCTTGCTTAGATCGCTAACGACGTCGCCGCTGCGCACAGTCAACATTAACTCAACCCAGCCAAACGGGACAACAATCATGATAAAGGACTGACTCAGCCAGATGTAGCTAAGGGAGTCACGCAGGTTATAGCCCGCTGTGGTTGAGCGAGCATGAAAAAGTGCTATCACGACGGAACTCGTGACGATACCAAAGAAGATGTTGGTCAATAAGCCAGCCAGATTAGCCCAACGATAGATAAGTTGTCGCCGATACGTTGCCTGAGCGACCTCGAAATAGAAGCGTAGCATGTCGTGATCCTCATCGGTTATGGGCAAAACGAAACGCACTACACGCAAGATGATAGATTTGTCCAATATAAAGACCCAGCGACCCAACACAAGAGGGGGTCCTGGTTACGCCGCACTTTCTCGCGGGCAGGTAATTGCGCGGGATAGCGCTTGACTACCCCGTATCAGGTCCTCCCGTCCATTATCGTTCTACTTTCTAATGCACGAGAGGTCAGAATACTGTATCACAATTCTTCTCTCCCGGTCAAGAAGAAAGAATGTGCTTCGCAAAGTTGCTACCCCACCACCAGGGCTATTTCATTCTCGTGAGAAACCCCTCCCCGGTTCTATGAGTCATCCCTCATTTTGGCAAAATGAGCAAACGCTCTTGCTGGCGGCGCAGCCGCCAGCTTTTCAGGGAGAAATGGTTGAGTTTGCTGCTCGCAAACTCAACCATTTCTCCCCTTTCTGGGGGGAGGAGCGGCTTTGCAAGCCGTAGAAAAGTGAGGGATGACTCATATTCCAACTCCTGCCATCTTGTTCCCCTGGGGAGGGGTCTGGCCACTGCTGCGCAGTGACTTTTGTGAAACCCTGAGAAGATAGAGGGATGTACTTGATTTTTTTCAGGTGGCTGGATATGATAAGAGAAGCAAACATACTTTAGAAGATCGGTATCTTAAGAGACTATTATAGAAGCCTGGCCTCTTGAGGTACTACTATTAGGAGTAAAACAGTAATGCCTGATCCAAACGATTGGAACACAAAAATTATTAACGAATTCCACGCCAACGGTGGTAAAGTGGGGGGAAACTTCCAGGGAGCACATATGATCCTCCTCACAACCACAGGGGCAAAGAGTGGTCAGAGCCGCACGAACCCGCTGGTCTATTTGCCAGAGGATAATCGTGTCTTCATTTTCGCCTCTAAGGCGGGCGCACCAACAAATCCTGACTGGTACCATAACCTGATCGCTCATCCACAGGTGATCGCTGAAATCGGGACAGAGAAGTTTGAAGCGACAGCTAAAGTTATCACCGGTCCTGAGCGAGTTAGAATTTACGCCAAACAGGCGTCCATTATGCCTGGCTTCGCGGATTACGAGAAGTCAACTTCTCGCCTGATCCCTGTAGTCGAACTGGAACGCAACTAAACACGCCAGCATACATTGAGTGAGGAGAGGGAGCAAGCCACGACAGGTTTGCTCCCTCTCCTCACTTCTTTCTTCTTGACGCCGTTTCTACAAACTGTGGAGGAAATCGAGCACAACGCGGTTGAATTCCTCTGGGTTTTCCATGTTAAGGTGATGAGCGGTCCCTTGAATAATTACTTTACGCGCACCAGGAATACTCTGCTCAATTGTACCGGCAACCTCAAGTATCTCTGAAACGTCTTCGCCGCCTGCAACAATTAATATCGGCACTTTTACTTCCGCGAGTCGCCCAATGGCAGATGGTTCAAGTGGAAGCATATGCTGTTGATGCGCCAGAAGGTCGCCGTGTCGTTGAATTTGTTCGGTGGACATCTCTTTGACACGCGCCCTGGCCTGCGCTTGCACCTGGTCGGGTCTTCTCCCTGGACCGTCGGTCCAGAAACGCACCGTTGCCTCGGCTGCGTCCTCGGCGCTATTCTGACCCAACGCTCCGTAGTACTGATTGATGAAGGTCTGAATGGCTTCTGTCATCGGTGGTTGCAGACCGCCTGGACTTGATGAGACCATGATCAAGGCGTCCACTCTCGCTGGATGCTCAAGCGTGAAATCCAGGGCAACCGATCCTCCACCTGAGAGACCGAGCAGAAAGGTTTTCTCGACGTTCAGATAGTCTAAGAGACTTAGCAGATCCTGACGCGGAGAGTAGAGCTTGTCGGACTGCTCCTGCTCAGAATCTCCCCAACCTCGCATATCGTAACGTATAACCTGATACTCCTCTGCGAAAACATCAAACTGATCATCCCAGGATCTTCGATCCAACAACATCCCGTGAATCAATGTCAATGGATGCCCTGACCCGGCCACTTCATAGTAGAGCTTCGTACCATTTACTTCTGCAATACCCGTTCGGTAAGTTTTCTGGGTCATTGAGTATGCTCCTTTTTACTTCTTTTCAAAGTAGAACAGCGCAATAGAACATAGTTAATCCGCAATGAGGCAAGGATCACATGGGCTGAGAAAACCTATATTTGTGGCACTATCCGCTCCTGCAACAAAGCTAGAAAGCGAGTGGGATCATCTGGCGTAATCACTGGTTTGATCTTTGTGCCGAGGTCAAAAATGAACGATTTCTCTTTCTTCAAGCGATGGATATCTAATGGTGCCCAGTGACTAAAGTCGCCAGAACCCCACAAACGACCCATGCCTGTAAAGGGTCCAATAGTATGCTCATGGACACCTCTGATCTGGCTATAGAGAATACGCTTGCTTGTACCAAGAGGGAAATAGTACCATCGAATAGTCAGGCCAGCGGCATCCAGAATAACGGTACTATCCTTGTAAAGAATATCATTCACCATGATACATTCTCCCTTTTAACGGACTTATTTGTACAAATGAAAACAGATAACGACTGACATGCAGGTCGTTCTTGTTCAGGCATATTCTGCGGCCATCAGGACATCGCGGTAATCTCGTTTCGCCAGTGCAAGATTAGCGAGCAATCTATCGATGTCGCCATTGCTCAGCTTGAGAATGGCCATTTGGACGCGTTCACGTTCATTTTCGTAGCTTTCGGCGCCGTACAGGTCGAGTAGCTCGGTGATTGTAGCAAGATCCTCATGTGGAAAAACGTGGGGGATCAAGAGGAGCACGTCCTCACGAGAAAATGTTCTCATTCATCTTGCCTCTGTAGCCACTCATCTCTGAGCAGGCCAAAGTAGTACTCATCCTCAAATCTATCTTGAAAAAGATAACGCTGGCGCAGGTTGCCCTCAAACGTGAAGCCCAGCTTGAGCAGGAGCATCTTGGAGGCTGTGTTTGCGATATCGATGTTTGCCTCTACTCGATGAAGACCCATCTCCTTAAAGCTGTAGTCCAGGATGGCCGAAACGGTCTCGGTCATGATGCCCCCTCGCCAGCAGGCTCGTTTGAGTTCATAGCCGATCTCGGCATAGTGATAGCCAGCGCCAAATGTATGGAAGCCACAGGAGCCAATCAATGTGTCATCGCCCCCCTTAAACGTGATCCCCCAGCGGATGCCCTCCTGCCCAAGATAACGACTCTGGATGCGATGAAGCAAAACTTTCGTCTCATTCATCGAGGTATGCGGTTCGTGTCCATAGTATCTCATCACCTGTGGATCTGTGAGAATTGGATAGAGCGCTTCAGCGTCCTCTATCCGCATTTGCCGCAGCCGCAACCGCTCGGTAATTAGAGTGGGAAAGCGCAAAAATGTATTTTCAATGGTCATAAAAAACGCTCCTTTAGCGAGAGTAGCGAGAGGCCGCAGCCTGCAATTCTGCCAGCTCACGTGCAAATGTCTTGCCCATGGCAACCTGCCTTGGATCATTGCTCGCTGACTGATCGCTCTCTTTAAAAGCATCAAACGTAAATGCTTTGAGCCAGCAGTCCCAGGTCTTGACTGCCTGGTCCAGATTACCCTTGTCCTGGGTACATTGCCTGGCTAGCACGGATAGTTCACTACATGTAACACGACGCTGCGCGGTAGATGCTTCTTCGTTCTGCTGGGCATGGGAAAGCGTCTGCCAACCTAACATGAGGTCGGCGAGCGTAACATCTATCGGTATAAATAGACTTAACTGTTGCAGAGTATTGGTCGTTGCTATGGCGCGGGGCGATGGCTGCATCTGGACTTTGACGACCGCTATAAACTGAGTAAGGTCTCTCATTAACGCCTCTCTTGCCGCCGATGGACCCGCTAAATCCTGGGTGTCCCATTGCTCTATCACTCTGATGATACCATCGACGACGTTCTTGAAACCATGATTCTGGGTGGACCAGCTTGAGACGGGCTTCTCGCGATCCGGTAGAGCCTGGAGCTTGTCAATGGGTGGTTCTTTCCAATGAACAGGGGAGATGATGACCGGTATAACACGCGCCTGTTTATGCTCGTGGCGCTTAATGGCCTTCTGTATGTCATGAGTGTAGTGGTAGTGCGAACCTAAAAACGAATGACTGATCAAAAGCAGGATGATCTGAGCCTGCTCAAAATACTCGCGGATGGCTTGCTCCCACTCAATACCTGAACCGATAGAGCCATGATC
>DAOTTL010000574.1:0-7626 GCA_034438135.1 Ktedonobacteraceae bacterium | reverse complement strand
AGAAAAGTATCCCTAAAAAACCCAGCATCATGCCCGCGACAATGGTCCAGAAAGAGGCCGGAACGACACCTTTTGACGGTAAGGCAGGGTGCGCAGGCAGATTATAGACCTCTGGCTGGTCCAGCAGGAGGAAAAAGGAGTTGAGTCCACCTTCCAGAATGGTCTGATCTGCTCCATAGAGTTGTGCCTCTTTGACTCCTCGGTTGTGCAGAACGTTTACACGCTCGCGAGCATGAGCCTTGAGTTGTGCTACCTCGCCAAACTGAATAGAATTGGTGGGGCAGGCCTGCGCACAGGCAGGTGTCAGACCATCTTTCAGTCGATCGTAACAGAGCGTACATTTGTGAGCGCGATGGTCTCCCTGGTTATCCCGATCGATCACCCCAAAGGGACAGGCGACGATACAGTATCCACAACCGTTGCAGATATCCTGCTGAACATAGACTGTGTCAAATTCGGTACGAATAATTGCTCCGGTTGGACAGGCCTCAAGACAGGGTGCGTTAGCACAGTGTTTGCAGACATCGCTGTGCATTAGCCAGCGTTCGCTGTTGAAGAAGGGCAGAGCAGTCTCCGGTGCGGTTGGCAGCACTGGCAGCGAGCCGTTTTTTAGCGGATCGGGTTCAAGGCTGATCTGTATGCTCTCTGTTCGCCGTTGTCCCACCTGCTCGATAAACTGGACATGTCGCCAGTTTATCGAGCTCAACTGGCCCGTATTGTCATAGCTGGAGCCGCGCCACTCCGGTGCGCTGGCCGGGAGCTGGTTCCATTGCTTGCAGGCGACCTCACAGGCTTTGCAGCCGATACAGAGGCTTGTATCAGTAAAAAAGCCCATGGCCGCCTGTGCAGGCACAGGTGGCTGTTTGCGCAGAGAATTGACCATTTCCAGCACAGGCGTTTTCCTTTCCTCATTGAATTGACGTTCGTTCGTCAATTAGATGCCAGAAATCTGTAGAACTGCCCTTTGGAAGTTCCAGTAATTTCAGAACACTCATTTCTCAGACTTATACTCCAGACTTAAGCGTCCTGGCCGCACGTCGCAGGTAAATGCTTTTGCCTCTTCAATACTGACATTTGGCTCCAGAACCATATGCGTCAGGTCGTTTGTGATACTGCCTGTGCTCTTGCCCTGGAAGCCCCAGTGGAAAGGCAGGCCGATCTGATGCACTGTTCTCTTACTAATACGCAATGGCTGCATGCGCCTCGTCACCATTGCACGTGCCTCAATCTCACCTCTCGGCGTACTGATGACCAGCCAGCCGCCATGCTGAATGCCGCGTGCCGTGGCAAGCTCTGGACTGAGTTCGGCGAAGAGCGAAGGCTGAAGTGCGTTCAGCCAGGGTAGCCAGCGGGTCATCGGACCGCTGACATGGTGCTCGGTCAGACGGTACGTGGTGACTACGATGGGATAGCGCTCATCTCCGACCTCGGCCAGCTTGTTATCGGCCCGATTGCGGAAATAGAGTGCAGTTGGATTGCTCTGTTGACGATAGAGGGCGTTCCTGACGGGAGACTCGATGGCCTCATAGTGAGTTGGGAGCGGACCATCTTTCAAGCCCTTCGGCACAAAGAGCCAGCCCTTGCCGTCTGGTTTCAGCAAAAAGGGATCCGTTCCGGCATGAGCATCCATTCCCAGAGCACCGGGAGCGGGTATATAGTCTGGTGGTTTCTGCGGCGGAAAGTCCGGCACATCGAAGCCGGTCCATTTTCGCTCATGCTCGTCCCACCAGATATATTTCTTGCGCTCAGACCAGGGTCGTCCCTCAGGATCGGCGGACGCTCGATTATAAATGATACGCCGATTGGCAGGCCAGGCAAAGCCCCAATTGAGAAACTGTGCTCCCTCAGGATTGCGCGAAGCAGCTCGATTCCTCTCAGGTTCAGGATAGACTCCACTGTAGATCCATGAGCCACATGCCGTACTGCCATCATTTTTCAGATCAGTGAAACCCGCAACGTGAGGCGCATTGTGCAGCTCGAACGTCCCCTCCTCCTCCCTCTTCTTTACATAATATCCATTGATCTCCTTCAGAATGAGCAGATCGTCTGGTTCATCCTTAATGCGCCATTGGGCTTGAGCCTCTGGATGATCATAATCCCACCGGAGGGCCTGGATAGGACGGTCCCGGATTTCTGTACTCTCGGCATAGAGTTCTTTCAGGCGTTTGCCCAGGTGATAGATAAACCAGAGATCTGAACGAGCATCGCCGGGAGGATCAATAGCTTTATCGCGCCATTGAATCAATCGTTGGGTATTTGTGAAGCACCCTTCCTTCTCGGTGGAGGCCGCCGCGGGAAGGAGAAAGACCTCGGTCTTAATTGTCGAAGGATCGACTGGTTCGGGACCGTGCTGCCAGAAAACCGAGGACTCGACCTCATAGAGATCGCGCACAACCATCCAGTCCAACTGTGTCAAAGCTTTGCGCTGCATACGAGCATTTGTGCTGCCTGCCGAGGGGTTTTGTCCCAGCAGGAAATAGCCTTTGACTTTTCCATCGAGCATCTCATAGCTGGTCACCAGATGCGAGTGGTTGCCAATAATTTGGGGGAGCCAGCGATAGCAGATCTGACCCTCCTCTTCGTTGGCCGCCTCTCCATACCAGGCCTGAAGAAAACTGCGTATATACGCGGGCATATTGGCCCACCAGCCCGTTTTTGAGCCATTAACCTTCACATACTCCGCCAATGTCTGCTGAGACGGTCCCCCGACCGTACCGACGTCGGCTCCTTCCAGAGCCTGCGCGTGACCTTTCGAAGCAGACGAATGCTCAAGCGCGGCTGGTTGTGGCATATAACCTGAGAGGAGGTCATAGAGCGTAGGCACATCGGTTGAACCCTGGATCGAAGCATGGCCGCGCAGAGCCAGAATGCCACCGCCGGGACGTCCGATATTGCCGAGCAGGAGCTGCAAGATAGCCGCGGCGCGGATAATCTGAACTCCCTTACTCTGCTGAGTCCAGCCGACAGCGTAGCAGAAGGCTGAGGTGCGCTCACGGCCAGAGTTTTCGACAAGCGTTTGCGCAACCTTTAACCATGTTTCGCGTGGTACACCGCAGACCTCTTCGACCATCTCAGGAGTATAACGTGCAAAGTGCCGTTTCAGAATCTGAAAAACACAGTGCGGATCTTGCAGCGTTGGATCGCTCAGTGGCAGACCGTCCGGTGAGCGCTGATAGTCCCAACTGCTCTGATCGGGATAGCTCTCACTGCTCTGATCATAGCCAGAGAAGAGACCGTTCAGCTCCTCCGTATCGTGGAACTCCGTATTGATAAGCGTCGCTGCATTGGTGTAATGTACCACATACTCGTGGAAATACCCATCGTGCTCCAAAACATACGATATCAACGCACCCAGGAAAACAATATCACTGCCCGCCCGGATTGGAATAGAGAGATTGGCCAATGCAGACGTGCGTGAAAAGTGTGGATCGATATGAATCACTTTGGCTCCGCGCTCACGCGCTTTTACAACATTAGCAAAGGCAATGGGATGGGCCTCGGCCATATTGCTGCCCATGATCACAATCGCATCGCTATTGACCAGATCTTGCGGAAAGGTTGTGGCTCCGCCTCGTCCAAACGTGGTACCCAGACCGGGTACAGTAGAGCTGTGTCAGATACGGGCCTGGTTCTCGATCGAGACGATGCCTAATCCGCCGTTGAAGAGCTTTTTAATTAAATAATTCTCTTCGATATCTAATGTTGCGCCACCCAGAGAGGCCATACTCAGAGTGTGATTGACCTCGCGTCCATCTTGCAGATATTCAACAAAGTTCTCATCGCGTGTTTTCTTCGTTCTTTGAGCTATCTGTTCCATCGCCCATGCCAGCGAGACGATCTCCCAGTGATCGCTATATGGTGCCCGATACTTAACGTCCGTCAGACGGCTGGGATTGATCGTGTACTGGAATGTAGCTGAACCCTTTGGGCAGAGCGTCCCATGGTTGATGGGACTGTCAGGATTGCCCTCAATATCGAGGACCTGACCCTCTTTGACGTAGACGTTGAGACTGCACCCTACTGCACAGTAGGGACAGACACTTTTGACTACCTCAGCTCCACGAATGCGTGGATTTTTCTGGATGCTCTCCGTACTAAAGTGTTGGACTTTTGAGCCGATCTGCATAACCTCTTCAATCGCTGTCTGCACAGTTTCAGTTAAGGTAGCCCTCTTTATGGGCTGGATGGAATGTTGTTGCATCTGCTATTTCCTCGATTCTGCCTGGAGAACGGTGGTGGGACGAAGAAATTTCGCGCTTTGACCAGGGGGACTATCGTATCCCTCAGCATTTTCTACTGCATGGTTTCTTCTCTCTCCTATTTTACCACTTCGAAACGAGAGGAATAGTATCTTTGGGTAATGCTTTAAAGGAATTTGATTTTCCCAAAAAAGTGGTTTTGAGTTGGCAAGAAAAGCCTTCTCAAGCCGTTTTTACCCCATTTTCTCAGCAAATTATAAGCATTCTAAGGTATTTCCAAGCAAGCTTTAATGTTGTATCATTGTGCTGTATTATAAAGATACAAAAAGAAACACTCTATTCTTCTCGAACTTTCAAGTGTGGGTGGGAGTTCGTGTAGGTGATCGAACTTGAAGCACTCGGTGGAGTGCTTGACAGAAAGGCGCTATGCATGGAGATGCCGCAAAACGACAATCAAGATCCTGAGCAGAAATCTTCAAAAACGCCACGTCCTCCTCTGGTTCGTCCCAGGATTTCAAAGAGACGACAGTGGGTTCAGCGCTATAGCCTGGTGACTCTTGTGGCTCTGGTGATTTTTGTGTTTGCTGGCCTGGCGATTTACAACATTGTGAATGGCGTAAAACTGGTGAACGTACAGGAAAAACCTGTCAGTGATGTTCTCAATATGGCAGATCATCATCAAATCAAATCTGTGTCGCTCAGTAACGCCGATATCAACGCCGTTGGAATCAATGGGCAGCATTACCATGCCGTCAAAGAAGATGGTCAATCTGTGACCGAGATTTTTCGTCACGATGGAGTGACAGTCTCAGTTGATGATGGCCAGGGCAATCCCTGGATCCAAATTCTAGTGGATGCATTGTTTGTAGGTTCAGCAATTGGCTTGCTTTATTTTGTGGTCCGACGGAGCGGAATGGGTGGCGCGTCCACTTTTGGACGCTCGCGGGCTCGCCGTTTTCAGGAGGTACGTCCTACGGTTCTCTTCAACGATGTTGCCGGAGTAGAAGAGGCCAAACAAGAGTTGGGCGAAATTGTAGAGTTTTTGAAGCAGCCAGAGCGTTTTGTAGCTATGGGGGCACGTATTCCTAAGGGAGTTCTGCTGGTAGGGGCACCGGGTACCGGGAAGACATTGATCTCACGTGCCGTGGCCGGAGAGGCAGGCGTCTCCTTCTACAGTATTAGCGGCTCAGAGTTTGTTGAGATGTTTGTGGGTGTCGGGGCGGCACGTGTGCGGGACCTTTTTAAAGAGGCCAGAGAGCACGCTCCCTGCATTGTTTTTATTGACGAAATCGACGCAGTAGGTCGTCAGCGCAATAACTCCAATACTGGCGGCAATGATGAGCGTGAGCAGACCCTGAATCAGTTGCTTGTGGAGATGGATGGCTTTGACAAACAGACGAATATTGTTGTAATTGCGGCAACTAATCGTCCTGATGTGCTCGATCCTGCGTTGTTACGTCCTGGACGTTTTGACCGTCAGGTGATGTTAGACAAGCCGGATATCCGTGGACGCCGGGCAATTCTGGATGTCCATGCCAAGGATAAGCCGATGGCCGAGGGTGTGACTATGTTTGATGTTGCACGTCAGACCGTTGGTTTTTCTGGGGCCGATCTGGCTAATTTGCTCAATGAGGCTGCCCTACTAGCCGCACGTTATCACCGTAACCTGATTGAAAAAGCTGATCTCGATGAGGCCATTTTGCGCGTTATGGCTGGTCCCGAGCGCAAGAGTCGTCTGATCACTGAGGCTGAGAAGGCCATTATTGCCTATCACGAGGTTGGGCACGCGATTGTGATGCGCTCAATCCCTGGTGCTGACCCTGTGCAGAAGGTAACTGCGATTGCGCGAGGCATGGCCCTGGGCATTACAGTCCAGTCCCCTGTTGAGGATCGCTACCTGATGCGCCGCTCCGAACTGTTGGCGAAGATGGCAGGAACAATGGGTGGGCGAGCCGCCGAGGAGGTTATTTTCGGCGATATTACAACTGGTGCCAGCCAGGACTTTGAGTACGCGACAGGTCTGGCCCGACGCATGATCTGTGAGTTTGGTATGAGTTCTCTGGGTCTGATCTCGTTGAAAAATGATGCAGACAACCCTTCCTCAATGAGTGGTGAGACGGCGGCTAAAATAGACCGTGAGATTTCGGTTCTGGTAGAGCAGGCCTATCAGACTGCCCTGGATATCTTGCGTAGCAAGAAAGAGAAGCTCATTCAGATCGCTGAGCACTTGATCCAGGTTGAGACGATCGATGGTCCTGAACTCGACACGTTGCTGTTTGATCATGTTATAGAAAGCGCCTGAGGACTTTGTTGTCGCCTCTGGCAAGGGAGGAGAAGGGATGACTCATCCCTTCTTTTGCAAAATGAGGAGAATAGGCGTTCGGACTGCATAGCAGGCCGCCCCACCCCCTTTTCTTAAGACTTTGTTGGCGAAGGCGATTCGCGGGCGAATGACCCCGCCCACCCCATTCTTTTGTGAGGGATTTCGGACGCTGCGCTTTGTGCAGCGCCAGAAATCCCTCGTTTCTTTCTGGGGGGTGCGGTGGTTTCGATGAGCAAGAGATTTCGCTAACAACGTCTTCTTCCTTTTTTGGGAGGAGCGGCTTTGCAAGCCGCTGAAAAGGTAAGGATGCGTATTGTTGTTTCTCCTGTTTGGGGTTGTATTCCGTTAAGGGAGGGTGACACTTTGACCAGGACATTTATCTCGCTTGACCAGGACATTGTGCAGCAGCAACTGCTGGCAGACATCATCGAACAGGGCAGGCAATTGCTGCCCGATGTGCACTGGGTTCATCCGTCCAGCATTCACCTGACGCTGGCTTTTCTGGGTGAACTGGATACGCATCAATTGAACCAGGCAACTGATGCGACTCGGGACGCGGCATTGAAAACCTCTGCTTTCTCATACCGTCTCGCAGACCCTGGAACTTTTGGAGAACTTCATCGTCCTCGTGTTCTATGGATGGGCGTCTCAGAGCAATCTGGCTCTCTTAACAAAGTGCACCGTACGTTGAAAGTTGCCCTGGAGCAGCACGACTTCTTGACAGAAAAGCGTCCGTTTGCTCCCCATCTAACATTAGCTCGTATAGATAGACCTCTGACCCCTGATGAGTTGGAACGGCTCCAGCAGTTCCAGAACAATTATCGGTCTCTCTCATCAGAGTATTATGTCAGTCATCTCTGCGTCATGAAAAGTGAACTATTTCCTGATGGAGCGCGTTATACCTGTCTGAACTCCTGTCCTTTTCAGCCATAGAATGGCGGCGAGCTCATCCACGTCTCCCCTTTTCTTGGGGGAGGGGCGGCTTTCTTACAAGTAGAGGTTTCTTCTCGCTTTTCCCTCTGTCGCCAGAGGCGACAGAGGACAACAAGAGCAACTGGTGTGGAGTGTGGCGCATTCGCGCCACACTCCACACCAGTTGCTCTT
>DAOTTL010000573.1:0-10948 GCA_034438135.1 Ktedonobacteraceae bacterium | reverse complement strand
CAGGGTTGACAGCATCAACTTTTATGGAGTACGCTCTAATCGCAATAGAACAGTGCCTTCCTCATATTTGGGCTGTAATGAAGGAGATACATTCATGAAAGAAGATACCCTTGCAAACGTCGATTTATTCTCTGGTCTCGATAAAAAAGAACTGCGCCTGATTGCGAACAGTTGTCAGGAGCGAGAATTCTCTGCTGGCTCAGTTTTGATGCAGCAGGGTGGTACGGGAGCGGGACTTTTTGTAATTACAAAGGGAAAGGTGCGGATCACTCAGGAGATTCATCCTGACCGCGTAGAAGAGGAACTGGGTACCGCCGGTCCCGGTGATGTCCTGGGTGAGATGGCCCTATTGGATGATCTTCCACGTTCAGCGACAGTCATTGCACTTGAGGACGTGACAACGCTGATACTACCAATCTGGGATTTTCGCTCCAGTCTGCGTTCAAACCCTGAAATCGCTCTCAAACTGCTGGCTACCCTTAGCCATCGTCTGCGCAAAGCGGAAAGCCATACACATCTCGTCGCATAGTGAGAGGAGGGACCATATCTCCTCGCCGGCTGGTATCTATCCTAATTTCTCATGTGGGTCACTATCGGCCTGTTTGCGGTAGAGGAGATCTTGCAGTTCTTCCAGCATAGTTTCGACATCATTGAAAGAGCGATAGACGCTGGCAAAACGAATATAGGCGATTTTATCCATGCGGCGCAATCGCTCCATAACCAGCTCTCCGATTGCACTGCTGGGCAGCTCTTGTTTCCCCTGGCGATAGAGTTCCTGCTCAATCTCTTCTACAGCGTTCTCAATTTCTGTGACTGGCAGGGGGCGTTTCTCGCAGGCTTTGCTGATACCCATAAAGAGTTTTTGTCGATCAAATGTTTCGCGCCGCTGATCACGTTTTACAATCATCAGAGGCGTTTTTTCGACTCGCTCATAGGTACTGAAACGTCCCTTGCATTGTTCACATTCACGCCGACGATGGATAGCATCTACCACGTCTCGCGAATCTTTTACACGTGACGCGGTATGTCCACAAAATGGACACTTCATGTCCGTTTTCCTCTGTTGTTTCTTTTATCTATGATCATACCGACGGTTACGTTGTCGCATGACGCGTTCTTTTTCGGCTGCTTGATGATGATAAATAGTGCGGTGAAGATTATTGTAACACCATTGTCAAAGCTTTCTAAGTTTTGCTCACAGAGAAAGGGATGAGTCATGCCTCATTTTGCCAAAATGAGCAAACGCTCTTTCTTGCTGGCGGCGCAGCCGCCAGCTTTTCAGGGAGAAAGGGGCGGCTTTACAAGCCGTAGAAACGTTCGATACCGTTAGCGAACTCCTTTTTCAAGCTCGCCTTGAAGGAGGAGCGTGCTCACTCTCTCTTCGGCAGAAGGGTTTGCCAACGGTATCAAAGTTTGGGATGACTCATAGAAAGGGGCATGAAAATTGTGTGAAAGGACAATGGAAGAGATGACAGCCTATTCATCGGGATCGGAGATGGGTAGAAAAAACAGTTCGTGTGGAGCAGGTGAGATTGATCCTTATTCCACACGAACTGTTTTGAAAAAAATTTACCGCTACGCTAATGCGCTGCAACAGCAACCGTTTTACCCTCTTCAGGTTTGGGGCTATTCTTACCGACATAGCCAGATTTCAAACGCGAGCCTTCACGCCAGTAGGCATACCAGTAGGGACCATGTCCCTGGCTGTTGCGGCAGGTGCTACAGGATTGTTTCCCGCATTTTCGGTACTGCAATTGGTAAGTAATGTGTTGATCACTTGGAATTTGAGTCATAATGCCACTTACCCTCCCACAAACAAAGTACAGAAACTACTAATACATCGTCTACATACTCATAATAGGATACCATAGATGTATGAATATCTTGTGAACCTGCTGTCCCAAAAAATGACATGATTGTCATAAAATATCTGGGAGCTTTGGCTAAAAATTTCCTCTTTTGAGCAGGTATATGCTATCCTTAAAAAGGATGACGTATTTCTATGTGTTAGTGTTTGCCATAGAAGCTTACTGGTTTCGAGGGCCTGTACCTTATGAAGAGAACGATGACCGCACGTGGTAAATTGACTCTATTTGTGGCCTCCCTGGTGGCAGGCTTACTCTTTTTGTCTATCTCGCGTACCTGGTTGACGAGCGATCTCAACATAGCTGGCCAACTTGCTTCGAATAGTTCGTATGCTCCCAATATTATCGCTCAGAACGGAGCGAGTGGCAGCGGCGACGGCAAACTGCTCGCTGGCCGCGTTCCTTCTCTCAGTTGGATCGTAGGGCGTGACTGCCAGAACGGTATTCAGGCGTATCTCAAGACAGTTGAGACAAATCCCGATGCTGCTCTGGTGGGCACTGGCTGGCTCGATCCAACGACTGGAAAACTGATCAACGGTGAGAACAATAATTGTGCCACTCATACGTTGAGTATGGATAGCGTGATCCAACTTATCCATCAGCATGGTGGGAAGGCCTATCTGACCATCGCTATGGAGACCGATGGTACCTCTGATTCCTGGACCACTGCTCAACAGACGGCTTATGTTGTGAAGGCCTCTCAAACGGCTGGCTATATTGAGCCAATTGTGCAGGAGGTACAACGTGCAAACTATGATGGGGTAATCATGGATCTGGAGGGGACTGATGCTTCCTATCCCAACATTCAGCAGATCTTTGCTACCTACAATCAGCAACTCTGGCACCGTTTACAGCCTCTCCATAAACTTTATGGAATCGCACTGATCCATAAAACTGCTGACAACGATGAATACAACTATCTCAACGGCTTTGAGAATTGGAGCTTGCTGGGTCGGAGTGCCGATTTTCTGGTAGTCATGGCTGTCGATCAATCGTACTGGACGCCTGGTCCTTCGGTAAGTGTGCCATGGCTGCAACAGCTTTTGAGCTATACCATGCGCACCATGCCGCAGATGCTGCCGCATATCATCTGGGAACTGCCGCTCTATGGCAATAGCTGGCACATGGCAAATGGTCAGTGGGTCTTTGACGGTATTGTCGCCTATCAATCCGCGATGAACACGATCGATGGCCTGAATCAGGGGGCTATCGATGCCGCGAACAGTAATCTCCGGGACTCCTATCAACCTCATCTGATCTATACTGACTCTGATGGGGTCAAGCAATCTCTCTGGTTTATGAATGCGCAATCTCTGGAGAATGTCATGCATGATTTTCAGAATGCGCTGCGCAAAGAACCGGGCTTCAGTCAGGGCAAACTGCAATTCGCTGTCTGGTGGCGCACAACCGACGAACCAGCCGGTTTCTGGCAAAAGGCTGATAGTCTATACTAATATTTTGGCGGCTTGCAAAGCCGCCCCTCCCCAGAAAAAAAGAAAGAGTGTTGAGCTTTTGAGGGGCAAAACCCCTCAAAAGCTCAACACTCCTTCTTTTCAATGGTGGCGGCGCAGCCGCCGCATCTAAAGGAGAGATGGATGAGTTTGCAAGCAGTGAAACTGCTTGCAAACTCATCCATCTCTCCTTTAAAAAGAGGGGTGGGTATACTTTGCGAGGCTTCAGCCTCGCAAAGTATACCCACCCCTCTTTTTCTCTCTTCTTAGTCTCTTTTTGATTATTGGGGCAGGCTGATCTCGAATTTCCAGGGGAGCACGGGAGGGTCAGCGAACTGACCGAGCGGGTCGGCTATCTGGACGAGAATAGACTGTGCTTCGGGCGTGGGTAGGGGACGAAAGCGGGCACTGCCCTGGTAGATAGCCAGCTCAGGATCGCTGGCCAGTTCAGGACGCACAAGAAGATTACCTCCGCGATCGCCGGTCCATTCCATGCCAGTGTTATCGCGTAAGAGAAAGATCAGGCGAGGCACAAAGGAGAATCCACCAACGAGAGGAGAACGTATCCACAGGTAATGCAGTTCAAAGTGTTGTGGAAAGAGTTGGAACTGATGGAGCATCAGCGTCATGCCTTGCTGCTTTTGCTCCAGGTGGATCATAATAGTGCGTTTAGGCTCGCGAGGAGGTATCTGTGAGCTGGATTTATCTAGCTCATGAGGGGCCGCGATCACAATAGGAGGGCGTGAGGCCAGCTCCAGTGCTTTTTCCGAGAAAGGGGTTGTATCGTCCATAATCTCGTTACAAAGTTGTAAGCAGTTCTCACATATATAAGCAGCACCAGGTCCCGCGATCATGCGCTGAATCGCAGGTGGGCGGAGTCCACAGAAAGAGCAACGTGCCAGTGATCGGTCAAAACTCATGGATTTCCTCTTGATATAGCAGATGCACTCCCTTGAGCTCAGTTTGGATGGGAGCGCAAAGCGGTGCTAGCCGCGCTATGTAGTCCCAGGCGTTCCAGGATGGCGCTGTGCGCCTCCCATTCCAGAGCGTCGTCCAGGGGAGCCAGTCTAACTAAGGGATCAATAGTGACTCCTGGCGTCTCCGAGCTATCGAGGTCAGGCATATTCTGCCAGTTCTCCTCTCCGGTGAGGGTATGGCCGTTCGTGGAATGTTCTGAGTTCGAGCCATTCAGAGAGATCTGTCCTTCAAGCCAGTTCAGACCATAGCTGCGTTTTAGAGCCAGTTCTATCAGATGGTCAGCAAAGTGTGGATTTTTGGGGAGCAATGAGCCATGGAGATAGGTTCCATATGCGTTACGATAGATAGCGCCTTCAGTTCCATCCTGGGCGTTATTGCCGTTCCCTTTGAGCACTTTGCCGAGTGGTTGGGCGGTACCGAGATAAGTCTGTCCGCCGTGATTTTCAAAGCCAACGAGTGTTTGCCCATTCCAGCTAATGGCCACGTCACCAATACAGCGTGGCGCACGAGAGCCGCGATGAATAGTCCAGGCGTCAAAGACGCCAAGTCCTTTCATATCGGGTCCACTGGCGGGTCGATAGTAGTGGGCAAGCAACTGATAGCCGCCGCAGACTGCCAGGACGGGAATCTCGTCTTCGATAGCGGCCCATAGACCGATGCTTTTCGTCTCATAGAGATCTTGCGCCACGGGAGCCTGGTCTCGATCCTGTCCGCCGCCGATGAATAGCATATCGTAGGCGTCCGGGTCAAGTGCGTCTCCTATACCCAACTCGATGACACGCAACGCGATGCCCCTCCACTGGCAGCGTTGTTGCAAGGTGAGAATATTGCCACGATCACCGTAGAGATTTAACTGGTCGGGATACAGATGTCCCAGTGTCAGTGTAATCTGTGGTAGAAGTTTCTGCTCCCTCATGGACCCGTTTCCTCCCAGTAGTGTGGCGTTAGACCGCGGCGTTCTAGCTCGCGATGAATCTCTAGCAATCCAGTATACGTTGGTACAATAAACAGGGTTTCACCTTCTGGTATGAGACTGAGAGCTTTATCCAGGGCATGAGCGACGCCATAGGTCAGAGTTTGCTCCTCCGAGGAGGGGTCTACCTCTGCCGACGGTTCAGCTGTGCCAGGCTCGTTTGGAGGAACTTTTAGTGGACTCTGCCGGGTCGCTTTGCGAATAGAACGTTGCTCCTGTCGTATACGACGGCGGGTTGATGGTTGGGGACGACCTGCCCGCAATGGACCCGGTGGAGCGATGACGATATCGGTTACATCGACGCCTGCGTACTTCAGGCGTAGAGCCAGGTCACGGGCACGTGTGCCTGCGACGGTCAATGTCGAGAAGCTTTTCAGTGTCTGCTCAAAATCGATATCCCAGATCCAGGAAATATCGCGCCCATCGGCGATGTTATCGTTTAATACGAAGAGGACATGTTCTCTTTTCCCGTTGGATGCCAGGGTGCGTAGCACCTCATTGAAGCCGGTAGGATTTTTTGCCAGGAGCATGCGGATAGTTCGTCCCTGAATCTGAACGCGTTCTCCTCGTCCAAAGGCAGGCTTAAACTGCTCAATACCTGATACCGTTGGTGCCCAGGCCAGCTCCAATGCATGAGCGGTCGCGATTGCTGCCAGTGCATTGTAGATATTATAGAGACCCGGCAGCGGTACGGTGATTTCACCTCGCTGGCCAGGTGTCTCGACCTCGATGCGCAGGCGGTCAAAGCTTTCGGTTTGCACCTTTAAGGCGCGTATATCAGGCTGGGGACGGCTAGTACCGCAGCCAGGACAGGTATAGTGTCCGATATGACTATAGAAGCGCAAGCTGTAGATATACTCACCGCCGCATTTGGCGCAGGTTCGCGTATCTACTACCTGATAGCGTTCGCCGTTGCTCTCCTGATTGCTTACATCGAGGCCAGGGTCCTCGATGCCGAAGTAGAGTACGCGGCCAGAAAAGTGTTCTCCCAGACCGGCCACAGTTGGATCGTCGGCGTTGAGCACCAGGATGGTCTCTTCTGGCAGCGCTTTGATAGCTTTCTCCCAACGCACTAACACGCTATCAACTTCGCCAAAGCGATCCAGTTGATCGCGGAAAAGGTTGGTAAAGATCGCGATCCGAGTGGGAATAGTTTGAACCGCGCGAGGCATCACTGCCTCGTCCACCTCAAAGATCGAGATAGCCTGTCCCGAGCGGCGCAACCGACCGTTGGGACGGGTACGAATCACCAGTGCGCCAGCGATGCCACCCATCAGGTTGGAACCCTCGCGATTGCGCCAGACGCGCAGTCCGGCGTCCTTGAGGATAGCAGCGATAAAGCCGCTGGTAGTCGTTTTTCCATTTGTTCCGGTAACGAGAATGCTTCCTTGCTGGAGTTGGGTTGAGAGATGCTCAACGATGTTGGGATACAGGCGCTGAGCAACAACCCCTGCGATGCTGGTACCTCCGCCCAGGTGAAGACGCCGACTCAGTGCGCCGGCTGTTCGTCCGCCGACGACTGCCAGGCTGGCTCTGAGGGAGTTACTTGAGCGCCTGAAGGTCTTCACAGAGGGACGGGGAGTGGGCATCTGTACCTCTGCGGGTATTTGTTCCGCTTCAGAGAGATTGGCAGGCGCTGCTATCTCAGGCTTGGGCTCGTTTTTGTTCGTCACCGCGGCCTGAGTTAGTTTTTTACTACTGACACGTTTCTCTTTGCGCACAGCTCGGCTCTCTGAACGAGTTGGCCGGTCTTCTTGCATGCAGGTCCTCCAAGCCAGTATTCGCGAATGCTGGCAACAGGGGGGAACGATTAGTGGCGTGCCTTATTCGCCTTTAACCCTTTCGCGAATGATTGTTTTTATGAAGCTTTACCTACGTTCCCCTATGGGTACATTCAATCAATTAGTTGCTAGTATGTTTCTCTTTCTTGCAGCATAGCATGCAGGCACAACAGTGGTCAAGTTTGCTAATCTTGTCGTGTCCTATTATAGTGCGCTGGATGTGAAAGTTCTCATGATTTAGTGAGGAGCATTCACTTACCCCTTGTCATTATGTGCTATCCTATGCGCAGACAGATTCTGCTTGTGTTTCGGTGGGGTGGTGTATTGTAAAAATACATTCCTACCTCGTTATAATGAGAATCAGGTATAGGTGTATGGCGAAGAAACTGGTTATTGTGGAGTCGCCCGCAAAGGCCAAAACGATTGAAAAATTTTTAGGACGTGACTTTGAAGTTCGAGCCTCTATGGGCCATGTAATGGATCTCCCAAAGAAAGGGCTTGGTGTCAATACTCGCAAGGATTTTGCGCCACAATACGAGATCATTGAGAAAAAAGATAAGCTCATCGATGAGCTAAGGGCTGCCTCGCGACGCGCTGACGAAGTCTATCTTGCGCCTGACCCCGATCGTGAGGGCGAATTTATTGCCTGGTCGCTTAAAGAAATATTAGGGCTGAAGAATCCTCATCGAGCTGTCTTCAATGAGATTACCAAAGGAGCAGTTCAGCAGGCCATTAAGAAGCCTCGTGAGATCAATGAGGACCTTTTCAACGCTCAGCAGGCGCGGAGAGTATTAGACCGATTGGTGGGGTATAAGATCAGTCCTTTGCTATGGAGGCGCATCCAGTCAGGAACGAGTGCTGGACGAGTGCAGTCGGTAGCCCTCCGCCTCATTTGTGACCGTGAGGCCGAGATACGTGTTTTTGTGCCTGAGGAGTACTGGAGTATTAGCGCTATCCTCAGTCAGCGGGGGCAGAAGCAGATTTTTACTGCTCATCTGGTCAGTCGGTTGCAGGATATTGGAGCGCTGAACGGTGAGGAGGGGATGGGTGAGGAGGAGTTGGCTGCCGGAGAGAAGGGTAGCGCTCAGCGCAATGACTCAGATGCGGTGGAAGCTTCAACTGACGCTTCCAGGAAAGGATCAGGAGGCAAGGGTCGGATAAAGATTTCTTCTAAGGAGGAGTCGGATGCTATTCTGGCTGACCTGAAGGACGCCATTTATAGTGTTTTGAAGGTGGAAGAGAAGGAACAGCGTCGCCAGCCATATCTGCCATACACTACGAGTACTTTACAGCAAGATGCCTCGGTACGTCTCTACTTCAAGCCGAAGAAGACCATGAGTCTGGCTCAACAGCTCTATGAGGGGATTGAACTGGACGAGCGCGGTCATCAGGGACTGATTACCTATATGCGTACCGACTCCACGCGTGTTTCGGAGGAGGCGCAGATCAGCGTCAAGGCCTATATTGCCGGAGAGCATGGTCAGGCCTATGTTGGTCCAGGACGGACAGGTAAAGTTAAAGCGACCACTCAGGATGCCCATGAAGCTGTTCGTCCTACAGAGGTGGCTCTGACGCCTCAGATAGTGAAACAGTATCTCTCTGCCGATCAGTTTAAGTTGTATAACTTGATCTGGCGACGTTTTGTGGCCAGTTTTATGACGCCGGCGATTTTTGATACTGTGCGCGTGGATATCGTTGCGGCCCAGTATGTTTTTCGAGCGAATGGTTCACACCTGAAGTTTCCAGGTTTCTATGTCGTCTGGCCGCGAGAAGAGGACGAGCGTAACCTGCCAAAGCTCCATGCCGACGAGATACTGGACCTGCGCGAACTCAAACCTGAACAGCATTTTACTCAACCGCCTCCTCGCTATACCGAAGCCAGCCTGATCAAAGAATTGGAAGAGGGAGGGATTGGACGTCCAAGTACCTATGTGCCGATTCTCAGTACGATCCAGGATCGTGGATATGTGGATCAGGAGCAGAGGCGCTTTGTCGCCACCTGGTTGGGTGAGACAATCAATGAAGTGATGAATAAGCATTTTCCTGATATTGTCGATACCAGTTTTACGGCAGAGATGGAGCGCAGACTGGATGAGGTAGAGGATGGACGCCAGTCCTGGAAGGACTTTTTGCGCAGCTTCTATAGTGATTTTAAAGTGACTATGGAAAAGGCTGAGGCAGAGATGAATCGTGTCCAGAAGCCTGTCGAAGAGCTGGAAGAACTCTGTCCCGATTGTGGACGCAATCTGGTTATTCGCACCGGGCGCTTTGGACGCTTCATTTCCTGTTCTGGTTTTCCTGAATGCCGCTATCGTCGCTCGGTTGTCAACAAGACTGGTGCCCTCTGTCCACTGTGTGGCGGGGACCTGGTGGAGCGCAAGACGAAGCAGAAAAAACGCATTTTCTATGGATGCAATAACTATCCTACCTGTAACTTTGCTATGTGGGAGAAGCCTGTGCCTGACCTTTGCCTCAACTGTGGGGGATTGATGGTGATATCCAGGCCGGGCCAGGAGCCGGTTTGTTACACAGAAGTGATTTTGCCTCTGCGCAACAACGAGGAGAAACCGCGTCAAAATGGTGAGGCAGGGACGGCGCGGCGCCCCTCCACACGAGCGAAGAGGGGTTCTACCGCGTCCCAGTCTGATCTCGATCCGGTTGTCGTAGAGGCTGCAAGCACTGCTGCGAAGAAGACGCCCGCGAAGAGGACCGCGAGCACTGCTGTGAAGAAGACGTCTGCGAAGAGATCCACGGCCAGGACTGCGAGCACTACGGCGAAAAAGACCTCGCCTAAGAAGAGTAGTTCGTCCACTGGGAAGAAGGCCTCTCCTCGTTCGCGTGTAACTAAAGCATAAGAAAGAAACAAAGGAGAAGAGCAGCATTGTGGTATTTTCCACAATACTGCTCTTTTTTCTTTTGTAAGGCTATTGGGAAGGGTAACAAAGTACTTTTGGGTCACCTGTAGAGAGAGAGATGTAGAACAATCAGGTATCATAGAGCCTGTGCTATAATCAAGGATATTCAGTTTTATAGTTCAAGCTGTTTGGAGGATTTCATGGCGCACGCGGTTACGCTCATTTCCGGAGATGGTACAGGGCCGGAAATTACAGAGGCGACTCGGCGGGTGCTTGAGGCGACCGGGGTGCAGTTTACCTGGGATGTGCAGCAGGCAGGCGCGGAGGCGATGGAGAAATGCGGGACAATTTTGCCCGAGCAAGTGGTTGAGTCGATCAAGCGTACGGGGGTGGGCTTGAAGGGGCCGATTACTACTCCCATTGGGAGAGGAGTGCGCAGTGCAAATGTCTCTTTACGTAAGAAACTCGATCTTTATGCAAATGTTCGTCCAGCTAAGACATATCGTGGATTGCGTTCCCGTTATGAGAACATCGATATAATCATTGTACGAGAGAATACTGAGGATCTCTATGCAGGAGTCGAGTTTCAGCGCGGAACTCCAGAGCAGGAAGAGATACTAAAAACAATTGCTCGTACAACAGGCCAGCATTTAGATCCTGATTCAGCCATTAGTATTAAATATATATCTGCCATGGCCAGCAGGCGCATTGTGAGGTTTGCTTTTGACTATGCGCGTACAAATGGGAGGCATAAGGTAACGGCGGTTCACAAGGCTAATATTATGAGGTTCTCTGATGGTCTTTTTCTGTCGATTGCGCATGAGGTAGCGAAGGAGTATACAGATATTCAATTTGAGGATCGGATTGTGGATAATATGTGTATGCAGTTGGTACAAAAGCCAGAGTTTTACGACGTGCTAGTTTTGCCAAACCTTTATGGGGATATCATTTCTGATCTTTCTGCAGGCCTGATAGGTGGTTTGGGAGTAGCGCCAGGAGCGAACATTGGCACCAACTGTGCTGTATTTGAGCCAGTGCATGGCAG
>DAOTTL010000572.1:0-6086 GCA_034438135.1 Ktedonobacteraceae bacterium | reverse complement strand
AATACCTCCAACATGCTGATTAATTATTCGGCTTGTTTATAGAACGTAAAAGTCATTGGATTGTAAAAGTATAAAATATCAATATATTGAGATAAACGAATATTATTCCAATAAGTAATTAAATATCCTAATAATGCCACTACTATTGTAGCCACAGCAGCAATCAGGGTAATGACAGAATTGTTGTCCATATTGGATTAACCTCCTTTTTTATGTATCTCTAATATAGAGACGTTTATGCTTTGTATTTTCCCAGCCCATATAATAGATAAACAGATGTGGCCAGCTAAGTATACACAACCCTCAGCGTACCAGGCTCTCTATCATTTCTCCACGATTTACTGGCGGATCTACACTTTGCTCTCTCTATCTGTTACAATGCTTTCATAGCACGAAAGCGGTCTCGCCATAAACTACCATGACTCGCTTCGAGCGAGTCATACGGATGAGTCCCACATCGCAGACGCACTTACGAAGAGAAACATCATCTCAAAGCCTTGAGACGGGCGACCTTACACGAGAGTGTAGAGCGACCAGGAGCAAATGTGATGAACGGTCCACAGCAAAAACAGGACTTTTCGCAGCGACTCAAAGAGGCGAGGACACGCCGTGGCTGGTCGCAGAAGAGGGTTGCCGAACAACTTGGCATCCATGTGCGAACCGTGAGTCGCTGGGAACGAGGCAACGCATTCCCTATTCCTTCCTTGCACATCAGGTTAGGAGAGCTTTTTGCTATAAGTATAGAAGAGTTGGGCCTGGGCGAAGCTCAGAAACATGTGGGGTCGTCTCCGTTTCTGTTTGATCCAACAATTCTGTTGCCACCTGTCTACCTTATTGGACGCGATACTCATCTGGCGCACCTCAAGTATCTTCTCCTCAAAGGAGGGAATGTAGCACTCAGTGCCCTGAACGGCCTTCCTGGCGTAGGAAAAACTGCCCTCGCGCTCACCCTTGCACACGATCTGGAACTACACGAGCAATTTAAAGATGGCGTTCTATGGGCCGGCCTTGGTCCACATCCCCATCTTCAGAGCCACTTGAGCCGCTGGGGAATCCTGCTGGGGATGTCGGCTGGCGAGATGAACGCGTTCAAGAGTACGGAAGACTGGTCAATGGCCTTGCATCAGGCCATTGGTGCACGAGCTATGTTGCTCGTGATTGATGATGCATGGAAACTGGAGGATGCTCTCGCGTTCAAAGTTGGGGGACCTGGCTGCGCACATCTTATCACCACGCGCTTCCCACCGATCGCGTCCCAACTCACCGTTGAGAGTGCTCTGGTGATCAACGAACTGGATAATGAGCAGGGGCTACTGCTGCTAAGTCTGCTTGCCCCACAGGTGGTAGAGCGCGAAACCGAGCAGGCACATGAACTGGTCCGGGCGGTGGGTGGGCTGCCGCTGGCTCTTACCCTCATTGGCAACTATTTGCGCAGACAGTCCTATGGCGGACCATCGCAACACGTCGCATCCACCTTAGGTTCTTTACACGACGCATCCGCACGCCTGGACCTCACAGAACCGCTTGCCCAGGCAGAAAAATTCTCCAGATCGTCCCAGGAGAGAAGCACCTCACTGCGAACGATTATCGCATTGAGCGATCAGCAATTGGAGGAGCAAGAACGCCAGGCACTCTATGCGCTGTCCGTTTTTCCGTCAAAACCGAACAGTTTTTCAGAAGAAGCGGGACTGGTCATCGCCACCTGCACGGTAAATGTGCTTGATATACTGGTCGATACGGGTCTGCTTGAGAGTGGAAGCGCCGATCGTTACACACTGCATCAGACGATTGCCGACTATGCACGTCTGCAACGTACAGGAAAAGATACATATGAGCGTTTAATCTCCTATATCTCGGAATTGACCGAGAAGCAGAGCCAGAACTATGCATTATTAGAACGCGAAAGCCAGAATATCCTTGCAGCACTCGATGCAGCATTCGAAGAGTTACGCTCCCATGATCTCATTCGGATAGCATGTAGCATTGCCCCCTTTTTGCTCGCCCGTGGTAACTATCATGTCGCAGAAACGCATCTGCAACGAGCGCGTCATGCAGCACTGGATGAGACGGATCAGTTGCACATCCTGTTCTACCTCGGCGAGATCTTGCAGCGTCAGAGCAGGTATGAGGAGGCTGAACGCTGCTTTCAGGAGGGACTGGCCATTGCTCGCAGGAGCGGTGCCAGTGATCAAATTACGATATTCCTCGCCCTACTGGGTACATTTAGCTGGAAGCGTGGGGAGTATCACAAAGCCGACCAGTATTTGCAAGAGGGACTGGTCATCGCGCACCAGGATGGCGAACAAACGTATCTGTATCGGATTTTGGAAACCTTGAGTTCGCTTGCCCAGAGGCAGGGGAACAATGAGCAATCAGAAGTCTACATACGCGAGGCCATCACGCTGTTTCGGGCGCATCCCGACTACTATCCAGAGCAGCTCAGCACTATGCTGAATAATTTAGGCACGGCAATCGCAAAGCAGGGACGGTACCAGGAAGCAGAACAGACCCTGAAAGAGGGTTTAGAACTGGCTCGTGAGTCAGGAAACCTGGAGTGGGTGGCAGCGATTCTCAATAACCTGGGTGATTTGATGAAAATACATGGAGAGTACACGCAGGCGGCATGCTTTTTGCAAGAGGGACTGGAAATAGCCCGGCAGATTGGACAACAGGAATGGGTGTGTGTTCTCTTGCAGAGTAACGGCGAGGTTGCGCGCAGGCAAGGCGACTTTGCGAGTGCGCGAAGCTATGTGCAACAAGGGCTGGAAATGGCTCAGAGTCTTCCTCTTCCTCAAATGGCCGCGCTCGGACTTTTTGAATGTGGCCAGATTGCGCTCCATTTCCGCCAATTGGCTGAGGCAGAGCAATACTTTCAGGAAATGAGGTCCTCTATTCCAGAGGGAGATCAGGAATTGACCGCGCTTGCCGACTATGGCTTCGCCCAGCTCTACGCAGCGCGAGGAGACATTGAGAGTGCTCAGCATCTGGTAGAGCGGGCAATCGAGAAGATGGCCATGCCTGAAGCCCATGAGGTGCGGCAATGGCTGCGTGATCTAGGGCAAAATTAGCCGTATAAACCTGTTTCTTGACTGATATGAGCTATTTCTTCGAGGCCTTTCTTTCTTTTTTCTTGCCTTTTCTTTTGATAGCTCACAAGCTCGGTGAAACATACTCTTCTATGTGTTCCCACTTTGACATAAGGTATCCTGCCATCTTCTTAAGAATAGCTAGAGCTTGCTGGAAATATGGCGAATGCCACATTTCCAGCAAGCTCTCATCCTTTATTCCTCTTACATGTTGACTGGCATACCTGACTAGGCTTGCTGGGTCAGCTTCAACGCGTCTTTCAGCAATTCCTGTGACTGGCGCAGCAACTCTTTAACGTGCGTTAGCTGGCTGTTCAGATGAGGACCGCCAAATTCCGCCGTTTCCAGAATATTGAGGATCCGACCAGCGATATGGTTGCGCATCCTGGTAATACTGAGCAACTGGTTCTCCAACCGGATGTAGGTCCTATCATTGGGTGAACTGCTTTTCAGTGCCTTCGTTGAGGTTTGCAGCGTCATCAAGCCCAGATCGCCGACCGGCGCGTTGATCTGCTTAAAGATCTGTGCCAGTCTGGTCAGCTGGGTTAGATGATCGCGTACAGCGTCCGGCAGCGCCCAGGACTGCATAACCTCAAACAGTACACGCCCCTCGTGCTGGTAGTCGTCATGCAGGCCGAGCAGTTCCATCATAGTTGGACGGGTATCCGTGTGATCAGCCCAGATGCTGCTGTTCACTCCCAGGTGTTGCACACCCGGACCAACCATGCCCAGCCATGTCCTGTTAATATCGGGGGACACATCGCCATGATTCCAGGCAAATCCAGCCTCTTCCTGCACGCAGGGCGAATTGCAATTGGGTGCGCCCGTAAACAGAAAGTAGTCGGGATTGGCAAACAGAGTAACCGTAGGCGTTCTTGCCGGATCCCCCGTTATCATGTGCAGTAAGTTCATTTCTACCGAATCGGCCAGTAAATTCGTTACCTGATCGGTTTTGCCAGTGAGCGGATTCACCGCCGTCAACTTACCAAGAGCCTGGTCGAAGGGGCGCGTCACCGTTTCATTATTGCGTGCCGGATTGCCCGTAATGTAAATGCCCGGAGCTGAATCGGCATGCACCGTAAACGGAGTCGTAATGCCCTGCTGAGTGGCCAGAAGGCCGGTCAGGTTTGCATTGATCTCGCCGATCTGACTGTAGGTACAGGGAACCGTCACGCCATCGCAGTTGGCTGGACTGGGAGCACCACCCACAAAGTGATCGTTTTCGTCGGCGGTAATGACGAACAGCGTATTGTGAGAGTTGATCCCGTCTTTCGCCAAACGAGTAAAGAACTTGCCAAACGCCTCGTTGTAGGCAGCCAGTCGCTGCTCATAACCGGTCTGACCAGGGCCGAACGCCCCACCAGTGGGATTATTATCATGAGCATCGGAGATATAAGCGTAGGTAACTGGCACGCCATGTTCTTGCATAGCGGCAACATAGGAGAGCGAGACGGATGCCGACATACCATTGAAGCCTGGAAAGCCGACATGTCCCTGTCCATCCGAAATACCATTGCCGTCCAGGTCCGTCAAGGGACCATTCGGGCTAATCAGGGGTGCCACATATTTATGTCCGAAGAGCGCCTGATAGCCGCTGTATCCACCAGGTTCATCGGGCAGTTTATCGGTCGCGCCACCATTGGCAGTAGAGCAGGTCGTGTTACCTTTCGCGCAATGAACGGCAATACCTACAAAATCAGCCGTGGCCTGAGCTGGATTGCTAGCAACTTCCTGAGCCTGCGGAGAATTAGCTCCGAAGACCGTCGGAATATCTGTGGAGATGTTCTCTAACTCAATATTCGCAGTCGCAACTCCTCCCACATTACAACCAGCACGAGTATAGGGTACCCACGGCGCAGGTGTATTTTTTCCGCTGGCAGTAAGCAGGTTAGGGGTTGTATCGGTTGGAGTTGAGGTCGAGGGATCGAAAACAGGATCAGTCCAATAGGCGAAGTCAACGCCTGGATTGGTAGTTCCATTCGGATTGTAATAACGATAACTATTACTGATCGCGAGCCCCTCGTTGCTCGGGTAGAGACCAGTCATAGTGCTCACAATATCGTTTGCTGTGTGAGCAATCAAAGGAGTATGCTGGTTGGAAAGCAAAACGCCATTTTGTTTCACAAAGTTCAAGAGATTGGGCATTTGCTCCAGATCAGAAGAAACGTTGGGGTTATCGCGGCTAAAATGCACATTGTCAAATTGAATGTAGATCACATGTTTGGCCCCGTTGCCTAATTGACAGGCATTCGTAGCCAGTGTCGTAGCCTGCGCCGTATTCCGCGATTGGAAGGGCAGCGCTACGAAGCTTAACGCAAGACTGAGGAGAGCGGCTACCCCGATGATACGCCAGTGTAGATGTTTCTGGGTAAGTGTTCCGTGAGTCATAAAAACCTCCTTGAAAACACAATCGACCAAAAAGAACTTGAACTGATGTGCTAAAAATAAAAAAAGGATGGAGATGATCTATCTGGCATGCTGTATCAAAAACCATCCTTTAAAAGCACTCCATCTACAGTGTGCATAGAGACTGTTAAGAACAGAATAAGATTCTGTAAAAGAAAGGTTTAAATTTGACATATAAATTGTTTGATAGACCAGATTGTCTACCTGTCTATTTTTGCATGGCATTGATTTAAATTTGCCTTTTTCTGTCAATAGACGGTTAAAGAATGAAAAGACTGCATAAGGGAAACTTGTGTACACCCATCTCCTGGCCAGCAGTTTCCTGGCGCGAACACCATCTTCCCAGAGCCTTTTCGTTTTCTTGTAGAACCCCTCCCCGGTTCAAAAAAAAGAGTGAGTGGGGCATGAGTCATCCCTACCGTTTCTGCGGCTTGAAAAGCCGCCCCTCCCCTTTAGAACAAGAGCAACTGGACTGTTTGGTGGCGCGGAAGCTCCACCAAACAGTCCAGTTGCTCTTGTTTTAAAGGGGAGGGGCGGCTTTTCAAGCCGCAGAAACGGTAGGGATGACTCATGCCCCACTCACTCTTTTTTTTG
>DAOTTL010000571.1:0-14552 GCA_034438135.1 Ktedonobacteraceae bacterium | reverse complement strand
GTTCGCCAACCGTATCGAACGTTTCTGCGGCTTGTAAAGCCGCTCCTCCTTCCAAGAAAAGAAGAAGCGAGGCTGATTGGCGGGGCAAATGCCCCGTCAGACAGCCTCGCTTCTTCTTTAAAAAAAGGGGGTGGGACGGCCTGCTATGCAGGCCGAAAGCCTTTTCTCCTGCTTTTGCAAAAGCAGGGATGACTCATAAATCACTTTATCTGACTGCCGCTACATTTGGCTCCAATTGAAACACACCGGCCAGAATCTCATAGAGGCGCAAGCGATTCTCATGTCCATACATCAGCGCGGTGACCATCAGTTCGTCTGCATGTGTCTCCTCGATAAGCTGCTCAAGAAGAGGCTTGATCGTTCCAGGGAGACCAATGATGCGTCTCTCAAGCATCTGTTCGGCCATCATACGTTCCATAGGCGAATAGGTGTATGCCCGCGCCTCCTCAGGACTGGGAATAGCTGACGAGTGACCTGTACGCATCCTGACAATGGTCAGCTTCTGTACGGCCAGCATATCCTCAAGCTGCTCCTGCGTATCAGCGCAGATGACAGAGGTGGCGACAATAGTGTGTGGCTTATCGAAGAAGCCACTCGGCTGAAACTGCTGCTGATAGAGTCGCGTCGCCATAACGGCCATTTCCGGGTTAATGTGGTGCGCAAAGGAGAAGCCGAGACCCAGAGCAGCCGCAGCCTGTGCGCTATAGTCGCTGGACCCCAATAACCAGATCGGTGGCAGATCAATATCGGTCGGCATAGCCTTTACTTTGCGAAAAGGATGGTCGTCAGGAAAACCTGTCGAGGTATAGCCGAAAAGCTCAATCATTTGTTCAATAAAATCATCCGCGCCCATCGTATCCCTTGAACGGCGCAGCGCCAGCGCCGTCACAGGATCGGTCCCTGGTGCGCGTCCAATTCCGAGATCGATGCGACCAGGATGCAGGGCCTCCAGAACGCGAAAGTTCTCCGCAACCTTGAGCGGCGAATGATTTGGCAGCATCACCCCACCTGAGCCAACCCGTATCCGAGATGTAACTTGAGCTACATGTCCAATCATAATTTCAGGCGCTGAACTGGCCAGCATAGACGTATTATGGTGCTCGGCCAGCCAGTAGCGAGTATACCCTGAACGATCGGCATAGCGTGCCAGGTCAAGCGTGTTCTCAAGCGCCTGCGTACTGGTCAAACCCGCATCGATCGGTGAGAGATCGAGAACAGAGAGAGGAAATCCCATATTTTTATCCCTTAAAGACTGAAAATCGCTTGCTTTCTCTCTCAGAGAACAAATCGGAAGCGTATCCTATTTCGTACCGACAACATACGTTTGAAAGCCAGGCAAGCTATTCACAGTACCCCTCTACCAACCCTTTACTACAGCGCCTTTTTTATACGCACTATCTCTTACTTCAGAGATGACTTTCTTTTTTAAGCATGATACTTCTTCTCTCCTGCCGGAAGCGCTACATGTAGACGGTTCTCAGGTGGGGCCAGTGGACAAACCCATCGGTCGTCGTAGGCACACGATGGGTTATAGGCGTAATTGAAATCGAGCGTAATACGCTGACTCGGACTACCATCCGGTGTGGGTAGCGGCTGAAAATCGTTTCCCTTGATGGTATCAAACAGATACCGTCCACCGCCATAGCTCTCGTCTGGACAGGTCAGATCACGGAAGGGCAGGAAAAGTCCGCCTCCATAGAGATCAAGCCAGTAGAGTGAAAGGGCCGCCATCTCGCCATCGACGCTGAAATGAACCCGACCAACCGTCAGCATGGTCATCGACTCGCTGGCGTTCTTCACTACTTCGTGACTGATCGGTTCTACGTTGGTGTCAACCTCGACAACGAAGCGCAGGGCTGGATTATAGGGAAAGTAGTGCAGTCCACCAAAGAGACCGCGTTGCTCCTCATCAAGGGCAGACTGAGGATGGTGGGCAAAAAGTTGATCCTTGCCAGTCCGATAACGTGTGAGCACCGCCTCCGTCTCCTCGCCCGCCGCCGACGCCCGCCAACGCTCCTGGGCAAGGTCCCTGGTGCGGCAACGATAATCGTACAGATCCAGATAGTCAGACATAAAATACCTCTCTATAAATTGCCTTTACTGCCAGTACTCTTCTTAGACCATACTAACAATCTCACTCAAATACTATTCCCCGAAACGTCAGACGGCGGCTAATGCATAAAGAGCCAGAAGGTCAGAACAGTGACAACAATGGCCACGAGTGCGCCCAACAATGCTTGCAGAGGAGTATGGGCGCGAACCTTCCAACGTGCCCAGCCGACCAGCAGAATCAGGGGGGAGAGCAACAGGTATAGGGGTCCAAAGAAGAGCCAGCATGCAAGTACTGCGCCAGTGATCCCAAGCATATGCAGACTTACCTTGTACCTGGCAAGCTGCGTGACCCCCAGGGCGATGGCGAGCGCGAGGATCATCGATATGAGCGTGGCCAGCAGTGGACGTGAGGCATGCAGCAGGGACAGTAGCAGAAAAACGAGCAGCATACAAGCCAGTCCAAACGCGAGCGGCACAAGTCGCTGTGATCTGACACTGATATGAGCGTCGCTGTACCGACCAAGCTTCACACCACGTCGAATAAACAGAAATGGAACCACACTGATGCCTGCAATGGTTATACCCCACCACAGTAATCCCTGCTGTGGCGTGGGTGCGCTGGCGACGGAAACTAGCAGCAACAGTGGAAGCGCAATGAAGAGTGGGTTTCCAATAACCGAAATCAGATGAGCCACGCGCACATCCGCTGTATGAGCCTTTGAGGCGGCAAAGCCCTTCTCCGGTTCCTGTCCAATAACATTCGCCATCAAGCAATTCCTTTTATTTGAGGAGGTTTATTTCCCTGTAGATCCAACCGTATTATAGCAACAATGGTCAGAGAGGTGCAAAACAGGCTCGCTTTTGCTGAGGAAAAGAGGATGGGGCGGCCTGCTGTGCAGGCCGAGCGCCATGCTGCTCCAGCAGCTTAGAGCATCACGCGTTATGCTTGATCCAGACGCTAAAAATGGGGGTGGCAAGCCGATAGGAGGTCTGTTCCTGCTGGAGAATCAGATCACGTCTGAGGAGCAGACGCAGGGTTTTCTGCAAGAGCTTCTCATCCAACTGAGTACGCTCTTGCAGCGTTGCAAGACTGGTCCACGCCTGACTCTCCAGGACCTGTAGACAAACTCGTTCCAACTCCTCACAACGCTTCCAGAGGTCATCAAAGTAGCCGTCCCAGGACTCGATGACCTTCTCAACAGCCTGATCTATGTGCGCTGGCTCGACTTGTTCGCTCTTCTCTGTATTCAACGTATCGATCAATTGTGAGCAGAGCATCTGGGTCAGGAAAGGATGACCGTTGGTCTGTCGAATCATCTCTGCAATGACCTCGCCAAAGAGCTTTTCCCCTGGATAGTCAGGCTTGGGGTGTAATATCAACCGCCTGGCCTCGTCCTTATGCAGAAAGGAGACCTTGAAGAGTTGGACGTTGACGAAGTAGTTGGACCAGTTCAAGCCTGTTTTTGCACCCATTTCACTGAAGGTTCGGATGCCGCTGAATAGCAGAACTATATGCGAGCGATACTGGATCACTTGCCGACACCAATCCAGAAAGAGAGACAGATCCAGGTAGCCCTTCTCGCCTGCCTCATCGAGCTTCTCAAACTCGTCGAAGGTCAGCAGCAACGTGCGATTCTCCTGTTCCAGGCGCATCTCTACCTCTTGCAGCCAACCATCAAAAACGGCGTAGGCAGCGGGGTCGTTGGTGGTGTATGTCTTTTGAAGACGCCTGAAAACGAGCGGCTCGACGCTGATACCTCGATTGGACAGTTCTCCCTGAATGCCGTTGGCGATGGTGCCAAGTAATGTAGCTGCACGGGAGTAGAGTTTAGGATCTTGCAGGTTATAGAAGACTGGCACATATTTCGCACCGAGCAAGAAGGGCAGTTGGAGCAATGTGCTTGTCTTGCCCATGCGCCGCTCGCCCTGAAGCAAGAACGTTGGACGCCGATTATCATCGCTCAAAGCATATTCCAGTTGTTGCGCGAGGTCACGACGGCCCACGAAGAGAGGATCATCCAGCTTGAGTACCTGTCCAGGTTTGTAAGGATTGTCCAGGCTGCCAATATCCTGCGCCTCTCGCTCTAGCAATTGACGCCTGGCCTGAGCAGCGGTCAGCCACATCTCGATGATATATTTGAGCCGTCCGTTCTGGCGTTGATCCCGAAAAGCCACATTGGGACGGATCTTTTGAAGCTCCTGAACCATGCTGTCAAGGGCTGCCAGCCGTCCCCGGCGTCCAACAGGCTGTAAACTGCGCATGGCCTCACGTGCTGCATTGCTCAATTGGGCAAGCGTATTTGTCCAGCGAGGATCGTTGAGCTTTGTTTCGGAAGGAAAGATCTCATTGAGACGCTGCACAACACCGGTAATCTGCTCCATAGTTCGACGACCTTCCAGATCGTCCAGGGCAATCTCAAGCGCGGCGGAGCGAGCTGCACGCATCTGTTGTGGGCGTTCGGCGGCAATAAAGGCAATCTCTGTCAGTGTTTCTTGAGGCTGTTCAGCATAGGCCAGCAGCAAGGTGCGCTTGAGAAAGGGTAGTGGCAAATAGACGCGTTCATCCCAGTGCAATGAGGATCGCCGCAAACGTTCCAAAGCAACTGGTGGATTAGCTCTGCCGCTAAGATAGGCTAAAAGAGCAGATGGGCCACTTACAAGATAAAGTGGCAGAAGAAACACCCCAAAAATAACGCCTATGTCTCCCGCTATGCCGAACGCTATGCCGAACGCTATGCCGAACGCTAGGCCTACCGCTAGGCCTACCGCTAGGCCTCCCACTGGCAACAGAAAAATACCGATAGGATCTGTACGCGTCCAGAGATGAAGAAATAGCAAGAGAGCTTCTATGGCAAGCGTAAGCAGATAACTTACGAAAAACATAGGCAGAACAAGTTTGAGCATAAGGATAAAGCGCCGCCGCCGTGATTGGGGATCAAACTCTCTCTCCAGGCGGGCGGGCTGAAAGAAGGCATAGAAGATATAATGAAAAGGTCCAATGCTTGCGGGTTCCGCCGTTTGCTCGTCTGTCGCGCTGCTCATCGCATCACCGCCTGATATGCCTCATCCAGTCGCCGTCTAAAGTCGTGCTCGTAGTTGGGTTCGTTCAGGGACAGGCCAGCCTGCTTATCCGCAGAAAGCAACTGTCCAACAAGCTGCAAACGCAGCGGAGGCCAGAACATCTCTCCACTACTCGTATAGAGAGCACCAGAGCGCAGAAAAAAAGCTCGTTCCTTCTCATCAAAGCCTGCTAGCTCACCCTTGTCCTCGACAAACGCACTGGCCTCCTTTTCGGTGAAAGGATGCAACGGAATATGCTGAACAATATTGAAAAAGGGACTGGTCTCACCCGTAAGTTTCTCAATACACTCTCTCAATGAGCGTTTGCTTGCGGTCACCAGTACCAGTCCATCGTCCTGCGCCAGAGCACGCAGACCCTCAACGAACTCGGCGTTAAACACTTCTCTATTATTGAAACCTTCAAATTCATCAATACAAAGAACTGGCAAGAATGAGTTCTTTTTCAGGTCACGCACCCCCTGCGAAAGCTGACCGAGCGGAGTCTGACTGCGATCAATGGTATGTGGCAGGATCTTCAACTCATCCATGGCACGCTCGACAAAACCCACCACACTTTTGCACTGTGGATGAGTCGCACTGACATACCCGACTCGATAGGTCAGACCAGGCACAGAGTGTGTGGGAGCAACCAGCCGTGCATAGTCCAGCAGCCAAGTCTTGCCAGCGCGACGTTCGCCCACGATCGAACTGGAGCCACCATTGGCAATGCGTGAAAGCAGCGTTGTACGTTCCGCCAGGCGGCCATAAAACTCATGAGGTTCGCGCAAGGGCAGATTAAACGAGAAGATTGCCGCCTGCCCTGCTCCATCAGCGGGAGACAGTGGCTTATCAATCGGCGATGGGGATGGATCTGGCTTCGCAGCGTTCGGGAACAGGACAGGATAAATCTGAATAATACCGGTCACAGCAACAGCCAGCCCCAGGATACCAGTCGCCACAGTTGCCAGACCTACTCCCGCAACCAGAGCCAGAACGCCAGAAACGATCACCACCAGCAGCAAAATACAGAAAATACCCCAACGCATAAAGCGTCCATAATCACCGGCACCCTTTTTGCGAGCTAAAGGACTCTTTAGCTTTCCCTGTTGCATAGACTTCACTACCTCTCTCTTTGCTCGCCTCATTGTACTATATTTGTAGACGCTTTGACATAATCTATGCAAATCTCTCCATAGTTATGGAAAAGGTGTTTTACCCCACCCACCCACCCGAATAGGCAAGAAGAGTGCCGAAATAGGCGCGTCCGCACCCATTTCGGCACTCTTCTTGCCGTCTATTGTGACCTGAAGTGGCACAAAGGGGGTAAGTGTAGTGTACAATGACTCGAAAAGCGTCTATGGCTCGTTTGAACAACAAAGAAAGAAAGCTTCATGTCATATCTGTTCAAAGATACTGATAGAGCAGCGGACAGACTGCGAATACTTGCCGATGTGTTTGCCGTATCAAGCCACGCCTTCATGCAAGATGTCGTCAACACAGCGCCCGAGGTCGCCCTGGATCTCGGTTGTGGGCCGGGCTACACCACCCGTCTCCTGGCGGATACCACACATTGTGGACGGGCCATCGTTCTCGATAGTTCCGAGCATTTTCTAACCCTGGCCGCGAGATCCGCAAGCAAGCGTTTATCATTTGTTCGGCATGATGTCACACAGATTCCCTTTCCTACCGGACTGAGCGATCTCATCTTCTGCCGGATGCTCTTGACGCATTTACAAGATCCACTCTCCGTAATCGAACGCTGGTCCACCCAGCTCCGTCCACAGGGACTTTTGCTCATGGAAGAAGTAGAATGGATCAGAACAACCCATTCGCTGTTTCGTGACTACCTGACTATCGTCGCCGCCATGCTGGAGCAGCAGGCAAACCAGCTTTACATAGGTCCACAACTGGATAAACAGCAGACAAACCAGGAAATCAAACGCCGCATCAGCCGGGTCTACCATCTACCCGTCTCGACGGCCCAGGCGGCCAGTATGTTTTTCCTGAACGTCCAGACCTGGAAAAGTCAGCCCTTCGTCCAGCAGCACTATTCGGTCAGCATAATCGATCAGATTGAACGCAACCTGCAAGAACTGGCAGAAACGTCCACAAACACAGACGAGATCGAGTGGGGCATGCGTCAGATCGCCTATGAGCATCTGTAAGCAGAAGCGAGCCTGGGTGGCGGGGCGCATACGTCCCGCCACCCAGGCTCGCTTCTTTTTAAGAAGACTCTGCTAAAAGCAACACAGCCCCTTGACTTAGAGTGCACTCTAAGATATACAATGAAGTGTAAGGCATCGAACGTGAACTCTGTTGCAAAGAAGAGAAGAGGACAGATACAAATGGCAACTTTACAGATCATGGACGAAGTATTGACGATCCAGCAAATGGTACAGCTCACCGGCTTGAGTGCCCATACGCTGCGCTACTATGAACGTGCCGGACTCATGCAGCAACACGTCGGACGCAATGATACAAATGGATATCGCTACTATACCCAGAAGGATGTCAACTGGATCAGCTTCATCAAACGCTTGAGATCAACAGGCATGCCCATTCGGGACATCCTGCGCTACACTGAACTCGTCCGTCAGGGAGAACACACCATCTCCGAACGCCTGGACCTGCTAAAACAACATCAGAGCCGGATTGAGGAACATCTAAGAGAAACTGAACAGCATCTAACTGCCATCACCGCGAAAATCGCCCATTACGAACGACAGTCAGACCATAGCCAGCCATATATCTGTGGTGATGACGAGACAGCCCTAAAAACTACTACCAGTCTGACAGCCATCGTTTGACGAAGCATTTGCACAAAAAAGAAGCACTGTGCTGGCGGCTGCGCCGCCAGACTTTAAGAGAGAGATGGTCGAGTTTGCAAGTAGCAAAGCTGCTTGCAAACTCGACCATCTCTTCTTTTCTATAGGGGGTGGGGCGGCTTTGCAAGCCGCTAAAGACTGAGCAGAGCCAGCGTATTCGTATTAGCGTCCGTGAAGAAAACTTCCAGATTGCCTTTCCTGTCCCTGGTTTTCTGTAAAAATTCGCCATAACCCTCAAAAAATCTATGCTAATCGGTCATACGTTCCAGGGGTCCGAGGAGGTAGCAAGCAGGTCAATGTTGAGGAAACGTTTGGAGTGTCAACTGTAGAATTGCCATAAACAGAAGGTGATTGGCTCAGACAGGTGATTGCGCAGTTCGCTGAGCATTTGTTTCTGTGCTCTTTTAGGGTTTGTGCTGCGTATCAATGCTATACATACCCATACTGTAAAGGGGAGAAAGATGTCTACATACAACCAGAGTATCACCACATCAAACCCAATTTTGCGTGCGCGACGCATCTCACTCCTGGTCCAGGCGATCATAATGGTATTTATACTATTGCTCTTCGTTCTCTCCCTTGTTACTCTATTTATAGGCCACAGGCGTGCATCTCTATCTCTTACTCTTAATATCGCATTTTTCCCCCTGATACTTCTGTGGTTTGGAAACGATTATCGGCAATATCGAGGTTGGAAACGCATCGAACAACGTCGTCTGGCCGCCGTCGCTGGCGATACTGCTCTCCTGGCTGAAGAGCAGCCCGCGCCCAATCCTGCTGCCCTGACCCTTCCAGCCACGACTACCTTTCAGGTGAACGTAAATAAAGTTCAAAAGGCCTTTTTTCTCATTTGCATAGCACTGACAGGACTTGTATCGAGCGTCTCCATCTCGCTTTCCACCGGGATACCTTTCTCCTGGGCAATCCTGATAGGGGGAACTGTGCTGCTATTGTTAATCATGTTATTGTCGATCTCTTCTATTAAAACCACGCAGGTACTGGAGATCACTGAGATAGGTTTGATCATGCAAGCCCCACCCGAACCTGGCTTTACTGGTAGAGTGACCTGGGATGAGGCCCGTCTATTCGCGGTCTATTCCTCTCCCAGCGAGCTAAAAAGCGAACCCACTCTGATCTACGAACTATCGGGCGCGTCCAACATTGTGCGCTGGCGAACCATCGCCGGTCCAGGCGTATTCGGAGCGCGGAGAGATCGCGGTATGTCCCTGACTGAACATGACCAGATGATGCAGGCACTCCGCCAACTGATCGTCGCGAAGACTGGCCTGCCGCTCTACGATCTACGCAAAGAGCAAGCCATGGAGATGAGGGAAGGTATCTTACAAATATAGGCTATCTCATCCCATAAGGTTTATGCTGCGTATCATCTTCAGCGCCAAAAGCGTTCCAAAAGAAAGAAAAGAGGGGTGCCGGGCAAGGCGTTGCATATCTTGCCCGACATCCCTCAAATTATGATCGCGCGTGCTATACTGAGGCAGCAGACTCGCGCGTTGATGCTCCCAGGCAGAAGATATTCAATCAGTGCTGGGAAGAAAGACAACCGCCGAGATGCTCGCGCACATGCGTCAAGTCAGAGACATGAGGAGCAGAAGCATGAGCATTATCGCTGAAGAAAGACTATCGGACTCGCCTTATGTAGAAACCATTACGCATGGTCGAACTGTGAGCGATGGTTCTCCTATTCGACCCGCCGAGATCCATTGGCACATGGTCCTGGTGAAATACCATGGCAATGTCCAACTCCTGGTCGTCGGACCATGGACCAGCGCTGGCATGATCTCTTACGCGGAAGACACTGAGATTCTTTGGATCAGGATGAAACCTGGCACATTTATGCCCCATATGCCCACAAAGGACTTCCTGAATGTAGAGACGATCCTACCTACAGCGGCGGGTCAATCCTTCTGGCTGAATGGGTCGGCGTGGCAATTTCCTGACTATGAAAACGCGGACACGTTTGTAGACAGGCTTGTGCGTGATAATGTGCTGGTCTGTGATCCAGTTGTGAACGCTTTGTTACAAGGCCATCCGCAAGAGATGCCAGCCCGCACACTGCGGCATCGTTTCTTGCGAGCGACGGGCCTGAGCGCCACCCACATTCGGCAAATGAAACGTGCCCAACATGCACAGACCCTCTTACAGCAAGGATTTTCGATCCTCGACACCGTTGATGAGGCTGGCTATTTCGATCAACCACATCTGACCCGATCGCTGAAACAATTTATCGGCTATACGCCTGCTCAAATCATCCGCTGGAGTCAGCCTGAGTGATTTGCCAGGCTATTGCATGCTCTGAAAGGCTTTGGCTTTCGGCCCCACCCTGGAGTATAGGAGGAGTTGGAAGGGCGGTGGCACCGCCCTTCCAACTCCTCCTTTTTTGGAACTGGGGAAGGGTTCCTCACGAGAATGAAATAGCCCTGGATTTGCCATTTGGTACAAGACAGTCTCCTTGTGCTTGAGGTAGTATAGGGATGTTCTCACAAAAACCTGATAACGCAGAACGACAGAGCATTGATATGAGCACAAAGGAGCAAGAATACAGATGGATATGAAACTTGAACTCGTACCGGTTCCGGTCTCTGATGTTGACCGCGCCAGGGCATTTTACGTTGAAAAGGTCGGCTTTCACTTAGACCATGATGTCCAGCCTGGAAACGGCATGAGAGTGGTCCAACTCACACCACCCGGATCGGCTTGTTCGATCCTCATTGGGACTGGTATGGGCGAAATCTCTGAAATGCATCCTGGTATAGTCAAGGGACTACATCTGGTCGTAGCGGACATCCATAAGGCCCACGACACGCTCGCAGGCCAGGGCGTCGAAGTGAGCGAGGTTGTCGATATGGGGGGAGTGAAATATGTTTACTTCAGCGACCCCGATGGCAATAGCTGGGCATTGCAGGAAATTCCAGCTCATCATTAAAGAGGTTTTCAGCGGTCTGAAACCGGACACCCCCTTACATGACTCTATTGCCGAAGTCCATTCGTGGTGCATGGCCCCACCCCCCATGCTTTTTTTGAGGTATTTCGGGTAGGGCATTGCACGCCCTGCCCGAAATACCTCTCTTCTTTCTTTGAGGCGGGGTGGTTTCGAGCAGCAAAAGACTTCGGCAACGGAGTCTTACATGTAGAGGTTGCTTGCCCGATTGTCTGCATCGGCCTGACAGGCCAACCCACTCCCTTTAAACAAGAGCAACTGGTGTATGTTGTGGTGCATTCGTGCCACAACATACACCAGTTGCTCTTGTTGTACTCTGTCGCCGCGGACGACAGAGGGAGAAGCAGGGCACCTGATAAACGCCCTTCAACTTCCTAGAGATGTGCGAAGTGCGAACCCTGCTCCATCTTCACACGTCCCGGTTGTAACGCAAAATGGTGCAAGGCAGCACGAATATCCTTTAACAGGATATTCGCCATATCACGGCTAAAGCCCTCTTTCACCACGATTCGCTGCACCACAAGATCCTCACAGTTTTTCGGCATCGTGTAGGCAGGAACCAGCCAACCATTGTAGCGGAGCCTATCGGACAGATCAAAAAGCGTAAAGTTTGTCTCTTCTTTCAGCTTCCAGGCAAAAACAGGTAGTTCGCCGCCGTCTGAAAGCAGTTCAAACGGACCCAGCCTGGCAATTTCGCTGGAGAGATATAAAGCCGTATCCTGGCATCCTTGCTGAATCCGTGTATATCCCTCTCTGCCCAGGCGGAGGAAGTTATAGTATTGCGCCACAATCTGGTTGCCTGGCCGCGAGAAGTTCAGCGTAAACGTCGGCATATCGCCGCCCAGATAATTTACCTTGAAAACTAACTCTTCCGGCAGTACCTCCTGGTCACGCCAGATCGCCCATCCCACACCCGGATAAACAAGACCATATTTGTGGCCAGAAGCATTGATTGACACCACACGACGAATGCGAAAATCCCATTCTACCTCTGGCTGAATAAATGGAGCCACAAAGCCCCCGCTGGCAGCATCAACGTGAATGGGAATATCCAATCCCTTCTCAGTCTCCAACTGATCCAGCGCCGCACTGATCTCCTTGACTGGTTCGTAACTACCATCAAAGGTACTCCCAAGAACGGTAATCACCCCGATGGTGTTCCCATCGCAGTACTTGCCAACCTCCGCCGCCGTAAGATGATAGCGGCCCGACTCCACAGGCACATAGCGCGGCTCAACCTCCCAGTAACGAGCAAACTTCTCCCAGCATACCTGGACATTGACACCCATCACAAGGTTTGGACTGTCCGTGGACTTGCCCGCCGCCTTCATACGCGCTTTCCAGCGCCATTTCAGCGCCATACCGCACAACATCGCCGCCTCACTCGACCCGATAGTCGAGGTTCCAATAGCATCTTGCTCTTCATGAGCGTGCCACAAACGCGCAATAATATTGACACAACGGTTCTCGATCTCGGCGGTTTGTGGATACTCATCCTTATCGATCATATTCTTGTCAAAGGTCTCCGTCATCAGTAGCTTTGCCTCTGGCTCCATCCACGTCGTCACAAACGTGGCAAGGTTCAGACGAGAATTGCCGTCCAGCATAAGCTCATCGTGAATCAGTGCATAGGCTGTACGGGGCAGCATCTCATGCGCGGGCAATTCATAGCGTGGGACGCTTTCGTTTAAGAGACGCGCCCCATAGGTTGGTGTCAGATCGGTTTCTTCGTTTTGATGATGCTCCTGAGGAGTTGTTTTTTTCGACAGCATAATAGTTCCTCTTATACATACATAGAAAAAGAAGCAGGCAGTAGATTAGCTGGTTGACCCATCTGTCATCTGGTAGGTGCGCAAGAAATTCCAGATAACGTCGGTAGCATCGATGGAGTGTCTATCAATGCCGGGTCCACGCGCGGGATTCGGCCAGGCATGAACACCGCCGCTCAGGCGATAATGCACGACCGAGGCCCCATCATGACATTGTTTCCAGGTCTCGGTCAACAGACCCGGCTGCGATGAGAAGGTCACCGGATGGGTAGCGCATCCATCCAACTTGCTCCAATTAGAGAGGGTTTGCTGAACGGGCGGCTCTTGATAATTTAACACATTGCCGTTATAGGGTACCACCGCATCAGCGGTCCCATGGATCTCCAGAAATGGAACCGGACGTGCAGGATGACAGCCACCTTCCACCGGATGAATACCGCCCGAAACAACCGCAACTGCCGCGAACGTATCGGCCATTTTGCAGGCCAGTACATTGGTCATGCCTCCGCCATTGGAGAAGCCAGCCGCATAGATCCGCCGGGCTGCTACACAGAGCTGGCTTTGAATGCTATGAACTATGTCTGTGGTAAAACGCAGATCGTTGGTGTGAGGATAATTTTTAGGACCTGTATTCCAACCTGTATACCCGTCTGCTCCAACCGATCCCTGTGGATAGGCTACGATGAAACCAGCCTGGTTGGCGAGCAGCGACATACCGGTGATGCGCTCTTGATTTACGGCGCTATTGCTGTGTCCATGAAAATTGAGCACGAGCGGATACTTGTCTTTAGAATTATAGCCTGACGGAATATGCAGTCGAAAAAAACGCTCTACATTGGTTTCACGCAACATTTCATTCTCGCTTGTACCCGGCGCAAAGGGCGACTTTTTTCCGCAACCAGAAGAAGTTGAAGAACGGGCCAATAGCAGGATTCTCGCCGGAGGGACGGACGCCTGCCCACCACATCCACCCAGCAGAAGGGCCAGAACAATGAAACCAAACCACGCTGATACATACCAGGAAAACCGAGCGGCCATCACTCTCTCACTCCATAGTTAACATGTAACCTGACAGACAAACATTGCTCTTGTATCATAGTCCATCCAATGCACTTTGTCACGAAGTATATCTTTTTGTCTCACAGGTTTTTCCAGGCAGAAAAGATTTCCCTTTAATGGTTTGCCTCTCCACCCCTGGGAGAGAGGCTGCGCCCTCTGCACTCCTGCTTTTCTCATCCGCCTGACAGAGCACTTCTGCAGTTCCCCAGGCGATCCTCATAGGCCATGTGGTGACAAACTCTGGCTCTTGCATTTCAGCCAGAGCTGCCTGAATCAGTCCTTGATATTCTTCCATTGGTATCCTCTCCCATTTCCGTATAAAGGGTTCCAATAGCGACATGAGGCGTCTGGAATCTTCGAAAAAGAGCTCATGTTCTGGCGTTCCGCTGCGATAAACCATATCAATGGAATGCGTTTGTACGTTCTTCAAGCTATGAGACATCCAGTCTGGAAACTGCTCTAACAGACTAAGGCCATCCTCGGTAGGAAAATGTCCCGATCTGTGTAAAACAGCCACAAGCTTCTGAACAAAGATGCCATACTGCCCAGAGTTTCGTGAAAGGCCCGATTCAGTAATCCGAATAGTTCCGTTACGCTTGCTCACCCGCCGATATTCCTGGAGCAGTTTGGGCCAGTCCCAGGTTCGCAAATAGCTCGCCCCTAAACGCTGGTTGACCAGATCAAAGGACGCACCGGAAAATTCGAGCATGCGCAGGGCATCCATACACTTAAACTGGACCCGATCACTGACATGATGGACCTCTGCCTGCTCTCGGGCATAGGTCAACACGGTGGCACTGATATCAACTCCAATTAACTGTGGAATGT
>DAOTTL010000570.1:0-5888 GCA_034438135.1 Ktedonobacteraceae bacterium | reverse complement strand
TGGAGAGATTGTCAATTTGCTCATTCTAATTTATTTAAGCAAGGGTTTTCAAAGGTCTTTTGTGCAGCGGTTGCTAAACCCCTCCCCAGAGAAAAAGATGGTCGGTGGCAGCGCGGTCGCGCTGCCACCGACCATCTAAAACGGGTATGGTTTTTTGTCGATTCGCTGCATCAGCCTGGCAGCGCACCCTACTCCACTTCTCCTCTTACAAAAGTCACTGTTCAGGATGGTTTATAAGTGGCAGTGGGAGTGGAAGGATCAGGTGTTGCCAGGGGAGAGGATAGACGATCCACCTCCACACGTGTAAAAGAAACCGTCACTCCTTCAGCAGAGCTATCTCCATGACGAACAAAGAGTGCCATCTGACCATCGGTATAGGAGGTATCAGTCACAATGGCAGCAAGAACATTATTGAATAAGATAGCAATAGTAGAATTAAGCATGATCACAGTGAGCGTATTCTGTTTACCAAACGGGCGCAGATTCGTAGCGGGTCGAGGAGAGAGTAGCATAGTTGTATGCGGCTGCTGGTGGGCATTAAGCTCTTCTCTGGCAAGATCGAAGGTATTGTTCCCATTAATATCGACCCGGTAATCGTGATCAAGATTGCTATCACCGCGCAAATAGAGTCCCGTACTATCCAATCCATCCCCCTGGTCCATCATAAAATCGACACTGACCTCGTAGTTATCCAGGCTTGTGCTAGTGGGAACGGACTCCACAAGCGGCGTTCTTGGATTGGTATTTGCCAGTACGAGCGAATCATTGACCAGAATACGAAAATAGCCACCCTCACCTGATGAGAGGCTCCAGTCATGATTATTATTCTCGAATGTATCGTAAAATGAAGAGAGAGCGGGCGGAGTAATTTCAGTCGGAGACCAGGTAGGCACCTCGGTCGAACTTGCATTCGCCGTCGCGCTGTTCAGTGCTCCATGGCTACTGCCATTATTTTTATGGAGCAGCCAGAGCGAACTGCCTCCAATCAAAGCAATCAACAGCAGGACCACAAGCACCATGACAAGCACCGAAGGTCTTTTTCTGTTCCCATCAGGTTCAGGGTGAGGAGGATTGTTTGATTGCTCGGTTAACATATTCATAAACAAAACGACTCCTGACAATGGTTTTCTGGCCACCATGGACAGAGTATTGACAATATGCCTCAACACGCTCCTCCATAGAGTCGTATAAAAACGGTCTCAGGGAAGAAAAGAGGCTTGTCGGGGGTATTCCAAAAAGGAAATCCTGTCTCTCTTTTCAAAGGATTGCAAAAACTGGCTGGAATAGTATACTCTTGATCAGTGCAGTATCCTCAATAGAGATTACTCAAACACTCTCTCCATGCGTCCGGTACCAGGAAGAGTAGAGATGGATAGAAACAAACAAGTCAAGTGATAAAACGCCTGGAGACTCTGTACTGTTATTTTATCATGAAAGAAATGTCAATCGATGCTTGCTGCTCTCTTTTACGCACCCCTGGACGTTCGCCTGGAAGAACATCCAATTCCTCAACCTGGTCCTGGCGAGATTTTGCTCCAGGTTGCTGCGAGTACTACCTGCGGGACAGATCTCAAGACTTTTAGAAGAGGTCACCCTGTTTTGTTTCAACGGACACCAGCCGGTTTCGGTCACGAAGTAGCCGGAATTATAGCGGCCAGGGGACGAGGAGTCACGCGCTACAGCGAGGGAGATGCCGTTGTAGTAGCAAACTCAGCTCCCTGTCAGCAGTGCTTCTATTGTCAACGGGGTCAGTTAAGTCTCTGCGAAGATCTTCTCTTTCTGAACGGGGCCTATGCTGAATATCTGCTTGTACCTGAGCGCATCACTCGTCTGAACCTTCATCCCTTGCCAGAAAAAACGTCATTTATCGCCGCTGCACTCACCGAGCCGCTCGCCTGTGCATTACATGGGATAGAGGCCAGTGAAATTAAAGCGGGAGAGCACGTGGTGATTCTGGGTGCAGGACCATTGGGTCTTTTACTGACCGCAGTAGCTCATCAGCGAGGCGCAGACGTTCTTGTGACAGGTCATGGCAAGCAACGCCTGGCCCTGGCTGAACATCTGGGAGCAAGGGCAGTGCTTGATGTGACAGGGTATACATTCGAAGAGCAACGTCTGGCAATCCTGGAAAAATTGGGGCAGAAACGCGGAGCAGATACAGTCATAGAGGCCGTGGGGAGTCCTGAAACCTGGGAACTGGCGGCTACGCTGGCACGTCCAGGGGGACTGATCAACCTCTTCGGTGGGTGCGCGATCCACACTAATGTTACGCTATCCACACAGGCACTTCACTATAGCGAATTGACCCTCAAAGGTGTCTTTCATCATACACCAGCCTATTTTGCGCAGGCGCTTGAACTCATCGGCACCCATCAGCTGGACGTTGAGTCCTTGATTACAGCTACCTATCCACTATCATCACTCCTGGAAGTGCTGGACCTGCTTCAGCATGGACAGGGGATCAAATACGCGCTGATTCCCCCCGCGTTTCTTCCGATGACTCCACCTCCGCCAACAATCCCTGAGTGATGATCTGACTATAGATATCAACGACCTTCTGAACAGTTAACCGCCCTCGCTCACGAAACCACGAGGAAACTTCGGTACACATCGCGATAATCGCATAGGAAACGACCTTCACATCGCTTGTACGCAAGAGTCCCTGATCCATGCCTTCTTTCAGCAACTGCTGGAAAAGGCGCTCGTATTCATCTCGCAAGGCGAGAATTTGGGTGCGATTCTCACCCTCAAGAGCACGGATCTCGGTATCGATAATAAAAAATTCAGCCTTATAAGTTGTATGCAGACGAATGTGATTCGCAATAGCCTCATACAAACGCCTGGGCATACTTTCCGGCAGAGCCAGGATACGTTCCAGATTAGCATTCAACTGGCGCATATGCGTATCCATGATCTCCATAAGCAGCGCTTGTTTACTTGGATAGTGATAGTAAATACTGGCAGCCTGAATCCCAGCCTTTTTAGCGATATCACGCAGCGGGGCCGCGTGATACCCCATTTCTGAGAAAAGCTGCACAGCTGCATCAAGTATTTTATAGCGCACAGGGCGAGTTTCAGGCAGCATAGTCTACTCCTCGTTTCTTACAGGACATTATCATCCTCACATTCCATTTTACCAGAAAATGTGCTCACTCGCCCACCTATCACTCTTTTAGCTAGCAGGGCTTTGCAAAAGTCGCTTCGTTCCTCGCCCACCCACCCTTCTTGAATGGATAGTGGTAGCGCAGTCGCGCTACCACTATCCATCTTGTTCTCTTGGAGCGCGGTCTGGCCACTGCTGCGCAGTGACTTTTGAGAAACCCTGTTTTAGCTAGAGAGCAGTCTTCTCTCTGCGTTGGAGTTCTGCTTTCACCACAGTCGTTCCACTGGCGCGACCAACCAGAACAGGTTCCTCCAGGATATCAGCAGCCGATTCATTGAGATCACGCCGCACACCAATTATCTTATATGCCTCGAAATCAATACGACGCGACGTTCGGCCAATATGGGTGATACGTCCCGTTGCCTCGATAAAGTCACCCGCATAGATCGGTGCCAGAAATTCGATATTTTCATAGCCAACTAGCAAGCCCTCATCCCCGTCACACTGGATCGCTAACTCGGTTGCGATATCACCAAACAGCGAGAGCATATGTGCCCCTTTGACGAGAAATCCTCCGTAGTGGGCGTCACTTGCACTCATACGCATACGAATGGTTGAAATATAGGTTTTTTCTTCAGACATAGTTCCGTTTCCTCTCGTTCAGTTTCATCTCCACCTCTACTCACTCATCAATCGACTAACGAACGTTTGTTAGTTCTTTAACAGAGAATGCTAACTCCCTGGAGAGTTCTCTATAGAAGTATGTCGCATAGCTGAAGAGAATGCAAGTGGAGGTTGTCCATCCTGACGTTCCTTACAGGACTCTATTGCCGAATGAAAGGATTGATAGAACGTACCTAAAATGAGGCCGTTTCTGGCGGTTTTTCCGCTTCTGTTTGCTGATTTTGCGGTTCAAAAAGAGCGATTGTATCTCTTGTTTTATTCGGCAACAGGGTCCTGTAAGGGGGCGGCTTTGCAAGCCGCTAAAAAATCAAGGATGACTCATGTTATGGGGTGCTGTAAATGTGACAGATAATGATTGAATGATATACACAATACTTGCGACGACATTGATTGGAGCATCTGGCACACGTTGCAGGTTGTGCAGTTGCTTAAGCATCATCGGGAGTAGCACAGCAGCTTCCAGGCGGGCGAGCGGAGCACCAACACAAAAATGGATGCCATGCCCAAAACCGACATGGCGGTTAGGAGAGCGTTGAATATCAAAACGTGCGGGATCAGGAAACTGGGCTGGATCACGATTAGCAGAGGCCTGCCAGATCTGGATGAGTTCGTCGGCCGGAATACGCTGGCCCGCCAGTTCAACCGCTTTTACCGTACGGCGGAAGATGAACCAGACAGGTGGCATAAAACGGAGAATCTCTTCAATAGCTATCGGCATGAGTTCGGGATGTTCGATGAGACGAGCAGTCGCGTCAGGATACTCGGTAAAGCAGTAGATGGCATTGGCAATCAAGTTCTTGGTTGTCTCCTGTCCCGCGCCCAGGAGTAACAGACAAAAACTGACCAGGTCATCTGTATCCAACCGTTCACCATCAACCTCCGCAATGCTTAATGAGCTGATCAAATCTTCCCGTGGGGAGCTACGACGCTCATCTAAAAGACGCGCAAAGTAATCATACATCTGCCGTTCTGTCTTTTGCTGCATCGCGGCTACATCTTCAGGTGTTCGGACTACGATAGAGGATGTATCTATGTCACGCCGGTCGCCAACCCAACGACGAAAGATATCCCAGTCTTCATCGGGAACTCCGAGCATTGTAGCAATAACCTTGGCCGGTAGTGGAAAAGCAATATCAGAAACAATGTCCATTTTACCCAATGGGAGGAAGGGATCGAGAAGCTCCTGTGCTACCTGAGTAATACGACCTGACAAATGATTCACCGCACGTGGAGTAAAGGCCAGATTGACGAGGTTACGAAGCTTGCGATGGTCTGGTGGATCCTTCATTATGAGGGTGCGTTCCATAAAGGTATCAGTGAACCCTGGGATCTCCGCGTTTGAGAAGACGGAATGATCGGTTATGGCTCGATTTACATCGTCATAAAGAAAAATCTCCCAGAGATCCTTTTCTTCATTATAAAAAACCGGATTAGTGGTTCGCATTTCTGTAAACCAGTCAAAACGTTGGAGAGTTTTTTCAATTGGGGCGGGTTGCACACGGAAAAGACTTCCTATAGGTCTTTGTCGCTGTTTCATCAAAAACCTTTCTCAGGCATAGAGATGCATGCCTTCCTCTTACGCTCCTCTTTTTCACATCTTTTCCACGTTTTTCACCATGCTGAGAGAAGAGAAATGCTATCCTTAAAAAGCCGTTTCTTAGAGAATGTTTCTAGAAACATCTTCTAGTATAATCTGATGAAAAGTGTTTGTCAAGTAAACAGAAATTCGCAAAAGCTGCTGCTAACAAAAGAGCGACTGGCCTGTTTTGCGAAGCGTATGCCCCGCAAAACGGGGTGATCATCGTTGCCTCTGTTCCATCAAGCACCTTGAAAACAGCATTTGCCATCCCTTCCGATGAACTCCTGGAAGCATGGCCAGAGCTTGCATCCTCCACTTAGCGGGAAGGCTTCAGGCTGCTTGCTGATTTTGCGGTTCAAAAAGACCGATTGTATCCATTGTTTCATTCGGCAACAGAGTCTTACAAGGAGAGGTTTTTGCCGATCTGCTGCATCGGCCTGGCAGGCCACTCCACCCCCTTTAAAAAGAGCAGATGGCCTGTTTTGTGGAGCATTCGCTCCACAAAACAGGCCATCTGCTCTT
>DAOTTL010000569.1:0-21386 GCA_034438135.1 Ktedonobacteraceae bacterium | reverse complement strand
GTTATAGAGAAAAGAAGCTTGCTTCTCAATTTTTAGTTTATTCTCAGTACGTAGGAGGTCCAATGTTTTTACCGCACACTGTTCAGAAGGTGAGTCGTTTTTGGCGAATGTCGAGTGCGATTAGTGCGACCCTTTTTCTTGTGATCGTGCTGGCCGCTTGTGGTGGAGGAACAACAGTAACCCCAACGCCGACGACTACCGTTCAGTTTACAAATATTCCTTTGAAGCTTCCAGCCGCAGCCTATAATGGACAACTGATAGGACCAATGCCCGCTGGTTCGATAGTAAATCTGGGGGTTTCTTTCAAAGTCAATTCTGATGTTCTGCCGAAGCAGCAGGGCAAGATTCCAACCGGGCAAAATATAGATGGATCTAAAATTGCAAATCAATATGGTATCAGTGACGCAACATATCAAAAAATTAAGAGCTTTCTTGGGATAGAGGATGTCACTCTCACTTTAAACAAGCTGCATTCGTATATGACGCTCAAGGCTAAAGCGAGCACAGTTGAGGAGATCTTTCAGACTCAGTTTCAGATCTATAAGCAGGATGGACGCCAGTACTATGTCCCGGCTGCCAACAAGCCACCCAGGTTGCCGAACGCTGTTGCGGGCTATATTATAGCTGTGACCGGTCTGGAGAGTTATTATACGCTGTCGCCTGGCATTGCGAGTCAGGCACAGCATTCAATGATTGCCGCACCGACCTCTCGTAAGAGCAAGAGCGCGGCTGATTGTACCGTTACCGCACCCGATACGCTGTTGCCCAGCCAGATCGCGACTGCCTATGGATATCAGCCGTTTCTCCGTCATGGTTTTAATGGTACCGGAGTGACGGTTAACATCGTTGAACTGGGTGGTGTCTCGGGTCCAGACCTGGAAAACTACTTTTCCTGTGTGAATTTTCCAACAAATCATTTTAGTTATCAGGATATCATCAAGCCTGCGGCCCAGCCTGATCCAGGCGGGACCGAGGAGGCCACTCTGGACATCGAAATGGTTGCGGGTCTGGCTCCTGGCGCGAATATCGTTGACTACGAGGCCGCGATCCCCAATCCAAGTAACTCTAATTTGACTCTCGATAGTGAGTTTCAACTATTGAATGGCGATTTACAGGCCATCATTGATAACAATATCTCGGGCGATACCGGGGTAAACGTCGTGAGTATCAGCTATGGTGCGCCCGAGGCCGCCGTTGATCCTAACGTTGTCAATGCGATCGATCAGTCCATTCAGACGCTGGTGAATGTTGAAAATATGACGGTCTTTGTCTCAACCGGTGACTGCGGCGCATTTGGTACCCATGAACTCAATAAGCTGGCGGTCCAATATCCATCGACCGATCCCTGGGCGACTGCCGTTGGTGGGACTGAACTGGCTGTGAGCCAGCAGGGACAGCGAGCAAACGAGGTTGTCTGGGGCAATCCTCATCCCAGTGGAACCGTTTGTAACCATAACGATTGGGGTGGTGGCGGTGGTGTCAGCACGCTCTTCAAAATTCCTTCCTGGCAGAAAGGTCGCGGCGTCACGAATCGTTATACAACTGGCGCTCGCCAGGTACCTGATGTCTCCGCAGTAGCGGACAATGTTCCGATCTATGCCGATGGACAGTGGGTAGCTGTGGGCGGAACCAGTGCAGCCGCGCCCATCTGGGCCAGTAGTATCGCCGTGCTTGAGCAGGCATTGGTGACGAATACCAAGCACTATGTCTATGGACCTGATCTGTTCTACATTGTAGCGGACCAGGCACCCAATAGTCGCTCGTACTTCGATGTTGTTCAAGGCAATAACCTGTATTATTCCGCGACAGCAAACTGGGATAATGCAAGTGGTTGGGGTTCGCCTAACCTGCTGAATTTCTATAACTCGGTTGTTGCACTGTTGAAATAGAATCATTTCAATGTAACAAACAAACGAGCCTGCAATGAATAGTCTGCCGCAGGCTCGTTTGTTAGCTGTTCTGCTTGACCCGTGTGTCCTCGTACTCAATGGTTCCTGCTGCCAGTTCAATTTCTTCCATGACAGTTATATTCTCTACCTTAATAGAACTGCAATTCACGTTTTTCCAGCCAGCGGCCCGCGATCAGAACGATCAAGAGCGCGTAGCAGACGATCAGCAGGAACGCAGGCAGGTCGATCAGACTAAACGTTCCGTCCGTACTCATAGTGTAGATCACTGCGACAGGCCAGAGGGGGATCTGGGTGATGCTTAAGAGTGCATCGAGCCAGGTGGGGATGGGGATGATTGGCTTAAACGAGAAGAGCATCACGACGAGGTAGGCCAGGAAGGCCATGCGTTTCAGCCGTGTGGCGATGGGTGTACAGAGCGCCACGATCAGGAGCGCGACCAGCATAGTGTTGACCAGAATGCCGATCCCTCCCCAGAAAAGTGTTCCAAAGGTTGGATCTGTCAGACGATGGAAGGCCAGAACCAGGATCAGGTAAAAGATATAGATGGGCAGGCGCATGATCACCGCCACGATCATCAGTCCACGACTGTAGGAGGCGCGTCTGTTCAAGCGGGCCAGAACGAGGTATGTTCTGGCACTGGTGGCCTGGCGGACCATGATGATGGCACCCAGGATGGCGATGGCACCGAGCGCATAGTTTGATGTGCCGTTGAAATAGGCGGTATTTTCCAGATAGGGAAAGAAGAGAATGGCCAGAAAGGCAAGCACCAGAGAAAACTCTACCAGCATCCAGCGGCTACGCAGATAGCTCTCCAGGGTCAGACGTGCCACCGTCACGGCTGGCAGGTGCCAGAGACTCTTTTTCTCTGGATTGAGTGACAGGTTTGTCGTTTGCATCAGTTGCTCCTCTCAGGTGCTTTGTGGCTGGCAGAGGAGAGCGAGGTGTGTGCCAGCACTCCGTCACGCGTTTCGTTGGGTCGAGTCAGTTGGATGTAGAACTCTTCCAGGGTTCGACTGACTGGATTGAGGGAGAGAATGGGGATCTTGGCCTGAACCAGTAGGGCGAGTACGTGCTGCTGATCCGGGCTGCCAATCTTGAGCAGGTTGCGTTCTTGCTCAAGAACGTATGCTCCCAGGTTCAGTAACTCACTGATCGTTGCAGCCTTCTGATCCTCGCGCAGAAGAATTTCAACGGCGTCTGGGAGCTGGATCATATCTTTCACCGCGCCGTTCAGTAGCAAGTGGCCGCGTTGTAGAATGCCCACCGTTTCGCACAGGGACTCAACTTCGGCCAGATAGTGCGAACAGATCAGGAGGGTTTTGCCGCGATTGCGCAGTTCGTTGATAATCTGACGAACTTTCCACTGACTATAGGGATCGAGACCACTGGTCGGTTCGTCGAAAATAAAAAAGTCGGGATCGGTCAACAGCGTTTGCGCGATACAGAGGCGCTGTAACATGCCTTTGGAGTAGTTTGCTAGCTTTTCCTCACTGGCGGCACTCAGATCGACGAGTTCCAGTACTTCACTGACCCGGCAGCGGGCTTGATGTCCCCAGAGACCTGAGAGTTGAGCCATATAGCGCAGATATTTTGTGGCAGTGAAACGCAGTTCTATATATGCTTGTTCATGGAGATAGCCAATATGCTGATGGGCAAGGTTGACATCGTGTTCGCCCAGGACGAATAGTTCCCCGCGAGTGGGTGAGAGAAAGCCCATGATCAGTCGCACAAGGGTCGATTTGCCCGCGCCATTCTCTCCCAGCAGGCCAAAGCTCATCCCCTTCTCGATAGTCAAATTCAGATCGTCCAGGGCGATACTCCCGCCCTCGTAGCGTTTTGTGAGATTGGTGCAGGTGACGACCGGGCTTGTTTGGCTGGCAACTGACATTTCAGGCTCCTTTATGCTGCTTTCTCTATTTTCTGACTGAAGATCTTTGTTCCTTTATTTATTAATAATAACAGGTTTTTGAAGATAGTACAGGCTTTCAAGTGTGCCGCAGCAGTGCTTCGTGGCACCTGATCAGGAGTTCTTATTGTGGGGTGTGGCGTGATATGATGGTAACAAACTCTTCTTAGATGAAAAGGAAGCTTGCTATGAGCATTGACGAGGTATTTACCCACTTTCCCTCTCTGACCACGAATCGCCTCCACCTGCGCCAATTTCAGCCCACTGACGCTGAGTCGCTCTTTGCGATCCGGTCTGATCGGCAGGTGATGGATTTTTATGGCGAGGAGCCTCACCAGTCTCTTGAGGAGACTCACATGTTGCTTCAACAAATCCAGGATTCTTATGTCCAGCGCGAAGCTCTATTCTGGGGTATCACGCTCAAAGGCGAGGACACCGTCATCGGTTCATGTACTCTCTTTGCCTTCAACCAGAGCTTTTATCATGCCGAAATCGGCTATGAACTCAATCGAGCGTATTGGCGGCAGGGCATTATGACTGAAGCACTGGCAGCCGTTCTGACTTACGGGTTTACCGGTCCGAGTCTGCATAGGATTGAAGCGGTCGTAGATTTTGAGAATACGCGCTCTAAGGGTCTGCTGCTCAAGCTTGGTTTCACGTATGAGGGAAATTTGCGCCAGCGCTTCTTGTTCCGCGACCAGTTTTTGGATGCCCATTACTTTGGTTTACTTAAAGATGAATGGCTGAAGGCAATATAAGCGAGGCAACGCTCTCAAGAGATCATCGCAGAATTGATCCGCCAGGGTGCAGAGGGTATCATTCTGGGCTGCACGGAAATCATGCTCCTCATTCGTCCCGAGGATGTTCTGCTCCCTACCTTCGATACCACCACTCTGCATACTCTGGCTGCGGTCAATCTGGTCCTTAAAGGTTCTAATGACCCTTCACATTTTCCCTTTCCAGCCCAGTACAAACATGGGTAGCGTGGAAACCGTCAGGAATAGACAGAGCAACAACAGACATACAGCCATGACGATAAGTGCAGGATCCGCCATTGACACCTGAGAAGAATTAATTGCAGGGGACGATATTATAGGACCACGCGGTATGGATACCAGGTCTGGCGTTGGAACGAAGAACGGTCCTTTAAATTTGTACTATACACGAGACTATAATCGACCTTCATAACCGAGAGGGGTATTTTGGGCGCAAGCCAGGAGGGCAGGTACTTTAGCACGAGGACGGCAGGGATGAGTAAAAAGCTCACATGGACGAATTTGAAGGCCGAACGATGCGCCTGGTCGCGAGCGATCTTCTGCCGCTCATCCAGAAACCGCTCTGGAACTCCCAGAATTTCTCTGGTCAGGAAGCGCAACGCAAGATGGCAAGTTAAGACACTCGCTGCGAGCAGGAGGAGAACCGGTACACGATAGGTTATCAAGAACTGGATCAAAGGAGTGGATGACCACTGATCGGGAATATATATGAGCGTGTTTGAGAGCCAGAGGGCGGTCAGGAAGGCTATGAGACAGAGTAAGAAAGCTACTATAAGGGAACGGTTCAACCAGAGTGGAGTACTTTCCTGGGTCGAGTGCTCGTCACTGTTTTCCATCATACCGTTTTGGTGGTCGTAAAACATTGTTTTTATCCTTAACTATTTCTGTATTGAAGTCGATAGACTCAGGCAAGCTCTTGCGTCTGGTTGTAAGAGAAGAAGGCTTCGATCGGCATCTCAAAAAACACGCCGAGCGCCAGAGCCAGAGCCAGGCGGGGAAGATAGCTCCCATTTTCTAGCGCTACGAGTGTCGATGGATGAATGTGAAGTTCGTCAGCCAGTTCTTCGCACGATAAGCCACGCTCCCGGCGCAAGATCGCCACCCGATTATAGAGCACAGGCGCTTGGCGCTGGCTCACAGAACGATTCACCGCGATCGTCAGCGCGAAGTCGCCAAGCATCAGACGCCTCTGCCAGATTGATGGACGCAAATGCATATGTGGCATTGTCTCAAACTGTTGCATAGCTATCCCTTTCTGTGTGTTTCTGACACATCGGTGTAGACCTCTTCGCTGAGAGGTTTGAAGGGTCTGGTGGAAAAGATGGCCTCGATAGGTAAACTAAAAAAATCGCTGATCCGAAAGGCCAGTTCCAGGCTGGGATTATATTCTCCACGCTCCAGATAGCCAATGGTCTGGTAATTGACCCCGACTGCGTTCGCCAGTGCTAAACGCGAGAGACTGCGCTCGGCCCGCAGGACAGGCAAGCGATTGTAGATTTTTGCTGTTTCAGACATCGGTATCTCCGTCCTAGAAGTAAGAGAAAAAGTTTGTTTGACCATACGTAATATAGCATACATACAACAAAAAATCAAGAGTGTGGAAAATATTCATAGGGAGGAAGCAACTATTTACGGAAAGGTCTTTTCCAGTCTATGCTCTCAAGACCTGAAACGATGATGAGAAACGCTTTTCTTTAAATTCTACAAAGAAGAGGAGCGATGTGCTCAACATCGAGCGCATCGCTCCTCTTCTTTGTGTTCTTCTCGCGCTACACGAGAGTGAACGACGCTAGACGGTTTTGAGGTACTGAATACTGAACAACTGTTGAGGATCTGTCCAGACGCGCTCAACGGTAAATCCTGAGGAGTTCGCTACCTGAGCGAACTCTTCGAGAGTATATTTGTATGAGCTTTCTGTCCAGATACTTTCACCTAACTTAAAGGGGATCTCATAGTCTCCAACATGCACCGTTTGCGGTTTAAGACTCATGAGGTGCATTTCGATCCGACTTTGACCAGGATTGTAAAAGGCATAGTGGTCAAATTGCTCCAGGGAGAAGTCGGCGTTCAGTTCAAGGTTCATGCGTTCGAGTAGATGCATGTTGAACTGAGCCGTGACTCCCTCGGCATCGTTATAGGCCCGGTGCAGAACATTATAGTTCTTCTTCAGGTCTACTCCGATCAGCAAACCGCCGCCCTGACATATTCTGGCGATCTGTCGCAGAAAGCGCCTGGCTGGCTCACGATCGAAGTTTCCGATGGTTGAACCAGGGAAGTAGGCCACGCGTTTGGCAACAGGTTTTGAGGATGCTGGTAGCTCAAAGTCGCTGGTATAGTCGGCGCAGACTGGCAGGATTTCCAGCTCCGGGTAGACCGTTGACAGCGAGGTTGCCGAGCGCACCAGTTGTTCTTTCGATATATCGATAGGCACATAGCCGCTCGGACTGACCAGGGCGTCCAGTAACAGTCTGATCTTTGTGCTGCTACCACTGCCGTACTCGATGAGCAAGCAGTTGGGACCAAGCAGTGAGGCCATTTCGGCAATATGTTCTTGCATAATGCTCAGTTCAGTGCGAGTAGGATAGTACTCCCGTAACTGGCAGATCTGCTCGAACAATTGCGAACCAACGTCATCGTAGAAGTACTTGCTGGGCAGCTCCTTACGGGCGTCTAGCAGTCCTTGCAACACCTCATCGCGAAATGTGTTGCGTTGCGGCTCAAAGTTATATAGCCCCAACGGGCTTTGTTTTTGCTCTTCGATGTCACACCCCCCTGGCTAAACGAATGCCCATAAATTGCCACCGGGCGTTGGCAGGGAAGAAGTTTCGATAGGTCGAGCGAATGTGTGTGCTGGAGGTAGCGCACGAGCCACCTCGCAGGACATACTGATTGCACATAAACTTTCCATTGTATTCTCCTACGGCACCTGCGCCGGGCTGAAAGTTTGGATAGGGATCATAGGAACTCTGGGTCCATTCCCAGACTCCGCCATACATCTGGGCAAGTTTTCCGTTGGTACTGGCGATGTTCAGTGCGGTTGGGTGATAGTGACCGTTCTCGACGAAGTCTTCGCCGCTGACGAGCACGTCGCGGGCGGCGACTTCCCATTCGGCTTCTGTGGGGAGGCGTGCCCCTGCCCAACGCGCATAGGCGTCGGCCTCGAAATAGCTGACGTGACAGACCGGTTCGGCCTCTGCGACTTTGCGCATGCCTGAGAGGGTCATGTTCCACCAGCCGTCCGCGCGTTTTTCCCAGTAGAAGGGTGCCTGCCACTCTTCCGCTCGTACGGTGCTCCAGCCTTCTGAGAGCCACATGAGCGGATTTTGATAGCCGCCATCCTCCATGAACTGAAGGTACTCGCCGTTGGTCACCAGGCGCGAGGCCAGTTGGAAGGCATCGACGAAACGACGGTGGCGGGGTCCTTCATTGTCATAGGCAAAGCCCTGTCCCTCATGGCCAATCCAGTGGAGTCCCTCTGGAAAGGAGATCCATTCAAGCGATGGAACAAGGGCGCTCTCTATAACTGAACTCGCTCGATAGACTGGCGAGAGTGGATTGCGCGAAAGGACGTGTTTGATATCGGTAACCAGGAGTTCCTGGTGCTGCTGTTCGTGATGGAAGCCAAGGGTGATAATTGGCTCAAGTGCGGCCAGAAGTTGCTCGTCCAGGTTCGAGAGGAGGTCGAGCATGTGGTTGTCCACATACTTCCGATACTCATAGGTCTCCTGGACCGTGGGACGCGAGATCATGCCGCGCTCCGGTCGGCAATGACGCTCTCCAATGGTGTTGTAGTACGAGTTAAAGAGGTAAGCATATTGGGGGTGCAGGGATTGATAGCCTGGAACCGCTGGAAAGAGCACAAAAGTCTCGAAAAACCAGCTTACATGGGCCAGATGCCATTTTGTTGGACTGACATCGGGCATGGACTGAATGACGTAGTCCTCTGTGACCAGTGGCTCACAGAGGTATTCGGTGAAACTACGGATACGCTGATACTCTCCAATAAGATGTCCTCGGATGGTCGTCGCCTGCGCGTCAGGCGCATGGGTCTGAACTGACTCTACCATAGCTTGTGTGTTACCTTTCTCACGTACTCATTCTTGTGCATCCCACATTAGTATACCATCCCACATTAGAACATTTTTACTCATTTTGGCTCTCAACGTACCTCTGGCCTATAACTATCTCTCCCTGGAGCTGGTTTCTATCAGATTCTCTTGTGATGAACAGATAAATGATTGTGATATACGAAATACTTGCAAGTTATGCATAGACATGTTATACTCAAGCCATCAAGATGGAAGCGAGGAAGTGTGGGGTGTATACGAACCGAGCGGAGCAGCAACCCTACGATAGTCTGCTCAAACATTTTCTGGAGGGTCAGCCCGAAGCTATTCTCCCTCTACTCCTGGCTGAGATTCAGCCGGGCCTGCAAGTGGTGGAGGAACTGAATGTTGAAGTGCTTATCCCGCCAAGACGCACTGACCGTGTCTATCTATCGTCGGTGGGTGGCAGATCTAAAATTATTCATGTCGAAATTGAATCGGGTGCTAATGCGCAGATGGATAAACGCCTGCTCATCTATAATGCGCTTTTACACGAAAAGCATGCATTACCTGTGCACTCGATCATTATCTATCCCTTTGAGGTCGCGATGGTCCATCCTCCCATGCGTGTGACGGATGGTGCGCAGGAGGATATTGTGACCTTTCGCTATCGGACCATCCCCTTATGGAAACTGGATGCCCGCGCCTTCGTTGAGCAAGGCGCTATTCCCCTCTATGGGCTGCTTCCAGCTATGGATGGTGTCACGAAAGAGATGCTACTGCTAGCTATCGAGCAGATGATCGAGTATTATAAGGACAATGAGACGCGCTTACGCGATGAATTGTTGTGTTTTTCCGTGTTGTTGCGACGTGCCCACCGTTTGCCGGAACACGATATGCCAGCGGTGTTAGAAAGGATACGTATGATAGATCCGCTTTTAAGAGAAGATCCCTGGGTTCAGAGTCTCGTGGCTGAAGGACGTGTTGAAGGACGTGTTGAAGGTATTGAGGAAGGAGAACTGAAAGCGACGAGAGCAGGTCTCTTGCGAGTTGTTGGGTTGCGCTTTCCTGAGTTGGCTGCTCTTGCCGAGAAGAGGACGGCGTGTATTGAGAGCATTGATGTCTTGAATACCCTGTCTGACCAACTGGTGATCTGTGCCGATGGGCAGGCAGCCCACAATGCGCTCTGTGCTGTCTCCCCTGTTTCGGAGGTTGCTGACACTTAAAGCAGCCACCAACCATGCCCATGATATGGGGCGGCGTTTGCGCCGATCCGTTGGTGGCCGCAACTTGCCAGGACAAACACATTTCACGAATGGCTGAGTCGCTCTGATGTTTCAGCGTCAGAGCGACTCAGCCATTTTTGCTCATCGACCAGCTTGCGCAAATCGTTCTGTTGGTGCCATCTATTCTCTTGCCAGTACAGGTCAGGCGCTTGAGGAGAGCAAAAGCGGCCATGGCCAGGGCCGTATTGTGCTCCATGTCGCCAACTACTATCTCTTGGCCTTGCATATTTGCTCAGAGAACGAAGGCAGGCCTGACGCGATACTCCAAAATGTATCGTGCCAGGCCTGCCTGGTTCAGCAGAAAACGGAGGTTATTGGGCGGTGAAGGTAGCCTGACCGATCACGTAACCACCCGAAATCAGCTCGATCACATATGTTCGCCCACTGACGGTAGTAGACGGAGCTTTAACTATCTTATTAAGCGGTCCTTGTGAACAAGCTGTGGACAGATAGAGTGAAGTCCCTGTTGTGGGATCATACCAGTCAATAGAGGGTCGATAGGTAAAACATCTGGCGTCATTTCCATTGCCGCTAAAATTTGGCGATTGCACAGTAATGCTTGTGCCAGCGCTTCCAGTTGTGGGCGTGATGGTCAACGGAACTTGAATGACCAGCGTTGTGCTTGCGCTAACCGTGCCATCCGATACAGAAACAATTGACGGGCCTCCCTGAGTGTTAGCTGGAATGGTAAACGAGGTCGTGAAGGTTCCATCACTGGCAGCGGTAACAGTACCAACAAGCGTCGAAACCGCCAGCTCAATGGTGACAGTGGCATTGCCATCAAAGCTTCCGCCACTGATACTGACCGCATTTCCCACCAGTGCGCTGGTCGGGTTGAGAAAAACGGCAGCCTGTGGCTGTACCTGGAAGGATGCCATAAAGGTGCTGGTAGAAGCAATTGCTTCGATGGTGGCATTGCCGGCAAAAGGACTGCTCGGGGTAGTGAGATCAAAAGTGAATGAGCCATCGGCGGCGGCTATCACTGTCCCTACCTCAACCTGACCAGCTTGCTGATAGTTCCAATAGAGGGTAACTTGCTCGTTCGCCGGGAAGTCCTGACCGCTGATAGTTCCAGCGGAGCCATACGCTGCTATAGTATCCTGAGCGTCTATATTTGTACTGGCCCAACTTATGCCTGGCGCAAGGATATAGAAAAAGGCAGTCGCTCTCTCAGAACCGTCGCTGTTTGTTGCTGCGACATGGTATTGTGGAAGAGACCTCACTTCTCCCCCTAAAAAGGTTGCACTTTCTCCATTCACGTTGAGATTTCTTAACGATGTCAGGAATGCCTGGTTATGGTTATGGTTCGCGCCAATAAATTCCCTGCTCGCGTTGCAAGAGATGTTCGCCAATCATCTCACGGCGCAGCGCTGAGGCGTCGGGATGATGGCGTTTGATGATCTCGTTGACCTGGGCTTCGGGATAGAGCTTGCCCGGCTCGAAGAGGGTTACCAGCCAGCGCAGTACAACCGAGCGCTTCTTGCGGCTGGCCGGGATCTCTTTCAAAACCGCCCCCTCGAAGAGGTCCCGTAGTACCTTGCGCTCCCAGGCATCTCCCTCCATCTCCTGCATAGGTACCAGTTCGGCCATTTTTTCTGAGGAGAGCAGTCCCTTGCTGGTGGCATGCAGCGCTTCCGCGTCGAGACCGTAGTAATGGGTGTTGCCGTCTGGTCCATGGTGACTCAGGAGAGGAAAGGGGTTTTCAGCACTATCTACCTTTACCGCAAAAAAGGAGATGGTTCGCGTCAAAGAACAGATACGAGGTAAAAGTACTACGTACTCGTTTACTCACTTCTCCTTTTCTATGCCTCGACCAGTACGATATGCACCATATATGACGCTCCCGCGCTGCTACCTGTAGCCGGGGCAATGATCTGACTGCGCAGGTCGTGGATGGCTTCTTGATAGTCGTCAAAGTGGACCACGATACCTGTGGCGTTCAGTGGGTCGCTGAAGTTGAGTATGATACCACTTGAGTTGACATAACTGTTACGAAGTGAGTCGCGGTACTGTTGACCGGTGAGTCCGGTGGGGGTGCCGTCGTATTTGTTGAGTTCGTTAAGGCAGAGGAGGGTCATGGACCACTCGCGGCGTCCGGGTCCGAGGTCGATGTAGGATTCGCCGCCATCGGCGCGGATGGTGGCTTTGCGGATACGCGGTTGATGCATGGAGTAGCTGCCAGGTTGAACAAAGTAGCCGGTGCCGTCGAGGATGATTTCACAGTCCAGGCCGATGGTTGCCATGCTCGTCCTCCTCTCTACGAGTCATGGTAAGGGTGCCGTCCTTACTGGTACTGATATGGATCAGTTCACCGTCGATGGTGATGAGGATGTTTTGCTTTTTGAAGGCGCTGATGATGGTGCTGATGGTCTGGGAGAGCTTTTTGTTCTCGACGGTCAGGTCGTTGATCTTGTCCTTGAGTGTGCTGATCTCCTCTTTCATGGCGTGGATGGCGTTGTTTTGCAAGGCGCTGGCACTGTCTGCAAGGTCTTCGGTGGCTTTGATGACGCTGTTACGGAAGACGTAGATTGATCCAACGGTGGTTGCTATAATGAGGATGAGGTTGATAAGACTGCCAAGGTTGTAGAAGTTTTGGATGTCCATGAATCTCTCTTTCTAGTGCTCTGTCAAGCGAGGTTTGACAGAGCACTGGTTCGTGCGTTTGTTCGCTAGAGTCTGGGCCAGCGGGTCGGGATGTCGCCCCAGTGGATGCGGGCCGAGCTGGCGAAGTCGCGTTGTTCTTTGACCTCTGTGAGCCGTCGCTCAAACTGTTGCATTTTGTTTTGCGCGGCTTTGAGCCAGCTAGTGGGAATGGAGGTGTCGTCGATCTGGTCGTGTAGTGCGCCGTCCTGGAAGCGGAAGTTGTCGTTTGTGGGAACCTGGTAGGCTTCCATACAGTAGGCACAAGCTCCGAGTACGATGATATCGCGGTGAATTTCGGGGATGGTTGAGCCGTTGCTGTCGAGTTGGTGTCTGGTGGCGTAGTAGACGCGCATGACGAGGGTGTTGTCCTGGGGTAGTTCAACGCTGGAGAGTTTGAGGGTAAAGCTCTGTTGCAGTGCGCCTATGGGTGAGGGTGAGGAGCCGATGGTGCCCTGTTTGCCCATGTTGCCTCCGGCTGCCAGGGAGTAGGCGCTGTCGAAGAGGTTGCTGTACTCAGCGAAGTCGCGTTCGAAGGGTGGCCAGTACATGACCCCGCTGGTGTTGACGACCGGGGGCGCTGGACTGTTTGCGATGCTGGTGTCGCTGGCGGTGTCGCTATAGCTGGTGGTTGTATTGTCCACGAGGGCGATGAGCAGGGTCAGACTGCTTCCACTGGCCTGGGTACGGTAGATGTTGCGTCCAATGACGGTATTCTGGGCGATGGCCGGGATCTGCGGCGTGCCTGGTCCAATAGGGATGCTGGTGAGCTGAACTTTCTGCTGGCCGCTGCTGGTGGTGACGCTGCTGATGGGTGATGGTGTGGTTTCGCCTCCCTGACTTAGCCAGGTGACCGCGTACCCGTAGGTTCCCACTCCCAGTCCTGTCCCTGACTGGACCGTTGCGATTGGTCCAATGGCTGGCGGTAGAAATGTGCTGCCGTAGACCTGGAGTGGACAGAGGATGCGCTCGATCCAGAGGACCGGATACCCTGCTGTGGCCGGTTGCGGGTACGGGTAGGTGCGCTGAAAGGGTTGCGTAGGCATGTCGCTGTAGGCAAGGTTGGGATAGTATTGGGTGTAGCGTTCGATGGCCTTGTCGATGGCGCGGTCAATGTCGCTCTGCTGCCAGCGCTGATTGCTGCCCGTGGGATCAAAGAGGTCTTCGCGCACGTCGGTTTCGATGTCTGCAAGTAACATTGGTTTTGGAAACCTTTCTGGAGAGGGGGATGGACCCGGGGCACAGCCCTGAACCTCGGTCCAGAGATAATACCCTCTTGCATCCCCCATCTATCTGCTATAGGATGCTTGACGAACTACTAGGCCTGTCGATTGTTTGCTGTTGTGTTTGCAAGTTTGAGGTCGGTCTTTGTGGTTGGTTTCGGTTCCTGCTCATCTGCCCGAATCTTCTGATAGAGGTTCATGGCGTAGACGGCAGCCTCTATCGCTATGCTGGCGTGGGTGTCGCTGAGCGGTAGCTTTAGACTGCGACAGAGGCTCTGCAAGATGGTCATGGCCTCCTGCTTTTTCTGCATTCCACCTGGTCCAAGCTGCTCATATTTTTGTTCGATGGCTTTGACAACTGTTCCTGCCAGGTCGCTGATCTGTCTCTGTGCGGCGTAGGACAGACGTTTAGAGAAGGCCTGGTAGAGGATGGTGGCGCTGGCAATGACCGCGCACGTGATGACACCTATCGCGGTAGGGGCAATAGAGGGTACGAGGAACGAAAGTAGCTGACCCATACATTTTCTCCTTAACTTAACATAACTCTAGAGACATTCCGGTAAATGGTTAGACATGGCCTGACGGTGTGACCTCTCGTGCCTGGGTGGTTGAAGAGGGGAGGGATGTGGGGGACGTGGAGGTCTTGAGGAGCGTCCAGCACTCGCGTCCGACCGAGGCCCGGTAGACGCCACGCTCGGCTGTATAGCAGAGTTCGCTGTACATAAAAAACTGGCGGGTGCCGCTGTTGTGTCCTCCTGGCTGACTATAGGCCAGTTCGACAGGATTTGCGCCCGCCTCTGGTGCGAGCGGTATGTCGGTGGCATCCCAGGTGTGCTCAAGGATATAGCCGCGAAAGCCCAGCACGACTTTTTGTCCATTTGTTGCACATAAGGTTTTTCCGTCGTCTGACCATCCTGATGGGATATGCATGTTGGTATCTCCTGCTGGTGGATTTGATGAGACTGGTCGAGGTTTCCAGGGCGGGACCGCGACTGTGGCGCTGACGAGTTGAAGCATAGAGGCGTCGTAGCGGCGTGGACCCGGTCTGAGGGAGCCAGGATCGTAGAGGTTGGTGCAGTTTGCCGAGTCACGAACGAGTAGATTGCCGTCGTCTGCTACGCCGGTGACGACGACGATGTGGTTGCCATTGGGCGTCCAGGGGTAGGGGTTCACTTTGCCGAGGTCCAGATCGCGGACGGAGCTTTCGACAATGGCGATGATGACCGGATAGCCCACTTCGATCCAGCGTTTGATGACTCCACTATCGGTACTGGTCGCTTGATAGTGCAGACCGATCTGGCGCAGCAGTTCATACTCCTGCTCGGTGCTCATCCCATCCATATTGCTGCCGTCGTTTGAACCATTATATTGGGCGTACCAGGCCTCTGCGTCGTCGATGATCTGCTGAATGCTCAGGGTTGGTGGCTGACCCACCGGGGCCATGCTGCGGGCCATGGCGCAGGCGAAGAAGCCACAGGCAAACTGGGTCTTTCCGGGCGGAAACTGATCGGCCTCGGCGATGTCGATGATTTCGTTGTGGGCGTTGCGTGGAGTTCCTGATGTACTACTCATACATTTTCCTTTTCTTTCCTGTTTCACTGTTGCTTGGGTGAGGATGTGGGTTTGTTAGCGACCCTGAAGGCTGAGCAGGCTCTCGTATTCAGCCGTCTGGGCGTCATAGCTGGCCGTGTGACCAAGGATGCGCACGGTGCTGCTCTGGCCTGACCCGCCTGGGGCGACTGAGTCGGTGAGTGTGACGACATCTAACAGTTGGAGCGCGGGATTGAGCGGTACTACGATGACGTGGGCGACCTGGCCGCGCTGTTCGGAGTACATGATGAGGTTCGCCGCACTCTGGCACTGGGCTACGGTGGTCAGTTTAAGATCGACGTGGTGTAGAACGCGCTCAACTCGGGTGGCTACGTTCGCTGTGTCATCGTAGGCCTCGGAGGTGGTGAGCGAGAATGAGGTGGTGCCTGGCGGTTTGCCGCTGGCGATGATGTGGTTTGCGCGTTCATAATTTGCGCCAAAGGAGAGCAGTTCAACCTCTGGCTGGTAGGTCCAGATGGGACTATCGGTGGCGAGGACCTCGCGGATCTGTAAGGTCTCGTTCTGGTCCAGAAAGTAATCGAGTCCATACGTGGTGCAGAGACTTTCCAGGGCTTTGCGGTAGGTCAGGCCAGCCTGGATGACGAACGTGGGAATGGTCTGGCTGAGCTGACTACCACCGCTGATGGTTGGACTAAAGATACTGGCGCGTGCACAGACCTCCAGGAGCATGTACTGGAGGGTCTGGCCGCTAAAGGTGTTTTGCCAGCGGGCGATGCGGTCGAGCTGATACGAGAGGTCGCGTCCGAGCAGCTTGATCTGGTTCTGGTCGGGGCTGCGCTCGATGCTGACTCGTGTGAGCCGATACGTTCCCGTTGGTATGGTATCTCTGGTGAGCGGTGGGTTGCCTACCAGGTAGCCTTCGCCGAGTTTCAGGATGGCGTTTGGGGTGATTGGTTGGAAGTTGCTTCCGCCAGTCAGGTTGATAAGGTTATTGTACTGTCCTCCTTTGTTGTCGAGAATGATCTGTAACTCTGCGGACTTGTTGATCTGTTCCGTGCGTTTGTAGCTAAGCACGCTGGCCGATACGTCGAGATACTGGTTGGCATTGCCTGAACTATAGGCCGGGGTGCTGAGGACCGTTGTGGGCTGTGAGAAGTAGTAGCGTGCTCCGCTACTGCCGGACTGTGGTGAGGTCAGGGAGAAGAGGTTGCCACCGTACTGACAGGTGATCTCATGTAGGAGCCAGCCATCGGACCAATGGATGAAATCGATCGATTCGCGAACCCGGCAATAGCTGTAGACTGAACCGGAGATGGCCCCTCCGTCGATCTCGTTGCAGACGAGATGATAGCGTCCATCGTAGAGGCTGAGGCGCGGACTGACCCGTCCAACAGCGTCGCTGGTGGCGGGTGCGATGGCCAGGGGCGCTGTCCAGGTGCTACCGCTGCTGTTGCAGGTGGTTGATCCCAGTGTGCGGCCATCGCTATAGGCGACGTTGTAGAGACTGCCGGTCCAACTGGCTGTGATGCCGTAGCCAATGGTGAGATGACCCTGACCCCAGTTGTGGACGCTGCCCCAGCTTCCACCGCTGAAGAGGCAGACCCCGAGATCGCGTGGCGAACCTGTGACATCGTAGATCAGAAAGAGGTCATTGTTGCCCGCGCTGCCGAGTCCGTAGGTCGCGACATTGCCGGGCAGGACGATCGTAACCGGACCCGTCCAGGTAAGTCCATTGTCGGTTGAGGACCAGACGAGTAGCTTGTAAGGGGAGCCAGCGGTTGAGGTTGCAAAGGCTCGGAGCGTGCCAGCGTTGTTGCTGACCGCGCAGCCGCCATCGTCCAGCATATTCCCGCTACCCCCGCTGAAGGTCGTCACGGTGGACCACTGTGAGGCCTGGGCGGGATCAGTGATGCGAGCGTGCTGGAAGTTGGCGGTCTGTCCAAACGTGCTGCGAGTGAGATTGACGCGCACGATGCTGCCATCGTTTGCCAGGCAGACATCCGACCACTGATCGACCAGGCCTGGTGACTGATAGGGGGTCAGATGAATTGTATGGTCCTCAATGGTCAGAGCAATGGCTGGACGACGAGTTTCTGCGTCTAGAGCGCTCTGCATGGCCGCGTCAATCGTTCTCATTGGGGATTCTCCCTCGGCAAGAGATCCTCTTCCTCGGCAAAAATAATCTTCAGCAGCTTCTCTTCGTCGCCGCTGGTGTCACGGCTGAAGCGTTGCCGTAGTTCGAGCAGGTGCGCGATCAGCGTGATATATTTCCCTGCTGCGGTCGCGGCTTGCGCTGGCCCAAACTCGTCCGGCTGACAGCACTCCATGAGTTCCAGCGCGTGGAACTCCAGACGGTCGAGCCAGATATTGATGCGGTTAAGGGTGTCCATTTGAGTATCCATTTGTGTATTCCTATCTGCTTACTGTGTGTGCTCATAAAACCCCTGTCTGGAAGGACCTGGGGAGGATGAGGCGCGTTAAATGATATAGCCGTAGACGTAGAGGGTTGTTGTACAGTTGCCATTATTGGCTTTGATATCGATTCTGCCATCGGGCGAGAGTGGCAGGATACCGCTACCGTTGAGGGTCTGGCTGGTACTGGTGACCTCGCCAAGGCTGCACGTTTCGCTCAGGTTGCCACCGTGGGCGGCGAGATCGATGTGCGCGGGTGAGACGGAGGCCCGAAAGAAGGCTTTGAAGATGATCCCGAGTGCGTTGTTTGGTATGCCTGAGATGGTGTACGTATTAGTGACGCCGCTGGCGATGACATCGCCGTTGACCTGGACGGTTGGAGCGATAAAGGTCACGCGTCCAGGTGGTGGTGTCGGGGCCTGGCCGTAGATGGCGACGATAATGGCGTCCGTGGGATTGTGGGCATCGAGAAAGAGGACCGCGCAGCTCGCGCCCACGATGGCGGAGGTTCCATCGACATGGGTGGCAATGGGGACATTGCTCAGTACGTAGCTGGTGGCCTCGATAATCAGGACATCGGCTGTATAGGTGACTGTGTTGAAAAGCTGTAAGATGCCGCGTTTAGTGATCTGCTGTGTCACAGTTGTTTCTCCTCGCTTGCTAATCTCATGAGAAACTTCATTTGATAGTTTGCCCCTCCCCGCCCTTTGGAGGGAGAGAGGACCGGGGCACAGCCCCGGACCCCAGTCAAAGGGTGCAACCCCTTGCATCCCTGCCTGTCATCTCAAATCGTTTACTAGCCGTCGTTGGTCATTTGGCCGGGTACGGTGACGTTATCTCCCGAGGTGTAGGTGTGCAGGCTGGCGGCGTTAAAGTCGCTGCGACCCAGGCCGCTGTTGAGCGCGGTTGCGCACTGGGCGAGGGTACTTGTGCCGCTGGTCGTGACCGGACACCAGGTGCCCGCGTTTGGCAGGCTCCCGTCGCTGGTCTGCTGGAAGATGGCGTTTGTGCGGGGCAGCCAGTAGGAGCCAATGGGGGCGTTTTGTCCGCCGTTATAGCGACCGAATACGAGTTCTGCCTGATCTAACATGTCGTTGTCTCTCCTTCTTCTCTACTCTATGAGCTGTTGAGGGGGAACAGTTGTTCCCTGGTCTGTGTGAACATCTCTCTTTGGACGAGGTGAGAGGTTGCGTTGCGGCTGTACGTTGGTGGTTGTACGTTAGTTATCCCCAGTAAGAAAATCGTTGTGCTCGGACGAGAGGTGGCTGTACGGTTGGTTATCCTACGTTGGTTGCTAATAGAGGAAGATGGTCACGCCTGGATTAGAGGCGTTTCCCTGGACGGTGATCCCGTTGAGCGCGGGAGTCTGGCAATCGATCATCGTGCCTGCTGCGGCGCTGGCGGGTACGAGAGCTATCTGGGTTCCGCTGGGGGCACTGGCATTGTCGAACACGTTTAGCGGGTTTGTGCCCGCTGTCGTGACAAGGATGCGTGCCAGGCGTCCTGGACCGTTCTTGACGACGGTGTTGCCTGCTGTACTGGCGGCGATGGCCAGAGAGGAGCGTCCTCCGGTGTTCACGTCTTGAACGCCACGAAAGCCCTGTTTAGCGTAGAGGTTGCTTGTGGTAACGTCTAGCAGCGTTTCTTGAACCATGAGGATGCCATCAACGGGAACCGCGCCGATGGAGGGTCCGGCGACATTGAAGACGGACCAACTGGCAAGGTTCTGGCCTGCATTGACGACTGCGTTTTTGAGCGGGATGCTGGTGACCGCTGGACCTGGCGTAAACGTATCTGTGACGTAGACATACTCGGCGTTGCTGCCCCCGATGAGCTTGATGGACTGCCCGGGCAGGATCGTTTTGGGGGCGCTACTAAAGGTCAGGCTGGTATCGCCAGCGTTTGTTGCGTTGACCGTGCTGGCCTGTAGACCCTTGCCCAGCCATGTGCGCAGACGATCAAATGTAAGCTGGGAGGGAACGCCATTTGCCAGCGTGGGTCCGCCACTGTTATAGCCCATGGGGGCCAGCTCTAAGAGCGAGTTGAGGGTTGCCCCGTCGTCCTGGCTCATCTGGAGGGAGCTGCCATTGAGCTGCGCGAGGTTCACGCTCTGGTTCGCGGCCCACGCGGCGATGTTGACGAGCAAGTTTCCCAGCGCATCCAGGTTGAGTGACTGGCCGCTTCCTGCCGGGAGCTTTCCTCCGACCAGTTCGCTGCCATCTGAGTTAAGAAATCCTGGCATCTATCTTTTCCTCTTTTCTCTTGCTAGTAAGGGGAAGGTCGATCAATAGCAGCGTTAGATGCCGCGATAGAGGCCGCGCCAGTCAACGACACAGCCGCCATACTCGTGGCGGATCTTGTACGAGATGACATCCTGGGTGAAATTGAGTCCAAAGAGCGGCTGATCCTGGATAAAGAGGACGGGATTGACCTGTCCGCCGACGAAGCCGATCTCGATGGTATCGACCACGCGGGGGTCGGCTGCGAAGAACCACTGGGTGGTGCTGGAGAGTTGTGGACTGACGACGGGGACCACATAGCCAAGCATCGGGTTGATGTCGTTGTTGGGACTGCCCGGTATGCCCGCGCTTTTGGTGGCGATCATCGCGGTCCATTCCAGTTCCGGGGGCACGATCAGGTAGCCGGGTTTGAGTCCCAGGCGTTTGCCGCTGAAGTTTGTCTGCTCGCGCATCGCCGTGACGCCGCTCTGCATGGAGCTACTGGCAAGTGCGGCTGAGCCGAGATTGCTATGGGGAGCGCCGGTAGTGAAAAGTGCGCTGCCGTCAAAGATGGTCGGATTAGTGGACAGAAAGGCATAGACAAACTCGGCCAGAGTATAGGCGGCGGCCACGGCCAGCTTGGTGGGGATCTGTTTAATGGCGAAGAGGTCGTCATTGACGATGGTTTCGCGGGAGACGGTGACCAGGTTGCCGCGTTTCGTTGGGACGTAGGTTGCGGCTGTATCGGTCAGGGTGATGCTTGTATAGGCCGTGTCTTCTGCGACCGTCGAGAGGCTGCCGAATGAGCCGAGGCGCACGCGGGACTGCTGTTTGAAGTCCTTGATGGGGGCGATCACCACGAAGCGTTGCCATTCGGCGGGCCAGGCCTGGTAGTCCTTGAGCAGGCGTTTATTCATGCTGGTTCCGAGCAGGTAGGAGAACGAAGCTGTTGTGGTATCAGCTTCAGTGATGCGTGCAATGGGTGCGTTCTCAGAGACACGGATGTTCCCCAGTGTTGAGCGTTCGCTAAAGCCTGCGATTGAGGGATCTCCTGTGACACGAGCATAGGCTTCGCGGATGCTGCCGAAAGGTCGAATTGTTCCCAGGCGTGCTGAATCGATCTCCAGATCAAACATTTTATCAAACGCAGCCTGGATCTTTTCTGCTTCTGTAATCATCTGTCCGATTGCAGGTTTTTCATAGCTATTGCCACGAATCAGACCCGTTGTAGTGAGTGCGGACAGCATCTCCTGTTGGGCTTTTAGATCGGCTTCTAGCTCGCTCTGCTCAAAGGTGCGTCCCTGATAACGTGTGCGGATGGTGGTTTTGACAGGTTCGGGCAGCACCGATTCCAGCAAGCGTCTCTCAAGGGCGAGCTGAGCATGTTCCAGCTTGAGCTGTTGCAGAAGCATATTGA
>DAOTTL010000568.1:0-3746 GCA_034438135.1 Ktedonobacteraceae bacterium | reverse complement strand
GTGCCCCAGCTTGAGGTTGCGAATGCGGGGCAGCGACGTCGCTGCAATGCGCGAGTCCCCCGTGCAGAAACCGTCTAGGAACACCTTTGCGTCGTTTGAGCCCAAGGACAGTGAAGTGACTGAAGAAAAGTTGAGACAGGCCTCCGGCGTCCATGTTGTCCCAATAGCAAATTTATGCCGGCGGGCGGCGCTCGGAGGGACGGCCATGCAACGAGATGTACTTGGGAAACCAACAGCGAGGGAGCGAATGAAGCAATTGGCCCTGCCACTAAATGTTCGCAGACAATCTCCCAGGTCCTCGCCTGGCGGTAATGATTGAAGCAGCTCCAGTGTATGGAGACTGGGAGCTTGCTCAATGCAAGAGAGGATGCTGGCAATGAATGTGAACGGCCCCTGAATGCGGCATTCCCTCCCTTACAGGACTCTGTTGCCGAAGTCTTTTGCTGATCGAAACTACCCCATCCCGGAGAAAGAAACGAGGGATTGCGGGCAAGGCGTGCAACGCTTTGCCCGCAATCCCTCAAAAAAGAATGGGGGTGAATCCATTCGATTACAGATATAGGCTTTTTCTCGGCATAAAAAGAGTAGATGGCCTGTGTTGTGGGGCATTTGCCCCACAACACAGGCCATCTACTCTTTTTATTCTGTCGCCGGAGGCGACAGAAGGAGAAGCTCAACCATTTCTCTCTTAAGAGATAAAATCAGAGCATAGATGTGATCTTGCGGACGGTGTAGGTTGTAACCCCTCCTGGTGTTGAGACACTCACGACATCGCCAACTTTATGACTCATCAGTGCTTTTCCCACAGGCGACTCATCAGATATCTGGCCAGTTTTAGGATCGGCCTCAAAGGTCTCTACGATTTTGAAGGTCCTGTTTGCCCCTGTAGAAGTAGTGAGATCCACCTGTACGCCGATGCGTACAGCATCATTTTGCATAGAAGTCATGACTTCGGCGACGGCAAGCAGGCGTTCGAGTTTGATAATCTCACCCTCTACCATTGCCTGATCATTCTTCGCATCCTCGTAAGCACTACTTTCACTGATATCCCCGGCCTCCTTGGCCTCGTGGATATAATCAGCAATCTCCTTACGTTTGACCGTGCGCAGGTACTCCAACCTCTCTTTATTTTTTGCATAACCTTCGGGAGTCAGACGATACACCTTTTGCTCTGACTCACTTTGTCCACCAATACTCATAGGTAGTAACTCCTCCCTGGTGTTGAGGGGCAATGGAAATGACTTTGAGAGATACTCTTTTGCTCTCAATTCATTCGCCTGCATGACAATATACACAATACAGAACCGAAAAGACCTCGCCGGATTTCGCACTATACATAGAGAGAGAGGTCTATGCCTTTGTCTCTGTGCGCGTGATCGGCGCTAATGCCCATCCAACCTCACACCGGAGTCCGGTCCCTGAAAAACGCTTATTTTGTAGCACAGATGGCTTGCTAGCCGCCTGATTGCTTCTCCGTAGATCTTCCATCTATTTCATTTTATTCGTGATTAAACAGTATTGCATGTTTTACCCCGCTTTGCCCTGAGGCAAGGTAAAGGACGTGTGGAAAGTCTGATACACTTGTATCAGGACTTTCGTTTCCGAAGAAGTTTATAGGTATCCCTTTTGAAGGAGTTTATTGTTACTCGGGTATAACAGACCCGACGTTTTCTCGTGTCTGGTTTTGTCCATTTGTATACCGACCTTTTTCAGACACGAAGGAGATTATACTTTCTCCTAAACATAGAGTCAAGTAATTTTTACTCTTTTTTTGCCTATCTGACAAAATTCGTTATTACTTATATTGTTTGAAACCTTTTTTTCTCTCGGTTGCCCGCTAAAGTTTATTGTTTTACGTTTCTCTTGGACGCGCTTTCTTTTTTACACGTTTTGAGAATTGTTTGTGTTGACAGGAACTGGAGACTCGTCTTCTCTTTATGAGGTGGCCTGGAATGGATTGAGACTTCCAATGCGATTGATCCCGGTTCCACAGATTGCACAGCTTCCTCGTACTGCTGGCCGTCCGTTTTTCATGGTGATTTCATGTGCGTTGAGTACTTCAGTCTTTTTCTTACACCTGACACAGTAGGCCTCAACAGTGCTGTTCGGTATTGTGCTCTCTACGGAGGGTGCCTCTGGTTCGGCGTCTGGCTCTATCATTGGAAGTGGGTGCTCTATGAGCTGGTTTTTACTGGCTGTCCGTGAGTTGGACTCTGGCAACTCATTTTCTCTAGAGGGAGTGGATAAACCAGGTACTGGTTGCCAGCGTAATATGGCGGCTGCGACTCTTTCAGGCTGTTCCAGGTGCACAAGGAGTCCGGCTCCCTGAATAAGTTCGACCTCTCTGGCATGGCGTTTCTGGGTGGCATCATGCAGGCTAGCGATGTTGTGTCGGTCGTTCAGGGCCTGCGTTCCCCAGATAATGAGAACAGGTTGCTGGAGTGCCTCGAACTCTTCCGACGTATCTGTGGAGAGATTGCCCGCGAGCAGAGCCATGGTGGCGTGTTCAGCTCCAATCTGATGAGTAACAGCGTAGAATTGCGCGAAATCGGCCTGATTGCTGGACTGTTCCCCACGAGATAGAAAAAAGGCCAGATGCGTGCACAGGATGGGATAAAGGAATGTTTTGGCTAAGGGCATCTCCGCCAACTGGCGTACCAGTGGGAGCCTTCGCTGGATCCCATGGAGTGCGATCGGAGAGAGCAGCACAAGGGCGGCACAGAGTTCAGGCTCTTGTGCTGCTAGAGAGACAGCGTAGTTACAGCTCAGCCCGCTCGCAACCAGGGTGGTGGGTTGCTGAATGACATCATGTATGAAATCATGGCACATCGCGGTATAGAGTTTGCTGGAATAATCTGCCCTGGGTCGATCTGAAAGTCCAAACCCTGGCATATCAGGAGCATAAACGCGATATGTTCTGGCCAACAGCTCTATGAGAGAGCGCATTTCATATGCAGACGCGCCGATGGCTGGAGTATGTAGGAGAACCAATGGAGGTGCATCTGGCTCTCCGTAAACCTTGTAAAAGATATTGCCGTTTTTCCATCCGTAGAGAAATGATTCTCCAGGTAGGGTGCTTTTGAGCACCTGGGGAGTTTCAAGGGCATGCCGAATCGCCACCACACCTGACCCGATTAAAGTCGCTGATAGACCGACTACAAAGGATTGAGTAATAAGCCTACCTACAGATTTCTTCATGAGTTCCTCCTCAACTATTTCAGTATAGCATATGGGATTCTCAATAAGTCGTATTACTTTTGTATGGCTGTATGAATAACAGAGTTGAAGGCCTTGATGATGACCTTTAAAATTGTTCTAATGTTACCATACTATAATCTCTCTCAGGATGGAACGCAAGATGCGTATGTCAGTTGCTGTTTCTCTGAACTGGGTGCGCCTGACCGACAATTTTCAGCTTACCGGTAATAGCTACTGGCTAGTGTAGTACGAGGAAGACAAACTCTTCTTTATGAGACTGTGTTGGCGAATGCCATTTGCCAACACATTTTTATGAGAAGGAGAGTTTGCCTTCCTGTCCTGCATGCTACGTCCATAGAACATAGGGGTACTCTGTGGGAGATAGCCAAACTCGATTGAGGGAGCATACTGAACGAATCCCTCATCCTGCGTTTCCTGGCCCACGAGAATGCGTAGAAGAGTCGATTTGCCCACTCCATTGGGTCCCACCAGTCCAACGCGGTCGCCCGGGTTTATAACAAAGCTAACCTCTTGTAGGACGTTGATTA
>DAOTTL010000567.1:0-9389 GCA_034438135.1 Ktedonobacteraceae bacterium | reverse complement strand
TGGCGCGGGGAGGGGTTCCTCATGAGAATGAAATAGCCCTGTCTGTGAGCGTTTAAGGGTATCCAGACGCTCTGAAAGAGCGTTAAGGAGTTTCTGGTAGTGTTCCTGTTCTATCGTCTGGCGAGCGAGTACCTTATGTTCCAGGTTGGCAAGAGAGTGCTTCCAGGGGGCCTCGATATATTCCTCTGCGATCTGCTGGAGGTCTTGAACGGAAGAAACCAGGGGGAGAAGTTGGGCATAGGTATCTTGCCAGCTTTGTTGGCTCTGGCGCTCCTGAAGAAAGTTCTGCTGAAGCGTTTCGTTGAGTTGTTGCAGTTGCGTGAGTTGGATGGTCAGGTGGGTCAGGCGTTCTGTGGTCGCAATGATATGGGTGTCCAGGCAGGTTGTAATCCGCTGGTCAAGGGTGGCGAGCTGTTCCTGTACATTTTGCTCGCTCTGTTGGAGGGTCTGCGCAATGCTTTGTTGGTGGGCGTCGAGGGCTGCCCGGTGGGTGTGGGCGAGCTGTTGCAGGGCTTGCTCGGTCTGATCCTGATATTTGAGAAAGGTCGTTTGCAGATCGTGGAGCGTTGTCTGATGGTGTTCTGCTTGTTGGTGTAACTGTGTTTGGGTGTGGGAGAGTTGCTCTTGTAGATTCTGTTGGATTTGGATAAGGTGCTCTTCCCTGACATCGAGGGTCTGTTGAAACTCCTGCCGGATATTTATGAGCTGTGCTTCGAGGGAGCTGATGGATTGTTTGTGATGATCCTGGGTTTTTGCGAGACGTTCTTCGAGGGAACTGATATGTTCTCTGTGCTGATCCTGAGTGTTTGTGAGACGTTCTTCGAGGGAGCTGATGGACTGTTTGTGTTGATCCTGGAGGGTTTGGATGGCTTGCTGGTGCCGATCTTGTTGTGCCTGAAGGCTGATCTGGAAATGGGTTTGCTGTTCCGCGAGTGAGAGTTGGAGGGTTTGCAGGGTAGTATGAAGTTGTTGCTGGTTTTCATGGATCAGTTGTTGCTGACGGGGGATACTCAGAATATCGGCCTTGCCTATTTCGGTCGTGATAGTGGCGCTTTCATCGATAATGGGGAAGCCAGCTCGTGGCAGATCACTGGCACGGATAAAGCGTGTGCGTTTGTTTTGTCCCGCTCGCTGCTGTCTGACTGCTAATCTGCCTTTAGCGATGGCTCTGCGAATCGATATATCCTGGACACGGCAGATTCTCGATGCGTCGGTGATGGAGAGCCAGTAGTCGGTGGGGCCGTTCAGTTCTTCTACATAGCGAGTGGGGTCCTCGTGATCGCTGTGATCTGGTTGTGGTGTATGTGATGAAAGTTCCATCGTTCAGTTCTCTCCCTACGCTCTTTTTTTGCGCAAGAGTAGCACTGTTCAGAGAGGCTGTCAATGCTATATATCTTGATACACAGGGTTTTTCAGAAGTCACTCCTCAGCAGTGGACAGACCCCTTCCCAGATATGAGTTATCCCGCCCTTTTCTACGGCTTGGAAAGCCGCCCTTTCCCCGAAAGAAGAAGCGAGGCTGCTCGGGGGGCAGCCTGTATGACAGGCCGAACGCCTTTTACCCTGCTTTTGCAAAAGCAGGGATGGTAACTACTCAGGTGCCCTCTGCTTGCCGCCTGCGGCGGCGAATAAAAAAAAGGTATATCGAGCAAAACGGGCGGGATACCCCGCCCGTTTTGCTCGATATACCTTTTTCTCTGTAGGGTGGGGCGGTTTCAGCAGGGTACCTGAAGTCCAATGTATACCATCGAAGCTCGCATACCAGAGATTCTGCGTGCCAGCCTCCTTCCAGGCCAGATAGAGATTTGTGCCAAGTGTAGCAAGCGCAGGGCTGATATCTGTGCCTACGCCAGCGATCTGAAGAGAAGGGGTTCAGCTATTCCCATTCTGTAAATATGGGGTCCGAGGGAGCAACGGGTTGTAATGTGAGAAGAAGATCAAGTATGCCTGCGACATCGACACGATAGAAGCGCACTTTTACAGCTCCATCTGTCCCCGCATCTTGCAGCTCGCCCGTTTTTATGGTTATATTATATTCCAAAGCTAATGGTAAATGGTTAGAGCAGATGGAGTTGCTGAGCTGCTGTTCGTGCTTCATGGCGGCTGTTGACGTTGAGCTTATGGTAGATGCTCTGGACCTGCGTTTTGATGGTGTTGATTGAGACAACGAGTTCCTGGGCGATCTCAGGATTAGAGAGACCAGCGGCCAGGAGACGCAGGACGCGCCGTTCCTGAGGACTCAACGGTTCGATCAGAACAGCGTGCTGTGTGGTTGAGGGTTGAGGACGCCGGGTCTCCGTTTGGGTTGAAGGACCCGGGAGGGTTGGTAGGAGTGAGCGAACATACTCGGTCAGCAATTCGTCGCGTGTATCGGATAGAACTGTGCGCAGGACTGCTGACAGAGCTTCGCCCTCGTCCAGGAAGGTGCGTTGATAGCCTTCGACCCGTGCCAATGTTAAGGCCTGGAGGAGAGACTGACGAGCCTGGGCGATTTCTTTCAGTGCAGCGTGCGCCAGTGTTTGTAGGAGCAGTGTCTCCAGGATAATGGGAGTGAATTTGTGCGTTTGTGCCTCGTCTAACTGTGCTTGCAGAGAGTGCAACGCCTCGGAGGATGAGCCGGACGCGATATGGAGTCGTGCGATCAGCAGCGAGTGTTCCATGCGCTCAAGGAACACCTCGGGATCGCTGTACTGTCCAATGGTGTCGGACCAGCACTCGGCTGCGACCTGATCTCCGGCTGCCAGCGCGAGCTTTGTCTGCCAGGTGTGGATCTCTCGCAACAGATGTGGACGTCGTTGCGCATAAGCGGCAAGTGCGCTGAGCTGTTGTAACGCCTGCTCCGTTTGTCCATGTGCATGCTGGATGCGAGCCAGGAGTAGACCATTATGGACAATAAGCTCGTCCTCGGGGAAGCGTTTAGAGCGTTCCTGTGACTGGTGGATGTATTGTTCAGCCCGCTCCAGATCGTTCCATTCATAGGCCAGGATTCCCATACCCTGGAGTGCCTCGCTTTGATCCTGAAAATCTTGCTGCTTTTCGGCCTCGTCGAGCAGGTTTCTGTAGAGTTCCGAGGCCTGTTGTAGCTTCCCCTCGGCCAGACAGATGCGGGTCTGCATGAGGACAGTTGCGCGTACTGCATACGTGTTCTGGGCTGTTTCGTTGAGGTGGTGGGCCTCCATTGTGGCCTGTCTGGCCGCGTCCAGATGACCGTTTACAAATTCTGCAACTCCTATATAGATCAGGCAGATACCGCGCCACATGTTGCTTTCATCGGTGAGTAGTTCGATGGCCTGGCGAGCTATCTGGAACGCTTCAGTAAAATCTCCTTGCCACCAGTAGACCATCGTGCGCAGGGTTAGCGCCTCGCCCAAACGGGCCGTATTCTGCTCTGTCTGCCAGGTATGCTCCGCTAAGGAGAGAGGTTTTTCAATGAGCAGTTTTGTGGATAGGGCATAGCGATCTGAGGTGAAGAGCAGAGCGATAGCATAGGTAAAGCAGAGGATTGGATAGGTCGCGATCAGGTCGGTGGGTAATTGCTCAATCCAACGGCGCAAGCTATAGTATTCGTTCTGAAAAGAGGAAGAATCAACCATATCCTCTATCAGAGCAGCGACCTGCGTGAAGGCCTGAGCCGATAGCGCGGTTTCGATTGCCTCATAGATCAGTTGATGCTTTTCGTACCAGTGACTGGCTTTGAGAAAGAGTTCTTGAAGTTTCTCTTCTCCAAGTTGCTGACGAGCCTCGTGCTGCATCGCCTCGGCAAAGAGAGCATGATAGCGGTACCATTGTCCTGTACCGTCCAGTGGCAGCAGGAAGAGATTTGCGCGATCCAGTTGTGCCAGGAGTGCTGCGCTATCGGCGCGTTCGGTGATTGCTGCGCACAGTGATCCGTTCAGGCGACTGAGAATGCTGGTTTGGAGCAGAAAGGACTGGAGGGCTGGTGGCTGAATACTCAGAACATCGGCCACCAGGTACTCCAAAATATGCTGATGGCTACCGGTGAAGGTTCCGAGAATCTGTTCGATTTCCTGCCTATTCTGTCGTCCCTGCAAGGCCAGGACCAGCAGGTGGAGTCCAGCAATCCAGCCCTCGGTGCGTTCATGAAGATGTGACACCGTTTCAGGGGCGAGCGGTATCGCGATGGCCTGTTCCAGGAAGGCCTTTGTCTCTTCTGCCGAGAAACGCAGATCGGTGGCGCGGAACTCGCAGAGATCGTGATGGGCACGCCAGCGAGCCAGGGGGAGTGGTGGATCGCCGCGTGTAATCAGGATCAGATGTAGAGACTCAGGCAGATAATCGACCAGGAAGGCCAGTGTCTCATGTATCCAGGTCGAAGTGATGACATGATAGTCCTCCAGAACAAGAATACCCTTATCGGAAAACTGAGAGAGTTCGTTGATGAAAAGCGTCAATGCGCTCTCAAAAGATGACCGCATGGAATTGTTCATTAATGCCAGCGCTTCCTGTCCCAGCTCATGGCGAAAGACCTGGCAGGCAGTTAGCGTATAACGCCAGAAGCGCATCGGGTCGTTATCGCCATCGTCCAGTGAAACCCAGGCAAGCGGCGGAAGATCTTGCTGTTCAGCATGACTGGCTATCCAGGAGCGTATAAAGGTTGTTTTCCCAAACCCGGCAGGCGCAGAGATTAGCGTAACGCTCCGCGTGAGGTTCTGATCCAGACGTTCAATGAGCAAGGTACGTTCGACCAGTGGTGTGCGCAGGCGCGGAACGGTGAATTTTGTTCTCAGGAGTTCGTCCCCGGCCAGATTGTCCCATGGCACCGTTTGTATTTTACTCATTTTATACATCTTGCTGTCCCATCTTATGGTAGCGTTTGGCTCTCCAGTAATATACACGCAATAGGCAGGGCGTTAAAAGAGTGGGGATACCGATATATACGTCTCTCTAGAGAGAAAGTTTCTTTTAATACACGACCGTAAGTCAGCATAGTATATACGTTCTTGCGCCTTATTTTCTCTCAAGCTCAGTTTAGAGCTTGCATGCTAGCAGACTGAATTCGATCAATATTTGCTATTTATTTGGCAATTATTGGTAATATATGAGACATTTTACTAGAAAATTCATATTTTGTCAAATACGTGGTGAAAATACGATTTAAAGATAGCAATTTTTCACTTTTTCAAGCAAAATTGTCTGGAAAGCTGATCTATAGAGTGGCATGGAATACTGTTTCGTTGTAGCGCGTTTTCTTCTATGAAGGTTGAGGTTGCGATCTCCAGCGCATCCAGAGGTAGTCAGGGCTTCGCAAAAGTCGCTCCTCAGCAGTGGCCAGACCCCTCCTCAGAGGAAGAGAGTAGAGGGTGGTTGGGGAAGAGACAACTTTTGCGAAGTCCTGAGAGGTAGCGCGTAGCGCTTGATTATCTTACGCTTGAGTTTTCTCTTCTTATGGAGGGAGAACTTCTAAATTTGAGCTATTGGAAGTAGTTTCCTCTAAATACAAGGAGTTTCTTTATGTCGCAAGCATGGCCACTACGCCGTGTGGGGTTGCGGGTGCGCGATCTGGTCGGAAGCATTGCCTACTATCAGCGTTTAGGTTTGAGGATTGTACGAGACCAGCGTGAAGAGGGATTGGTGGGTCTGGGAGTTGGTGCTCAGGAGCTTCTGGCGCTCAGGCATACGCCGGATGCGGCTCCTCGTGCTGCGCACACCGCCGGCCTCTATCATTTTGCCATTTTACTGCCGGACGAGAGTGCCCTGGGAACGTTTCTGTTGCACTGTATGCGCGATGGTGTGCCCATTGCCGGAGCTTCTGACCACCTGGTCAGTCAGGCACTGTATCTCACCGATCCCGAAGGAAACGGTATCGAGGTCTATGCCGACAGGCCGCGTTCAGCATGGCCCAGAAATCCGGATGGTGCGCCCAGCATGGACACGCTGCGTCTCAAGACTGATCTATTACTGGCGAAGGCTCAGGAGAGCTTTACAGGCTTCCCGGAGGGAACCATTCTGGGACATATGCATCTCAATGTGCGCGATTTAGACGAGAGCCTGAGATTTTATCAGCAGACCTTTCAGCTAGAACTCATGGCAAATCTTTTTCATCAGGCGGGTTTTGTTTCCTGGGATGGATATCATCATCACCTGGGATTAAACGTCTGGACGGGTCCCAATGCCGCTCAACACGAAGCCAGGGTTGCTGGACTGGACTTCTTTGAAATGGTTCGCGAGGGCCTCCCAGTTGGGACATTACAGGACCCGAACGGGATCACAGTCATTGTCTCCGCTCCCCAACTCGACACAAGCCTGACCGAGCGTCCGGTCTCCGAGTCGGTTTCAAGCTAATCAAATAGCCTTGCGAAGCCGCCTCTTCCTCCTGAACAAGAAGAAGCGAGCCAGTTTGGCGAAGCTTCTTCTTTAGGAACAGGGTTTCGCAAAAGTCACGGCTCAGGAGTGGGCAGGCCCCTCCCCAGGAGAACAAGATGGACGATGACAGCGCGTTCGCACTGCCACCGTCCATCCAAAAGGATGGGTGGGCGGGGAATGAAACGACTTTTGCGAAGTCCTGTTCTTAGGAAAAGGTCTATCCCTTCTGCGCATATTCTGTGCTATAATAGGGTAGAACCTGTCATTCGACAGGTTCTCTTTCTTTATCTTTCTCTGATGTGACCTGTTTTTTCAAAGAAAGGGTTTCATGGCTACGACATCGACAAATACGCTTTATCTGATAAGACATGGAGAAAACCTTGCCAACATTACCAGGGAATTTTCATATAAACTGGTTGATTACCCTCTTACACCTAAAGGGGTAATGCAGGCGGAACAGACGGCGCTCTATTTTCAGGAGAAGCCCATCGACGCGATCTATGCCTCGCCACTCAGACGAGCCTATCAGACTGCGGAGATCATTGCTGAACACCATCATTTGCCGGTCACGATTCTTGAAGAGTTTCGTGAGGTCAATGTTGGGGACCTGGAGATGCTGCCGCCGACGGACGCGAACTGGCGCATGCACGATCAGATTGTGGATCGCTGGGTCCAGGGCTTTGTTTCAGAGTCTTTCCCAGGTGGCGAGAACTTTTTAGAGCTGATTGAGCGCTCAAGGCGTGGATTACTTGAAGTGACACGTGGCCGCGATCAGCAACGTATTATCATAGCCGCTCACGGCGGTATTCTGGCCGCGATCGGGCGCACGTTTTGTCCCAACTACGAGCAGATAGTCACCGAGGCAATTATCCACAACTGCGGGATTGTTGAGCTCGAACTGACCACCAGCGGCGATGATGTAACAGGTTTTTTGCAGGGCTGGGGTATTACGGCACATCTTTCAGGGGTAGCCGCAGAGCGTATCTCTTATCCGGTTGTGAGCATCTGAGCAGCGCTGGTTTCGTGCTCATAAAAATTTTTGCTGCTTTTGTACTCGTTCTATAGGTCCGAGTAAAAGAGCTACAAGCCATCTCTGATGGTCTAAATCAGGTTAAAAGGATTTCTGTCGATGTGGACTCCATCCTTGCAAGCAAAACCAAATGGGCTAAAGAGGTTCGCCACGCTCTTTCAGCCCATTTATTCTTTTTCTAGCGGCGCATAGCTACGCCGCAGTAAACTCGGCAAAAGGGACCTTTGTCAGCGATATCACAGTCAGACACGACTCAAATTGTTGAGCTTGCGTTCAGTGTGAGATGCTTGCTAAGATGAGAGAGCCCGATAGTAACTATCTAATATCCATGATGGCCATTGGTAGCTGAAAATGAGAGCACAACCATAACGCTATCGTGACGATGTGCACAGTAGATCGGATTTTTACAATCAATATGTTCCCGGAAAATGTCTCGTAAGCCATAAAACATGAAGCGAGATATCGTATATTTGTGGCAGACAGATAGGAGAAAGAAGAAAATTTATGACGGATCAGCAACCTCCTTTTACAACGAATGACGCAGGCATTCCTGCTTCCAGCGACGAACATTCACTTTCGGTGGGTCCCGACGGTCCATTGGTGCTGCAAGATCATTATCTGATCCAGAAAATGGCGCAATTTAATCGTGAGCGCGTTCCCGAACGTGTGGTGCACGCCAAAGGTAGTGGTGCATTTGGCTATTTTGAGGTGACGAAGGATGCCAGCGAGTGGACACGAGCTGCGTTTCTCGGTCAAGTGGGGAAGCGTACACCTGTGCTGCTCCGTTTCTCGACAGTGGCGGGCGAATTGGGGTCAGCCGATACGTTGCGTGATCCGCGTGGCTTCGCGCTGAAGTTCTATACGGAAGAGGGAAACTACGATATCGTTGGCAACAACACGCCAATCTTCTTTGTACGTGACCCCTCGAAGTTCCAGGATTTTATTCATTCGCAGAAGCGCATGCCCGATACCGATCTGCGCAGCCATAACGCCATGTGGGACTTCTGGTCCCTCTCACCCGAGTCAATCCATCAAGTCTCCTTCCTGATGAGCGATCGTGGAACGCCCCGTTCCTATCGTCACATGAATGGCTATAGTAGCCACACGTTTCTGTGGGTAAATGCGCAGGGTGAGAAGTTCTGGGTGAAGTACCACTTCAAGACGGAGCAGGGTATTCAGAATTTCACAGACGCCGAGGCTGCAGCTATGTCCGCTGAAGATCCCGACTATCATCGCCGCGATCTGCGTCAGGCGATTGAGAAAAAGGATTTCCCGTCCTGGCGGCTGGAAATGCAGATCATGCCCTTTAAGGATGCAGAGAACTATCGCTTCAATCCCTTTGATCTAACCAAGGTCTGGCCGCACAGCGATTATCCGCCAGTGACGATTGGACGACTGGTTCTTGATCGCAATCCAGCGAATTTCTTTGCTCAGATTGAGCAGGCTGCCTTTGAGCCATCGAATATGGTGCCCGGCGTTGGTCCTAGCCCGGACAAAATGCTCCTGGGTCGTCTGTTTAGCTATCCTGATACGCACCGCTACCGCATTGGGACGAACTACTTGCAGTTGCCGGTGAATCAGCCTCATTCAGAGATTCATAGCTATAACAAGGATGGCGCAATGCGCTATCGCTACGAAGAGAGTCAGCCAGTCTATGCGCCGAACAGCTTTGGGGGTCCCAAGGCCGACCCGGCGAGAGTTGGCGAATCGTACTGGTCCACCAGCGGTGAGATCATGCGTAGCGCCTATACGCTGCATACAGAGGATGATGATTTTGGTCAGGCTGGAACCTTCTACCGCAAGGCACTTGATGACACTGGAAGGGAGCATCTGGTGAACAATATCGTTGCTCATATGGGCGATGGTGTTGATCGCGATATCCAGGAACGTGCCCTGCGAAATTGGCAGCAGGTGGATGGTGAACTGGGCAGGAGAATTGCTCAGGGGCTCGGGTTGACGAATAGCTACGAGTCGCTCATCCAGAGAGAGATGGCAACCGGAGATTAAGAAGTAATATATGAGTCATCCCTGCTCTT
>DAOTTL010000566.1:0-9405 GCA_034438135.1 Ktedonobacteraceae bacterium | reverse complement strand
GTTATAGTAAGCCTCGACTATTGTAAGCAGAGCTAGAGGAGGGATCAAGAGCGATCGCCTGGGTGAGATCAGCGAGAGCCTCGTCATAGCGCTTCAGATCTCGATATAGTAAGCCTCGATAGTGGTAAGCCCAGCTAGCGGAGGGATCGAGAGTGATAGCCTGGGTGAAGTCAGCGAGCGCTTCGTCAAAGCGCTTCAGATCTCGATATAGTAAGCCTCGACTATTGTAAGCAGAGCTAGAGGAGGGATCAAGAGCGATAGCCTGGGTGAAGTCAGCGAGAGCCTCGTCAGAGCGCTTCAAGTCTCGATAAATTAAGCCTCGATTGTTATAAGCAGAGCTAGAGGAGGGATCGAGAGCGATAGCCTGGGTGAAGTCAGCGAGAGCTTCGTCAAAGCGCTTCATATCCTGGTAGGTTGAGCCTCGATCGTGGTAAGCCCAGCTAGAGGAGGGATCAAGAGTGATCGCCTGGGTGAAGTCAGCGAGAGCTTCGTCAAAGCGCTTCAAGTCTCGATAAGTTAAGCCTCGTCTGTAATAAATCTGAGATAAGATAGCTGGCGTGAATGAAGAAATGGAACATATTTTATGGATGAGAAAAGTAGCGCTTGCAATGAGATCCTTCTCTGGCGGATTTGTCTGGGTGTACTGAAGAAGCTTCTCAATTATTGTCTGTGCTTTTACATCCATCTGTTTATAGCGATCACTTTTTGTCATGGTATCGAGAAAATCGTATATTTCTCTTTTTTTGCTTCTATTCGAGTATCCAAAAGCATCGATCACATGCTCAGTAGCCGAAATGTGATACATGAGGCCTGGCTGGAAAAACATTTGCTCGGCAATAGCCAGTGTCAATTCATGCCACTTTGTTGAGCGCGATTTGGCATCGCTTTCACTTTCTTCAATGGGACCTCGTAAACTTTGGTAGTAATGCAGTATCTCCAAACGAGCTTTCTGGCACTCCTTCGAAGAAATGTGATAAAGGTGACGACTAAAAAGTTCCTGGGCGAGTTCATGGTAAAGATGCTTGCCATCTTGTGGATCACTTTTAACAAAGGGTTGCGCAATAAGCCACTGATAGAGGAGAGGGCGTTCGCTTTCATTGATCATGTCAAAGGCTTCGAGGTCGTCTTGATTGAACGGAAGCGAGAGTAATGCTGATTTTAGCACCAATTGATGTTTGGCCTGCTCTTGTTGTGGAATCCCGCGCAGAAAGTTTGCCACGACATCTGCCGTAGGGTCAATCGAACCCTCGGGATTAGAGGTCCATAGACCTAAATAAAGAGGTAAGCCATGAGAAAGCTGCCAGATAGTCTGGATTTTCGTTTCATCCTGGATGCCGCGTTCGACCAGATAGAGACGTGTCTCCTCTTCATTCAAGCTTTCGAGCGAAATATGATGAATGTTTTGCTGATTGGCATAAGGTAGCCACTGCTTTGGATCGTCAGGGGTTGAACGCTCAATAGGAGTTCTCCCTGCGACAATAAGCACAATATTACGAGAGAGTTTTGCTTTCAAAAAATAATTGAGAAGCCAGGGAGCCGCAGAAGAAGCTAACTGCTCAAAGGTATCCATACAAAGGAGTACGCGCCTTCTCAGCGGGGCGCGTCCCTTTGTGAGCGTTCCGGGAGAGCTTGCCAGGATGTTCAGTTCAGTTACAAAGGCCTGGGTGAGATCATCTATCGGATCTTCCAGACGCTCAGCTTCTTTGAGGAGCTGGTGATAGTGAAACTCATCAAACATTTGCTCGATAATGAGTTCGGTCCCATGCCCTAAAGCATCCCCTATAACGGGAATTTTCTCGACCACAGTGCTTGCGATTTCAGTCGTGGCTTTGCGTCCAAATGTTTCACGCAACATCTCCTGTTTCACCTGGAGTTTGCGTAGAGAGGTTTTGTATTGTTCGAGTGCCTGTTTAAATTTCCCTGCGATATGGAGTTGGGCCGCAAACTGTTCCATCATGCTGGCCGGGTCCGTTTGTTTCTCATCAACCATAGCGACCAGGCAATGCTCTTTCATAGCTGCCGCATCTGCTTCAAGCATAAAGTGATTGAGGAGCGTCGTTTTGCCAACCCCAGCCTGACCGTAGATAGAAAGGATATTATGTGTTGGAGCGTCAGGTTTGAGAATGTTCTTTCTAAAAAAGTGTATTTCACTCGTTCTTCCAACAAAAATATCACGAGCTTCTATGGGGAAAAATTGTTGTGTGTCAATGTCGTCTACAAATGGCATACGGCATTCCTCCACCTTTTATTCCAGTCCAAGAGATTAGCTCGATTATATCATAACTGTCTATATTGTGCTTTTATGTATCTTTCCTGTCAGGACCTCTTGCAATTTCAAGTAGGGGCCGGGCCAAAGAGCCTCTTTAGTGCCTCGCTCGCAAATCGTTTCTTTGTCTTCCTTGCAAAAGAGTGAATGCGGACATAATCAGGGCAATTTTCGCCTGTTTTGTTTCGTTTAGCGGGTTACAATCACTTTTGCTTGCTCGAAAATCGGCGGCCTTTTGACACAAAAAACGATTTGCGAAAAAGACGAGTTTTATGTATAATGAATGGTGTGTTCTCAAAAAAATCGATGCACTGAGAAGGTCAACAGCCGGTTTTTTCGAGATACAGGCTGCTACTCCATCTTTTCCTTTTTTTCTACTAACAGTAGCAGGGCCAACAATCCGCGAGAGGAGACTGAAAGAAGCAAGTCAACGTTCCATCAGCCGCCTGACTATACAGTAGCAGGGCCAACGATCCGCGAGAGGATACTGAAAGATCATGCTTGAAGTGGTAATCAGCGCGAAGTGTGAGCAGTTCAACCATTGGCTGGTCGAGAAACCGCCCCACCTCTCGCTTCGTCCATCACTCTGTGGTAAATTAGTATGCGTTGGGCAGAGCAAAACGTCTGAAGAACGCCCGGTTATTTCGTGACGGGAGGTTCCAGCAGACGTTCAGCATGTGGCGAATTGATCAATGGGTAGAAGTTGATCGACCAGCCCATGCCGAAGAACTGTGGAACCAGCACGCGAGCAGTCCGCTTGTTCCAGAACGTTTCGCGCAGGCGCTCTTTGGTTGGCCAGCGAAAATCGTAGGGAATGTTGAAGAGGGTTCCGTGCCATGTCCGCTGATCTTTCGGCATCTGTAATTGCTCACGAAGAGCTAATCCCATCAATGTTGTGATCCCGATGAGCATCAGCACGTCGCCCGGCGTGGGATGCTTCTTCTTACTCTTGGCCATGTTTATTTGCTCCTTCGCTCTGTCAGACAGCCATCACCGAGGCTCTCATCTGTTTCGCGCCTGAGATCTCTCGCTGTGCATCCTGGGATGGAGTATTCCAACGGTCGATCAGTCCGGCAACAAAGACCCTGATTTACACTTTTCATGAGAAGTATACCAGATGGGGTGCGGTTTCCCAGGTATATTCGTATCCGTGCTTCTCCTTTCAGAGAATCACTGCATCCCAACTCATTAATGATACTGTATCAGAAGCAGGCCGCCATTGTCGAAGTAAGTGGACACACTTAAAGCGCGGGAGACCCAGTCTTCACACTTTTGGTGAAACTGATCTATTGACCTATTGACCATCGCCCTACATACATAAAATCCTTCTTATTGGCTTTTTCTTTTTACCCTGGTACCTTCCTCCTTTTCATACTCACGGGCATCTTTTAGAAGGTCCCTCTGCGTGGAATCTAATGACTTCTCCCTTCGTCGCTCAAACCGTCCCTAAACTCGGAGGATTCATTTGGGTTATTCCTTTTTGGCTCCTTGCTGCACTTATCATTTTTGAGTTAGGAGGAGAAATTTGGAAATTGCGGCGTAGTCAAAGGATTTCTACTAGTCGATTTTACAAAAATATCGGCCAAATAGGTCTTCTCTGGATTGTAATCCTTTTCATCCTTTCATGTCTTGATTTTGCTAACTTCGGGTGGCGAAGCATCTTGATAAATGTAAGTGGGCTTGGCTTCTGGTCTTGCCTCATCGGTTTTTTGCTTATTGGGGTGACAAGATTACCGCTGCCTGGCATGCAACGTGTATCTACGCGCGATCGCGTGTAGACTTTGGCGAAGCATCTTGCCAAACGCAAAGCTAATTCCTATCCGCAAAGGAGAGGGGGAGCATGACTATTGTCAGACGTTCTGAGCGTCATTCTCTTGCAGGGTTTCATGTGGTGAGGACTCTTCAGGAGCCAGTGGAGGCGAGGTTGTCCCTGGCACTTTGCTCTCGTGCGACGGACGCTCTGGCGAGGAAACGTGTCCGCGCAGACGTATAAACGCGCCAAATCCAGCGCAGACCAGGGCTGTTCCGCCAGCGACGAAAAAGGCCAGTTCTGTCCCACCTCGGGCCGCCAGACCTCCGGCGATCAATGCACCCAGCGCGTTAGAGCCAGAAAAGATATAGCTGTAGAGTCCGGCCACACGTCCCTGAAGATAGCCTGGCGAGGCGAGCTGTACCATCGAGTTGGTATTAGAGGTGTAGAGCGTATAGAAGATGCCCGTCATGATGAGCAGCAGGACCGCGCCAATGACGCTGTGCTGCGGTGCCAGCGCGACCTCGCCAATGCCAAAGCCGGTCGCACTGATGAGCAGGATGCGCCAGTTCCCTCTCCCAATAGATGCCGAGATCAGAGCACCGATCAGAGCACCAGCGCCAAAACAGGCCGTCAATAAGCCGAAGATCTCCGCACCCGCGTGCAAGGTGTTGCTGGCAACCAGTGGCAGCAAGACAGTGAAGTTGATACTAACGGTACAGATGAAGGTCAGAATCGTCAGTGCCAGTAAGATCGTGGGCGTACGACGAACGTAGCTCAATCCCTCCGCAATGCCGCGTAAGACGCCTGGCTTCGCGTGGTTCTCGATGGGGATGATTTCATCGATGTGCATCATCATGAGCGCGATAATGACAGCGATATAGCTAACAGCATCGATGGAGAAGCAGATACCCACGCCAAATGCCGCGATCAGCAGACCTCCCAGGCCGGGTCCAATGATACGCGTGGCGTTGGCGACACTGGAATTCAGCGCGATAGCATTTGGCAGTTCCTCGCGTCCCACCATCTGAAAGATGAACGCCTGTCTGCTTGGATTGTTGAAGACAAGCACAACTCCACGTATCGCGGCAATGATATAGACCTCCCAGAGCAAGATCACATGGAAGAGCGTGAGTAAGGCAATCAGTGAGCTACAAATCGCCAGCCCGATCTGGGTTGCTTGAAGCATTTTGCGATGATCGTATCTATCACTGAGCACACCGCCGAACAGGCCAAAGACAAGATAGGGACCAAACTGGCAGAATGCAAGTACACCGACTGCAAAGGCCGAGTGGGTCATTTGCAGCACAAGCCAGGCCATTGCAGCGTTGAGGAGCCAGGTGCCGATTTGTGAGAGAAACTGACCAGAAAAGTAGAGACGGTAGTTGTAGTGTCGTTGCAGGCTGATGAAGGTGCGATTTCTGAATGAGATTCTCATACTGGCTGCCTCACTAATGTATGTAGCGGCTCGATTGCTGCGGCAATTGCCGCCAGATCGTCGGGCGCTAACTGCTCCAGATGAATAGCGAGCCAGGCGGTTCTGCGCTCGTGCACCTTCGCCAGTACCTGAGCGCCAGCTACGGTTATGGTGATGGCTACACGTCTGCGATCAGTGGGATGGCTGCGCACCCGCTCAACAAAGCCAGCGGCCTCAAGTTTGTCGATGTGATTCACCAGCGTCGGAGAGGTTAGATGTTCCTGCGCGGCCAGTTCGCCGAGTCCAATGCTTGGAGAACGAGTGATCGCAGCGAGCAAGCTTGCCTGGGTAGTGGTAACGCCGAGTTCCTGCGTTTCCGTTCTCAGAGCACGATGCAGGCGCAGCAAGACCTGAGGCAGGCGATTGGCAATGCTCAGCACGTCAGGAGTAGAACTCGTGCTGCCCTCAGGCACAGCATGGGCCTGGTCAAGTTGCTCTGTGACTGACGGCACGTGTTTCTGATCCATGTTCACTCACTTCTCTTCCTTTATAAGTAATTCGTTAGTCTAACTATATTGTAACATAGAAAAAGCCGTTTGACCAGAAGCCCTGGTGTGAGGTAAGAGAGCGAGCGCTAGCATAGTTGTCAGAGATTAGAGAGGACCAACCAGTTCTGCCAGTACTTCCCGCAAAGTCTTGCAAATTTCTCTCAAGCAAGATAAATTGAAGGCATCGTCCGGCTTCTCCCTCGGCGTCGGGCGCAACACTGGCACAGCGAAAGGAGAGACGGATGATTCTTACCACCGAGCCGACATTTACGGGAAAAAAGTATGTTGTTCTACGCATCGTTCATACATGCGCTTACATGCAAACCGCAGGCTGGTTACCTGGTCTGTCAATTGCTGATCAGGTGAGCAAGGCGATGGAGACGGCACTTGGAAAACTCGCGGACATAGCCGGTGAACTTCATGCCGATAGCGTCATTGGCATCCATCATAATGCGTGGCGTGAAGATGTCTACACATGTATCAGCGTGATGGGAACCGCGATCAAATTTGTCTGAGTCCTGGCATGGTAGTCTGACCTGCTTAAAGCAAGTCTATCGAGCTTTACTTCTATCTTAGCGATTTTCTTGTATTCTATCACCAGAAAAGTCTGGTGTCTCTCTGGTGTCCCCAAATGCGAGCAAGTGCTGCGAACAAAACTCGCTCACGTAGTGTCGAAAGACGGTCAGTGCTTCAATGCAGACCCAACTTGTCCTCGTCAGTTCAGCGAGCCTCTTCTCCACTGTCATGATAGCTTTTTCTGGCCGACCCGCCGCCAATTCATTGAGTACCGGTTGGATGACGTTGAAGGTGTAGCCAGCGTCTCTGAGTAAAACCACGACGCTCAGGCGGCGCATCTGTTGCTCGTCATAGAGACGATAGCGGCTGCCCTGTTCGCGAACTGGCTGCAAAAGGTCCATCTGTTCCCAGAAATGCAGCGCTGAGACACGCACGCCCACCTGTTTGGCTGCCTCTCCCACCCGGAGCCGTTGAGGATGGGAGGTGCGGGGCTTCGAGGCAGACTCGGCGGCCAATGTACGCAGGGCGGAGAGTGTCTGTTCAATTTGGACACGTTTGCTGGCAAGCTCGGCGTGGCGCTCGTCGATGGTCGCAAGTGCAGCAGAAAGATCGTCCCGCTGAAGCGCGTGCATGATCGCTGACGTTCGCTGCCAGCCGTAGCCACGGACGATGCTTTTCATCGTTTTGAGTGCCTCAAGATGATGCCGGGTGTAGAGGCGGTAGCCGCTCGGACTCCGCTGTGCTTGCGGGATCAAGCCCCTGGCCTCGTAATTGCGCACTTGTTGGACGCTGATCTGTCCAGCTTGTGCGAGATCGTAGGTACGCAGATAGATCTGGTCTGTCATGTAAAACCCTCAATCGCTTTTAGAGACTTCTTTTAACGAACACTCTTCTTTCTACCACATTGAGCAAGAAAATTGAGCTTGAACAGGACTCCGGTGTGTCCATACATCAGTTCCGAACACTGCTCAACTCTCCAGTTGGGCATCAGTGTTGTAAAGTAGAGATGTGATCGAGAAAAACGCCTGGCCAGTGCGGGATCATAACGCACGCATCTATGCACCTGAAATGGGAACGTTGCATAACATGATGCGATAGGATGACACGATGTTGCCCCTATGCGGGGCAGCCATGAAGTGAATGATGGAGGGAACTCATATGCCTGAAGCGATGTTACATGATGGAAGCACTATCGAGATCGAGATACACGGCGCAGGACCAACCCTGCTGCTGCCAGTCAATCCACAGCCGGTGCTCGGGCCGCTGGCCGAGCAGATGCGCCAGTATGGCACTGATCCGGCTCTGGGTCAGTCGCTGATCAAGGGACTGAGCGACGCCTTTCGTGTTGTTGCTTTCGACTATGAAGGTCAGTGCCTTCGTACACCGAAACCGGACACGCTGACGCCGGTCAATGTTGCAAGCGATTTCCTCGCTGTGGCCGATGCCGCAGGGGTGGATCGGTTCGCCTACTATGGCTACTCCTGGCTTGCATTGACTGGCCTTCAGCTCGCCATCCGCACTGAGCGCCTGCTGGCACTCATCATGGGTGGCTTTCCGCCACTCAACGGACCATACGAGGAGATGCTCCTCGTCACGACCGCAACCTACGAGATGGCGATTGGCGCACGGGCAACGCCCTCAGCGGATGAATCCGAGTGGGCAAGCGTTTTGTCGAGGGATCAGACACAGCAATTTGTCACGCTGTACCAGGCCTTGCAAGGCTTCGATGACCGGGCAGCTCAAGCGCAGATCACCTGTCCTCGTCTCTGTTTTGTGGGTTCGGCGGATGAGATCCAGTACGACCAACATTGGGGAGATGTGTTTGTGAGTTTAGCGGGTCCCATCGTGCAGGGACAGGGACATCTCTCGGATCTGGGCTGGGATGTACGAGTGCTCGATGGGCTTGATCATATCCAGGCTATGCAGCCAGAACAGGTGGTGCCAATCCTGCGTTCATGGTTGGCGTCCCAACTTCGGTCATAATTGTTTTCCCGTGTAAGCATCCCGACTTTGCTGGACTGAGCGAGGATGCTTGCACGGTTCCATTCGTGCGAAGGACCGTTGCCGCGCTCTCCTCATTGATAAGCAGATCTAGCTTTGACCAGCGTGCGCGAAACTGTTCCGCTGCGAGGCGAATCGAGGCGAGCGAACCAGGATCGACCGTGAGCACATGCACCTGGTCGTTGTTCGTCGCGGCGCTCAATTCCTGGGCAACACGTTCGCCCTTCGCCGTATCGCGTACAGCCGGAATAACTTCTGCATGTGCTGAGAGCAGGGCGCGAGCCATTGTACCACAACAGACAGCCATAAATTGTTAAGCTTTAAGTTAGCGAACATTTTATCTCTTTAACAGATTACAATCTTTGAAAATAGTGCCGTTTTCTTGCATAGGTGCGAGACGTCTGTTTGAAGAGCAGGGAAGCCGTCTTTTGAGTGGGACCTCTATAAGGTGTATTGTAGATGAAACGGGAACTGGTGCCAAAGAAGGTCCCTCAAAGAGCATGTCGCTTGCTTGCCCTCTACATAGAAGAAGCGAGCATACCTACTTTGGACTGACACTGCAAGAAAATGTTCCCGCTAGTGACCTGGAAGATGTGAAGGAAAGTGACTATGGAGCATCGAGAGAAGCAGTCCCAGAGGCAGATTGTTGCGCACCATTTTGGCAATGGATGAGCGCCGAGAGGTGACAGATCATCTTTCAGTCCCCGCTCGGCTTTGTGCTGATGCCGTCGATGACGAGAGCGAGCATGCGGTTGACCCCCTCAGGGTCGGATGCATGTTCGTTCACCATGGCAATTCCGTAGACGAGTCGTACCACGTCGATAATATGGATATCCGTGCGAATCTGTCCTGCGGCCTGGGCGCGGAGCAAGAGAACTTCTCCCGCCTGGTGCATCGCTCTGTGCGC
>DAOTTL010000565.1:0-6834 GCA_034438135.1 Ktedonobacteraceae bacterium | reverse complement strand
TAGAGCAGTTGATAGGTATTCTTTCTAATACATGAGCGAGTATATTGTACATACCATGTGGCTCAAGAGAGTATGGAACGAGAATATGCAATGAGCCTGGTATCGATAAATTGCGCATGCCAGGGCAGGCTCTTTAAAGATAGGCAGGTAAGAATAATCTCTTGTCGAAGATATTGTATCATGTCGGAGATGGAAGCTATTGTGCAAAAGATATGAGAGGATACATTTATGTCGATTGCCTTTTCGTCAGAGCGTCTGAACGCTGTAATGGCCTGGATTGAGGCTCATGCGGACGTTGCGATTGCTGATCTGCAAGATGTTTGTCGTCAGCCCAGTATTTCGGCCCAGAACCAGGGGATTAGCGAGATGGCAGAACTGGTCGCGCAGCGGTTGCAGACGATGGGAGCCAGGACCCGGCAAGTAGCGACTGCTGGTCATCCAGTGGTGGTGGGACAACTGGATGGAGAGAGTTCGCGCCGTCTGACTTTCTACAACCATTATGATGTCCAGCCGCCGGAGCCATTGGAGGTCTGGACGACACCGCCTTTCGCGTCAGCTGTGCGTGAGGGTAAATTGTACGCACGCGGTGTGGCGGATAACAAGGGCAATCTGGTTGCGCGGCTCTGGGCCACGCGGGCATGGCAGGAAGTGAGCGCATTGCCTTGTGGGGTCACCTTTCTGGTTGAGGGCGAGGAAGAGATAGGAAGTCCCAGTCTGGAGCGTTTTGCCGCCGACCATCATGATCTTTTCCAGGCGGATGCCTGTCTCTGGGAAACGGGCTATCGCAACGAGCAGGGGACAATCACGATTACTGCAGGTCTCAAGGGATTGCTTGCAGTGGAGTTGCATGTACGCACTGTGGGCTATGATTTGCATTCAAGCAACGCGCCCCTGGCTCCTAACGCGGCCTGGCGATTGATAGAAGCACTTGGTACCCTCCGTGATCCCTCGGGTCATGTGCTGATCTCAGGTTTTTACGACGCAGTCCGTTCCCCTACCGAGAGTGAACATCGATTGTTAGAGCGTTTCCCTCTGGACATTCAAGCCTTGCGTGCCAACTGGCAGATCGAGCATCTGCTTGTGCCAGGGGATGACGCGGTCGCATTGACCGAGCATCTGCTCTATTCGCCCACGTGCAATATTTGTGGTATCTGGAGCGGGTATACGGGCGAGGGGAGTAAGACAGTGTTGCCTGCCACCGCGAGTGTCAAAATCGATTTTCGCCTGGTTCCAGATCAGGACCCCGAGATGATCCTGACCTTGCTCAAACGGCACCTGGTCGAAAGGGGGTTTGGAGATATCGAAGTTGTAGAAATGGCTGGTTCGGCTCTGCCTGCGCAGAGTTCGATGGAGACGCCACTGGTCGCGTCTCTCGTCCGCGCAGCTCGACTCGTCTATGGGGGAGAACCACATATTCTGCCGCGCCGCGCCGGAACGGGTCCAATGGAGTTACTGTGTCTCCGCTATGGTCTGCCCGTCGTCAACGGTGCGGGCGTGGGCTATGATGGCTCGCGCATTCATTCTCCCAATGAGCATATTCGTCTGGATGATTTTGTGCAGAACATCAAATTGATCGCTGTCCTGCTCGCCGAATTTGCCAGCACCGCTGAAACGGTAGAAATGCCTGTATAAGAAGAAAAGAGCAACCGGCCTGTTTGGCATGGCGGAAGCCACGCCGAACAGGCCGGTTGCTCTTTTCTTCTTATATGGAGTGGCCTGCCAGGCAAGCTCACAGCATCAGGAAGCGGCACCGCTGGTTCCCGGGTCCATCTCGGAGGTAATGGTTCCCGTTTGATAGTTCAGGGTCACGCTATCAAATGGAGCGGTCGCAGCAGTCCCAGTGAAGGGCACGACAAAATAGTCTGCGGTCAACTCGGTCGGAGTAACTGTGACGCGAAGGAAGCCAGGAGCATTTTCATTGTACCCACGAAGCTCTACTTCTGGATTAGCAGTGGGAGATGGACACGGCACGGGATCATTGTTCGCATCACGTTGCATCTTATGCAACTGTGCCAGCGTGTTGGCATATCCCCCTGCACCAGCAATCAGGTAAGGAATGGCACGTGTATTCCCATCCACCTGAGTCGTTCTGGTAAAGCGCTGATAGTTATGCACATGACCTGAGAAAACAGCATGCGGCCAGACTCCTGCGGCATGGGCGGCACGGTCAATGGCATTGCCAATGGAGGCGTACCCGCTATGTGCCTTATCCAATGAATAGGGAGGCTGATGGACTGCGATAAGGATGCAATTTGTAGGATGTGCCTGATGGGCTTGCTGTAATTGAGCTGTCAGCCATTGCTGCTGAACGGCTGTGCCTTTCCCATCCAATGTTCCATCAACATTGCCGTAGAGGCCAATGATCGTTATGAAAGGTGCATCCAGCGTCCAATAGGCATAGGGCTGTGTCATAGAATCGCGGTAGGTACTGATTTGCGTGGAGTGGGAAGCACAAAAGTTCTGGAAAAAACCAAAGAGCGATGGCTCGCTATCGGGCAGATCGCCGGATTGCACAAAAGTATCGCCATCGTGGTTACCGGGGATTGCGAAAATAACCTGAGGGTAATATTTGTACGGCTCATAGAACTGCGCATCGTACAGGGTACTCTGGCCATTATAATAAATCACGTCCCCAAGGTTGTAGAGAAAAGACGGAGCAGGTTCGTCAGTGGAGGAATACTGACTCTCCATACTGTCGGCGATTGCATCCTGGACCGTTGTACCATTGATCCCTCCCGTATCTCCTACAGAGTGAAAAACAATCTTGTTCGCTTGCTGAATGGCTTGAATTTCCTCGGGGGTCAGAACTGCTGACAGTGGCAAGATGCAATTTGCTGGTTGAGGAACGGGAATAGGAATGAAACGTGGTGCAGCCTTCGGATGCTGAACCGGTGTGCGAAAGATTGGACGCGGTTTATGAGTACGAAAAACAGGCATCGGTAACATTCTCCTTAAGGGTCGGTTTCTCACAGATCTCTGATCCATGGGAAAAAACTCAGTAGACAACGCAGGAATGGAACTTGTGTCGAAATAATGCTGGCAGCCGCTTCTCTCAGAATGCAAATATCGAACCGAAACAAGCATGCTCAGGCTTCTCAGGCATTCCCATTTTTATAACGAAGGAAATTCTCTCTTTGCATCATACATAGTCATATAGGGATTTGTTCTCTTTTACTACGGTTGATAACGAGGAAAAGAAAGAGGCTGAAGAGCCGCTCGGCGACCCTTCAGCCTCCTTCTTTTCCTCTCTCCCTGTGGCCTGTCAGGACGATGCAGCAGATCGGCAAAATTGTACGTGTCTGGCCCTCCTCCTATTCGTGCCAGAGGACGCTTCTCTGCTCTGTGCCACGCAGTATCTCCAGGGTGAGCGTCCTGTCGTGAGCGGCCAGAAGTTGCTCATATAAACGCTCAATGGATCGGGTCGCCAGTCCGTTAGCAGAGATGATCAGATCACCCTCTTGTAAGCCTGCTGTTGCTGCTGAACCATGCGGTATGACATCCTGGACCAGCAATCCGGAGCGAGGAGGAAGGCCGGAGGAGCGGCGGATCTTCCAGGCGTCAGGGGCTGGTACCAGTCCTGCGCCTAGCCAGTGCGAGGGATGCCTCGGGTCTTCTGGCACGAGTGCATCAAAACTCAGGAGGAGTGTACGCAGCAAGGTGGCAAGTTCTGTCCGCTGTTGCCCATTTAAGGCCGAGAGTAGACGATCCTCGTTTGCCAGATGCAGAGGTGCAACCTGATCGAAAAGTTGCTCTCCTTTCTCGGTCAGGTGTACCAGGACTCCACGTTGATCGTGCGGGTCCGGTACGCGTTCAACGATACCATCGCGTTCGAGTCTATCTATACGCACACTGATCGTTCCTCCGGTAAGCTGAAGAGCATCCATGATCGCACGTTGCGAGAGTTGATAAGGGCTGCCTACGCGGCGCAAAGTAGCGATGACAGCGAATGAGGGGCTGGTCAAACCAGAGCGCTCAAAGACTGCGGCAACCTCAGAACGTAAATGGGCCTGGAGCAGATCCAGACGAGTAATTATACCGATTGACTCGACATTGAGATCTGGCCGTTCCCTCTTCCAGCCTTCCATCACTAAATCGACATGATCCTTGAAATGATGGGCCGGATCGCGCTGCGCAATCGTTTCCTCGCCAGGGGAAATCCGAGGAATTGGCATCTCAGGGGTTTGCGGTAATGGTTCGACTGCTTCTGGCTCTTGCATAATCTCCTCAAGGTGTGGTTAGTCATGGATGTTTTTCCTAGTGTATACTATCACATACTCGTTGGGAATAAATGTTTGAATTCAAACATTCTTATAGGAAGAAAGGATGTGAGATGAGGAGTGTTAGAAGAACGCTGTTGATCTTCCTATCCATGATTTTTTTTGTAGACCAGCATGCCTGAGAAAGAGTTTCCAGGCCGCAAGGTTATTTTGAGAGGATATAACAGGATGTCAGGAGAGACATTGACGATCGCCGTTCTCGGCGCGGGCAATATTGGGGGAACGCTGGGCAAAAAGTGGAGTCATGCGGGACATCGAGTGCGTTTCGGTGTCAACGATCCCAATGGGAAGAATGCGCAGGCAATACGTGCTGAACTTGGTGAGCAGGTCATGATTGGTAGTATTGGGGAGGCCTTGCAAGAAAATCCCGATGCTGTACTGGTCTCGCTGCCAGGAGGACTTGTCGAGCAAGTGGCTCAAGAGTATGCCACTCAACTCAATGGTCGCATCATTATCGATGCGGCAAATCGCATGGGTGAGGATTCAATGCACAACCTGGCCCATTTTCAAAAGCATGCTCCGCAGTCCCAGGTGTACCGGGCCTTTAATTCTCTGGGCTGGGAAAACTTTGCGGAACCAGATTTCGCAGGCATCCAGGCCGATCTTTTCTACTGCGGACCCGATGGAGAGACGCAGGCGAAGGTCGAGCAACTGATCTCTGATATTGGTTTGCGCCCAATATATCTGGGTGGAAGTGAGCAAACAGGATTGCTAGATTCTGTTGCGTCGCTCTGGTTTGCCCTGGCCTTTGGTCAGAAAAAGGGTCGCCGTCTCGCCTTTAAAGTGTTGGGATTATAGGTCGTCGTTAGCCTCAACCTGAACAGGTTGAGGCTAACGACGACCTATGAGTCATCCCTCACTTTTCTGTGGCTTGCAAAGCCGCCCCTCCCCCGAAAGAAGGGAGAAATGGCTGAGTTTGGCAGCAGCTCTGCTGCTGCCAAACTCAGCCATTTCTCCTTGAAAAGCTGGCGGAGCAGCCTCCAGCAAGAGCGTTTGCTCATTTTGCCAAAATGAGGGATGACTCATATACATGCTCATTTCTTCTTAAATAGAAGAGTGGCTCTGCTGGGAAGAAAATATCGCGGAAAAGCGGCTACCCTCTCCATTGACGCCGGTACTTTCCACTTCTATCTCCCCTCCCATTGTATGTATGAGGCGTTGACTGATGTAAAGGCCCAATCCCAGGCCCTGTATGTTCCCATTCAGTTCTCGGTGAAGGCGGACAAACATGCCAAAGAGCAGAGAAATTTCCTCAGGAAGAATACCTTTGCCAAAGTCCTGTATCCAGAGCGTGACCCTGGAGATATGATCTTGATCCTCCTCTTCTTCAGAGGTGCCGATGAGAATAGGAGTAGAAGTAGGTGAATACTTCATCGCATTCGAGAGCAAATTTCGAACGATCTGCCTCAAGTACTGTTGGTCTGACCAGATGAAGAGGGTTGGCGGGATCTGTACCTGAAAACGTGAGGACCGCGTTTCATAAGGATTGAAGCTGTCGATTACGTGGAGGACCTGATCACGTAGGCGTAACTTTTCCCAGTTGGGAGGCCTGATCTGCTGGGTCAGATAAGCCGCTTCAAAGGTTGTCTCCAGGAGGTCTGCCAGGTCCATACACGATGCATTCGCTTTGTGCAAAAAAGTGCTTACCTCAGACGGACTCAAACGCTGCTTATAGTCGGTGAGCAATTCAAGGTAACCTCTCACCGCCGTAAGAGGGGTACGCAACTCATGATTGAGCATGAGAACTAACTGATCCTTCAGGGTATTGAGCGTTCTCTCCCGTTCGTAGGACTGCGTCATCATCTCCTCAGCTTTTTTGGCTAGTAAGCGCTCTTGCTCCGAATAGAATGCCCTCTGACGAGTCATGTATAGAAGATCAACTGCTGTGCGCAGCCAGCAAACGACAAGCCCAAGGCCTAGAGAGGCGACAAACCCAATGATTCCTCCCTCCACGAAAGCCTGATCGGGCAAGATACCCCGGAGCCAGAAAACATAGAAGAGTTGGAATATAAGACCATTGAATAGCAAGCTTACGAGCAGGCCTCGATAGCGAAAAAGCCAGCAAGAGCACACAATGGGTAGGAACATACTGGAGCCATCGTGTGTCGGAGGAAAGAAGAGTTCGAGTCCGATGCTTCCAAGTATATAAGAGAATATTGCCAGAAAAAGACGTTTTTTCCAGGAAAGGCTCAGCCAGGAAAGTGGAAATGCATGAACCAGGCGCAGCAGCGGTGTTATGCGATCGTACAGTTTCATATGTATGTCGTCCCTTCAACAACACAGGCGCGTTTTATCAAAATGAGTCCTAATCAGGAAGGAGGCTTACAGCCTTGCCGGAATTGTTCCATAAAAGAAAGACTCTGATACACATTTTTTATAGCGGGGATACATGCATATAGTAATGTTGCGGCGTATAAATACTTTTTTGATGACTCATTCAGCCAACCCACACTCATACCACTTCTCATTAGAAAAGTATATCAGATAAACAGGTCAATATGGAAGAGGCTTGTAGGAGTTTGTCCTGATTTTGCAAAATCTGGACAAAAGGCGTTCG
>DAOTTL010000564.1:0-7185 GCA_034438135.1 Ktedonobacteraceae bacterium | reverse complement strand
AATGCTCGTGATGAACCCCTCCCCGGTTCAAAACAAGAGGAATGGAAAGGGCTGTGGCGGAGGCCACAGCCCTTTCCATTCCTCTTAACCTCAGGGGGTGGGGCCGAAACTTACAAGTGTAGGTTTCTTCTCGCTTTTCCCTCTGTCGCCAGAGGCGACAGAGGACAACAAGAGCAACTGGTGTGGAGTGTAGCGCATTCGCGCCACACTCCACACCAGTTGCTCTTGTTTACATGGGGTGGGGTGGCCTGCCAGGCCGACGCAGCAGATCGGCAAGAAACCTCTATGTGTAAGGGGGCCGAAAGCCTTTGGCTTTCGGAGAATGAAATGGCCTTGGTGACTACCTCTCATTATTTGACAAAGAGTGATTTATCATGCTATGATAGCAATATTCTATTATGTTTGTTGCTATACAAAGTATAGCGAATAAAAAAACTTTAGAGAATGCCTGTAAAGAAAGTTCGATCTGCTCTTTCCTGACCCGGAGAGAGAGAAGGGTCTACTCTTTATTGGGTTCAGAGAGGAAAAAAGTATGTCCTGGAAAATCGATCCGGTCCATTCAGAGGTTACATTTTCTGTAAGGCACGCCATGGTCACTACGGTTCGCGGTCACTTCAAGGTTATCAGTGGAATCCTTGAAATTGATGAGGCTCATCCCGAAAATTCTATGGTTGATGCTCAAGCTGAGACGGCCAGTGTTGAGACACGTGATGCCAACCGCGATGCTCACCTGCGTTCTGCCGATTTCTTCGAGTCTGAAAAATATCCGATAATAACCTTTAAGAGTACATCTGTTGAGCCCCAGGGAGATGCTAAATATCGTGTGTTGGGTGATTTGACGATGCACGGTGTTACAAAAGCGGTCGTGTTCGATGCTGAGTATTCTGGTCAGGCCAAAGATGCTTACGGCGCTCAACGTGCAGGGCTTGAGGCTGAAGCGACAATTAACCGCAAGGATTTTGGCTTAAGCTGGAATGTAGGCCTGGAGGCTGGCGGCGTACTGGTCAGCGAGAAGGTTAAAATTGCGATAAACCTGGCAGCTGTTCAGACTCCTGCCTGAGAATCTCTCCTTTTTTCCATCCGTGAGCGAGATGAGGAGCTATACCCTATTTGTTGTGCACCTCTTTCCTCTAGAAAAGTCAGGAATGACTTTTCTGCGGCTTGCAAAGCCGCCCCATCCGTAAAGAGAAGAGAATGAATGAGTTTGCAAGTAGCAAAGCCGCTTGCAAACTCATTCATTCTCTTCTCTTTCTCTTGTCGGCTACGCCGTTATTCAAAGAGGGAATTGCTGAGCTTTTGTGTGGCTCTGCTGCACAAAAGCTCAGCAATTCCCTCTTTATTCTTGAGGATTTGCGGCTTTGCAAGCCGCTGAAAATTCAGGGATCGTAACTACTCAGGTGCCCTCTGCTTGCCGCCTGCGGCGGCGAATAAAAAAGGGGATGTCGAGCAAAACGGGCGGAGTACCCCGCCCGTTTTGCTCGACATCCCCTTTTCCTCTGTGGGGTGGTTTCAGCAGGGCACCTGAGTAGTTACCAGGGATCACCTATATTCATGAGAGCATGTCTTGCTTCTGTAAATAAGAGATATAATGCTGATATGATCACGAAAAGAGTTCACTGATTCTGGATTTGGAGCAAAAAAAGAGATGAAGGCTGTAATCATTACCGGACCTGGAGGTCCTGAAGTGTTAGAAGTTCAAGATATAGAGCGACCAGAGCCAGTGGGGGAGCAGGTGCGTGTTCGCGTAAGGGCTTCGGGTATCAATAGAGCTGATCTTCTTCAGAGGGCGGGAAACTATCCTGCGCCCGCCGGTGCCCCGGCCAACATTCCGGGTCTGGAGTTCGCGGGCGAAGTTGATGCTATTGGTTCGTTGGTGAGGACCTGGCAACCGGGTCAGCGTGTGATGGGCCTGGCTGGTGGGGGTGCTCAGGCTGAATATATTCTGATCCATGAGGGCTTGTTGGTGGAGATTCCGGCCAACATGGACTTTATACAGGCGGCAGCTGTTCCTGAGGCCTTTATGACGGCTCATGATGCTCTCTTTACCCAGGCGAATCTGCAAATGGGTGAACGAGTTCTCATTCACGCCATAGGCAGTGGAGTTGGAACTGCGGCTCTCCAGCTTGCGAAGGGTACTGGTGCCACTGTTTTTGGTACCTCGCGCACTGCCGCTAAACTGGAGCAGGCGCGTTCTCTGGGCCTGGATGTAGCCCTCTCTACATCGAATTTTGCGCAAGAGATTGCCAGTCAGACGGGAAAGCAGGGGATGCATGTGGTTCTGGATTTTATCGGAGCGGCCTATCTGGAGCAGAACCTTCACGCTCTTGGCAATTGGGGACGTATGGTGATCCTGTCTACAATGGCTGGTTCCCAGGGAAATTTGCCTATTGGTCTGCTGATGAGCAAGCGTATTTCTGTGCGCGGCGTGACTCTGCGTACGCGTACCCTGGAAGAGAAACTGACAGTTACTCGCAAGTTTGCCAGTGCTGTTCTGCCTCTGCTGGCCAATGGGACGGTAAAGCCGATTGTTGAGCGCTCCTATCCCCTTGAGGAGATAGGAACTGCTCATACTGTTATGGATAGCAATCAGAATTTTGGGAAACTTGTGCTAGTTTTGGACTGAGCAAGCGAGATTCTACGCTCGGGCCTTCTCAGATTCGTTGTAGAATGAGCAATCCAGTTTCTGTTTCCTGTCCCACAACCATGGCCACGCTCGTACTAATATTGATCTGTGTGCAGAATGGAGGATCATCAGGGAGACCTGAGGCGATCACCGAACGCGCTGCATCGCTATATTCGCTCAGTCTGGCGGGAGGCTACGTTTCATAGAGCGCAATCGCTGCCATAGCGCTCTCGTCTCTCTGTAGGGACGGTGAGAGCCGTTGCAGTTCCCGTACGATATAGCCAGCGCATATTGTGTCATCCAGACCAAAAAAGTTCTCCTCACCTGCACAAACGATATGTAGATCTACCTGACGCTCGTCAGCACAGGTCAGAGCGTGTTCTGCCACCGCTTTTGCATTCTGGAGACAGCCCGCCAGGCGGATGGATTCGGTAGGACAGGCATAGAAGGCACGGGTTCCATTTGTCGTTGTCATAATTAACTCTCGTCCTTGCAGGTCGAGATGGGAAAATTCTACCGGCGAATTGCCGTAGTCAAAGCCAGGTAGAGGTTTCCCCTGACGTTCGCCGCAGAGGAGCCGTTGTGGGTATTGCTGACGGGCCTCACGAGCCTGTTGTACCGTGCTTGCTGCGAAAATATGTTGCACGTTTCTATCGCACATCACTGTCATGCAGGTAGTGGCGCGAATGAGATCGATAACAATATAGACATCCTGGGCATTGCCAGGCGTGGAGATAATCGAAGATGGTAGGAAAAAGACGTTTAACTTCAAAGAGATTTCTCCTGTAAATATTCACTGTTGGAGCGAGATAGATGAGTTCATCTTTCTACAGTTTACCACTTAGTCTGCCATTCGAGGAGGAAGGATTGTATGCCAACTTTTGAACAGAATCGGTACGCGAATATGTCCTATCGTCGTTGTGGACGTTGGGGTCTGAAATTGCCTGTGATTTCGTTAGGTGCGTGGGAGACATTTGGGGGATATCGAGGGGAGGAGGTAGCCCGTGAGTGTTTGTATCGGGCCTTTGATCTTGGTATTACGCACTTTGATCTGGCAAATAACTATGGGCGTCCACCCGGCAATGCCGAGACGCTCGTCGGGAAAATTGTGCAAGACATGCCACGTGATGAACTTATTATCTCGACCAAGGCAGGCTACTATATGTGGCCAGGTCCCTATGGGGATGGACTGTCGAAAAAGTACCTTGTGTCCAGTCTTGATCAATCGCTGAAGCGTCTGGGACTCGACTATGTGGATATTTTTTACGCCCACAGGCCAGACCTGGAGACGCCACTAGAGGAGACGCTGGAGGCACTTGATCTTATTGTGCGTCAGGGGAAAGCGTTATACGTGGGGGTGAGCAATTTCTATGGAGATCTGTTCAATCAGGCCGTAACGCTGACCCGAGAGAGGGGTCTGGCCCCGATTACCATTCATCAACCACGCTACAATCTTTTCGATCGCCTGGCTGAGATCGATTTGTTTGAGCACACGCTTGCCGCCGGTTCCGGGGTGATTACGTTCAGTCCCCTGGCCCAGGGCATACTGAGCGACAAATATCTAGGTGCCGACCTGCCTGAAGATTCTCGCGCAGCAGTGTGGTGGGATACTCAACATCGAGAACGCCAGCTTGACTCTGAGACACTCAATAAAGTACGCCAATTGCACCAGGTAGCTCAGGAGCGAGGTCAAACGCTGGCACAGATGGCTCTGGCCTGGAATCTGCGCCATCCAGCAGTCACAAGCGTGCTGATCGGTGCATCCAAAGTTGAGCAGATTGTCGAAAATGTGGCGGCACTGCAAAATCTGAACTTTAGTGCCCAGGAACTTCAGCGCATCGATGAGATTACTGAGTGGCCTTTGTCATAAGTCAGCAGTCGGCCAGACAGGACCCTCCCCCTAAAAAAAAGGAGAGATGGATGAGTTTGTTCACAGAGAAGCTGTGAACAAACTCATCCATCTCTCCTAAAGTTGTGGCGGCGCAGCCGCCAGAAAGAGCGTTTGCTGCTTTCGCAAAATCAGAGATGACTCATGTTCTGAGTGATATGATAGACAGAAGTAGTATGCTCACATTGCTGTGAGTTGTTCAGGTGCCTACTCTGAAAGGAGTTTGTCTATGACCACGACGAAGCCACCTAATATGATCGATTACGAGGCTGAACGGCTCAATTTTCATCTGGATGTCCCCGAATACTTTAACTTTGCTACCGATGTGGTAGGGAAGTGGGCTCAAGATCCCAATAAGCTGGCTATGCTCTGGGTTGGGCAAAATAATGAAATTGAACAGATTACCTTCGCTCAACTGGCGGAGCGTTCCAGTCGGGCCGCCAACGCCTTTGCCAGTGCTGGTCTTGTGAAGGGAGAACGCGTTCTGGTAATGTTGCCGCGCATCCCTGAATGGTGGGAGACGGTTCTGGGTTTGCTCAAATTGGGAGTGGTTGCTATTCCCTGTACAACGCTGCTTACATCTAAAGATCTGCAATTTCGTGCTGAGTTAGCAGGTGCAGTTGCGATTGTGACCGATAGCGAGGGGGCGCAGAAATTTGATCAGGTACGTAATGGCTGTCCCACAGTGCGCACGACCGTTCTGGTCGAGCACACGTATGCCGGTGAGGAACGAGACAACTGGCTCAACTTTCAGGCCGCGTTACGCGAGTCCGCGCCCGATTTTACAGGTTCCAAAACACGCAGCGATGATCCCTGTCTGATCTACTTTACCTCTGGCACCGTTGGCTATCCAAAAATGGTTTTGCACACTCAAGCCAGCTATCCGCTTGGCCATACGATTACTGCCAAATACTGGCTTGATCTGGGGGAGAATGATTTACTTTGGAATGTGAGCGAGATGGGTTGGGCAAAAGCGGCCTGGTCCAATCTTTTTGGTCCCTGGCTGATGGGAGCGGCAATGTTTATCCAGGATGCGCGTGGTAAATTCAATGCTCTGGAGATGCTGGGGATGTTGCATGAATATCCAATTACGACATTGTGTGCTCCTCCGACCGTTTATCGTATGCTTGTGTTAGATGAGCCAATGGCCTATTTGAAAGCTAATCTACCAATGGCTCTGCGTCATTGTGTCGGCGCGGGTGAGCCGCTGAATCCTGAGGTTATTCGTGCCTGGGAGCAGACGACTGGTTTGACTATTCGCGACGGGTACGGTCAGACTGAGACCGTTCTGATTTGTGGCAATTTTCCGCCGCTCCAGGTCAAACCTGGTTCGATGGGGAAGCCCTCGCCGGGTTTCGATTTGAGTATCATCGATTCCGATGGGCGCGAACTGCCGCCACATCAGGAGGGCGATATCGCTGTGAGGGTCAAGCCAGAGCGTCCACGCTGGATGTTTCAGGAGTATTGGAATAATCCCGAGGCGAATAGTGGCTGTATGAAGGGTGACTGGTATATTACTGGCGATAGAGCGTATAAAGATGAGGACGGTTATTTCTGGTTCGTAGGTAGAGCCGATGTGTAACCATATTTTACAGTAGGAGCTATCTTGAAGAAACGTTGCTTATTCTCCGCTCTTTAATCTCTTCTAAAGACTCTGGATATCAATAAGTCAAAGAGAAGGTATCAAGCCCTTTTAGCTATCATCAATTCACAGAAAACCTACCTACTTAGGTAGGTTTTTTGTGTTCAATTTGAGCGTGAAAAAAACACAAAAGCCTTCGCTCTTTTCCCCTGTCAAACCTGCTACTATAGCTACACGTCAGAAACAATCGTGCATGTTTACCATAGAAAGGATTAACAACAAATAACGGGAGAAGGGTTAGTATATTCTCTAGATGTTATTGAAATGTAGAACCATTTCATGTCTATCACCCATTAACAGCATGGCCCAGGGTCAGCATAACCCGAACCTGAGCATACACCCAACGGTCTACCGCTGCTACTGGCAGGGTAGGCAAGATAAACCCCTCCCCACCTGCTAGCCGCAGGCTAGCCCCTACCGGCTATCTTGGGACCCCACGCCATCCCAGGCGGATAGCATGAAGCTATCCACCCATATCACAGGATAGCCAATGCTATCACTGAAGAAAAGAGGCCGTATGAGACAGAAGAGACAATTGAATGTGCGCCTTGACTCGCTCACCTGCGAGACCATCACCGAGCTTGCCAAAGGAGAGCACACCAACGCATTCATAGAAAAACTGGTCCAGCAGGAAGCCGCAAGACGCAAGGGAGAACTAATCGACAGTAAACTCTTGCCAGTCATGCGAGAGATGATTCAGCAGGAGTTCTTACGTGTGGTTGCCGATTTGCGTACTGACCTGCGCGAAGAGATGCACCGAGAAACCCAGGAGAACAAAGCCGATATCATTGCAGAAATGAAGGCGAGGGAACGCCGCAGTGACGACCGCTTAGCAAGCCTGATTATCCGAGGAATCCGCGAAGGAGGTATTAGCCGCCGCATGCTTTTTACTTACCTTGCCAAAGACGATTCCCAATTTGCAATGGAGGTATACGAGGACGCAAAGGTGAAGGTAGGAAAAGATATTGCCGCTCGTTTCAACGAGGCTAGTCTATGAGTATCACCAATAGCACTGGCTTTGTCCAAGGAGCT
>DAOTTL010000563.1:0-6553 GCA_034438135.1 Ktedonobacteraceae bacterium | reverse complement strand
CGTGCGTCAACGCTTTTCGGCTTCTCATCCAGCGCAATAAAGAAGCGTTCGCCGTCAAAGGCATAGCAGACGGGTACCACATACGGGTGTCCCTGCTCGTCAGAGGTAGCCAGACGGGCCACGCGTTGACGCTGGATAAAGATCGTTTCATTCTCCGTAAGCTGTCTGCGGTCCTTGTTCATAGTCATCGCCTCTTTATAGTTATTTATGCTCACATTATACCCAGTTCCGCGTAAATCAAGAGCCAGAAGAAGTTTCTTTTCAGGGCTATTTAATTTGCCCGTTTACAGATAAGTTAACAACTCTTGTCACCAGCATACAACCTTCAGGTACGGCGAAAGTCAAGAGGGGCACGAATGGTGTAAAACGTTATGGTACATAGGAAGGCAAGATGCAAGAAGTTTTTTCTGTGCATTCGTGATATCCTGTTGCCATATGTCAAAGTACCCGGTTGTAGCAGAATAAAAAGGAGTTGAAGATGAACACCACAGGTCTTTCGAGGTCACGACTTGATCGCATGCATAGCGTCTTGTCAGGATACGTTCAACGTCGAGAGCTGCCTGGACTCGTCGCGCTTGTAAGTCATCATGATGATGTTCATGTGGAGGTGCTTGGTACCCTGGCGTTCGACGACCCGGCTGCCATGAAGCGTGACACGATCTTTCGCCTTGCTTCGATCACCAAGCCCATCACAGCCGTCGCGGCAATGATACTGGTGGAGGACTGCAAGCTCCGACTAGACGATTCGATCGAGCCGTGGCTGCCAGAACTGGCCTCTCGTCGTGTACTCAAATCCATCTCCTCAGAACTCGATGATACTGTGCCTGCCTTACGTGCGATCACGCTGCGCGATCTGCTGACCTATCGCATGGGGTTCGGCAGTGTGATGGCGATGCCGGATACATATCCCATCCAGAAGTTCATCCGTGACTATCGCATTGGCGGTGACGGCTTCACGCTGCCATCGCAATCGCCTGACATGGATGAATGGCTACAGAAGCTCGGCTCACTGCCCTTGTTGGCGCAACCGGGCGAGCGCTGGATGTATCAGGTGAGTGGCGATGTGCTTGGGGCCTTGATCGCGCGTGTGTCAGGACAATCCTTCGGCACATTCATGCACGAGCGCATCTTCGATCCACTGGGCATGAACGACACCGCTTTCCAGGTGCCTCCCGAGAAAATCAACCGTTTGCCCATGTGCTATATGTTCGATCCTCAGACGAACATCCTGGGTGTGTTTGACGACGTGACAAACAGTGCCTGGCGGTCAGAGCCACCGTTTGAGTCAGGCTCCGGCGGTCTCGTCTCGACGATCGATGACTACTTCACCTTCTGCCGCATGATGCTCAACAAAGGCAGGCATGGCAGTGAACAAATTCTTTCCCGCGCCTCTGTGGAGCTGATGACTTCCGATCAACTCACTCCTGAGCAACGCGCTGGCTCGGAAATCCTTTTAGAGACGCATTCCAGTTGGGGCTTAGGAATGGCGGTAGACATCAGGCGCAACGAGATCTTCCATACACCAGGCCGCTTCGGCTGGGCTGGTGGCTTCGGCACAACAGCTTACACCGATCCTGCGGAAAGCATGATCGGCATCCTCTTCACGCAATTTCTGATGGATTCACCGGAACCGTCGAAGGTCTTCACCGATTTCTGGACGCTGGCATACGGAGCGATGGAATAGGTAACAGATAAAAGGAACTATCTAATGATCGATGGAACAACTGTGGCGCTCGTTACTGGCGCGAATAAAGGCATCGGCAAAGCCATTGCACGAGGTCTGGCCCGTCAGGGCATAACCGTTCTGTTAGGGGCGCGTAACGCTGAACGGGGGATGCAAGCGGCTGCGGACCTTTCCAGTGATGGAACGGTTCACTTTCTTGTCCTGGACGTAACCGATGAAGGTTCTATTCACGCAGCCGTCCAGGAAATAGCGGAGCGTTACGGCAAGCTGGATATACTGATCAACAATGCTGGCATCGCCCTCGGCGTCACCAGTCCGAGCGAGGAAACAGTTCAAAACATACGAGCCGTCTATGAGACCAACGTCTTTGCAGTTGTAGCAGTGACCAATGCCTGCCTGCCGTTGCTACGTCTTTCCAGGGCGGGACGCATAGTCAACGTCACCAGTTTGCGTGGCTCACTTGGCGACGAGGGAGCATATGTTGGCAGACCCGTCATGGCCTATTCAAGCTCCAAAACAGCCCTGAATGCACTCACAGTTCACTACGCCCGCGAACTGGCCACGACCCCCATAAAGGTCAACGGAGCAGCGCCAGGTCATGTCGCCACCGATTTTAACGGTTTTCGCGGAACCCGTACCCCGGACCAGGGAGCAGCGATTGTCATAAAGCTCGCCACGCTCGATGAGGATGGTCCGACCGGCGGAGTGTTTGACGACAACAAACAGCTTGCCTGGTAGAAACAACAACCATCATTCTCCTCTCTATATAAGGAAGAGAAAGCAAGAAGAAATGCTGGGAATACAGCGAGTGCCGTGTTCCCAGCATTTCAGTAAGTAAGCTAGCGCTTTGTCAAGTTTGAGCAGCTTGACAGACAGGCTTAGAGCAGGCCTTTACTCTCCAAAAACTTCGTGGCAACCTCGGTAACGCTCTCATTATCGTTCACCACCTGAGACTGTAGCTGCTGGCTAACCTCAGTAGTCACAAAGGGAGCCAGTTTGTTCAGAATGCCCGTGATAGCAGGAGCTTTCTGGAGCGTACTGTCACGTACAATTGGAGCGGGATTATAGGCCGGGAAAGCGTTTTTATCGTCCTGTAACAGTGCGAACTTATACTTCACGATATCCGCGCTCGTCGTGTAACAAACGTTCAGATCCTGAGTATTAGAAACAACAGCCGGGAAAGTCAGACCCTCTTCATTGTAGGTCACAACCTTCTTGAAGGTCAGATTATAGACCGACTTGGCCACATCCACACCGTACTGCACGCCATCAGGAGGAGTAGCAATAGTCAGGGTTGAAGCCTTCGAAGCCAGGTCAGAGATCTTCGTAGCACCAAGGCTGGTCGCCTTTGCCTGAGTCGTACAGATACCATAGGTATCGTTCAGGGGCGAAGCATCCAGCCAGGTAATATGATACTTCGACTCATAGCCCTGTTTGACCTGTAAATAATCCTGTTGAGAGTTTCCAGTACTATTCAGGCCCAGTTTGGCCAGGCCGGTAGCCGTGAACTCAGGGTAGAGATCGATCTGGCCACTGGTAATAGCATTGAACACAACCGCATTTGTGCCGAGAGCTGCGCGTTCAACGACATGAAAGCCCGCTTTCTGGAGCAGGAGCACATACATTTTTGTGAGCAACTGAGCCTCAGTATCCAGTTTGCCACCCACAGTAATAGTGATTGAAGAATTAGAAGGAGTCCCGCTCCCGCTTGAGGTAGTGCTACCACCACAAGCAGCCAGCGAAAGCAAAAGCATAACCGCCAGGAGACTAAAAACCCTGGAGCGCCCTGTGCGCAAAAAATGAATCATCTGTTCAACCTTTCAAGATTGATATTCTTCTCCATCCCTCAAAAAGAGGTGGAAACGAATTTCAGTAGTACGACCATTTAAGGTGTATTGAAACTGGTCTGCACTCGCAGACCCCGTGGCGTTAGCACTCGTTCCAGCCAGCTCATCAGCAGCTCAATAAGAATTGCCAGGAGCGTCACTGGAAGCGAGCCAGCGAGTAATTCTGTTGTATCGAATTGGCGAAGTCCCAGGTAAATATATTCACCGTAGCCGCCAGCACCGATGATGGCTGCTAACGTCGCGGTAGCAACGATTTGCACTGCCGAGGTTCGCACGCCCGCCGCAATGATCGGCAAGACCAGCGGTGTTTGGACACGTGTAATAATCTGCCAGTTCGTCATTCCTATCCCGCGAGCCGCATCGATTGTCGCGGCATCGATACTGCGCAGACCCGTATACGTATTCAGGAGAATGGGCGGTATGCCCAGTATAGTAAGTGCGACAAGCGAAGGCGTAAAGCCAAAGCCTAAAAAAGGCCAGGCCGCCGCCAGAAAGGCGATCACCGGAATTGCACGCATCAAACCACTCAGATTAACTGCCACAAAGGCCAGCACTGGCCGCCGCGCAACCAGTATCCCCAGCGGAATGCTAATCACCATGGCCAGCAGAATAGCAGACGCCGCTATCTTGACATAATCAATGGTATGTCCAAGGAAATCGTTATTTGGGTCGAGAATAAAATTCCATAGAGTATCCACTCGTCTCATCCTTCCTCAGCGAATAGTGCCTGCCATGCCAATTTATGCTACTGAGACCGCGCTTCGCCCTCGATTGAGCGTCACCTGCAAGGTCAAAAGCAGTAGATCAGCAATCACAGCCAGCAAACTGATCAAGATCGCCCCCGCGAGCACCTGGTCATTTTGGAGATTGTTCAGGCCAATGAAGATGAGGTCGCCCAGACAGGGAACCCCCACCAGCGTTCCAAGAGAGGCGATACCAATGCTCGTGACCATCGCAATGCGAATGCCAGCCACAATCACCGGCAGCGCGATAGGCAGGGTAACCCTGAAGAGGAGTTGCCAGCGGTTCATACCCATGGCTTTTCCCACCTCCAGCAACAGAGGATCAACGGCACCAATGCCAGCGGCTGTATTGCGTATCAACACCAGTTGTGCATAGAGTACGAGAGGAATGACAATAGTTGCCAGATTAAGTCCGGTCACAAGCACCAGAAAGCCCAGCACAGCCAGCGCGGGTAAGGTATAGAGGATACCCGTGATGCCGATTAAAATCGCCTGTGCGGTTTTGTGACGCGCCACCAGAATGCCTAGAGGCAGAGCGATGATCAGGGCGATAAGCATACTAACGCCAACGATCAAGAGATGTTGGAGCAACAGATTAGGAATACTCTCCGCATTGGCCGGATCATAGTTAAAAGGATCAAGAAAAAAACTCATAAAGACAAACTCCTCTCACCGCATTTACGCCGACGAAACGCTAAATTCGGGTTTCTTCTTGTTTTGGGATGGACTTTGCACCCGTAGCGCCAATCTCGCGTGTAATGCTGGCGAGGCTAACGGAACCAAGAGGAGTATCAGTATCGTGGTCAATGACTGTCAGTTGGGGGGCTTTGGTCTGGAGGAGTTGAAGGAGAGCATCGAGTAACGTAACATCGGAACCGCAGGTTGCGTTGTCTCCCCAATGTGCGGACGAAACTACCTCTGGAGCCTTTTCCAAAGCTGACGTGACAGGCTGGTACTGAAGTTGGCGCAGTATATTATCGGCTCCCACGAGCCTGCGTACAAAGTCATTGACTGGATTGGTGAGCAGATCGATCGGGGTTCCAATCTGAACCAGCTTGCCTTCCGCAAGTACAGCGATCTGATCTCCAAGCTTGAACGCTTCCTCTACATCATGGCTCACAAAAAGCACCGTCTTGCGGACACCGCTCTGAATGCGCAACAACTCGCCCTGCATGCGTGCGCGGGTAATCGCGTCCAATGCTCCAAAGGGTTCATCCATGAGCAGGACAGAAGGATCGGTCGAGAGAGCGCGGGCAAGTCCAACACGTTGCTGCTGACCACCGGAGAGTTGACGTGGAAAACGTTTACGATACTCCTCAGGGGGGAGTCCCACCAGGTCCAGCAACTCATCCACGCGTCGGTTCAAATCTTCGCGCTTCCAGCCACCGGCGATTGTGGCGGTAATACCGACGTTCTCTCCAATCGTCATATGTGGAAAGAGACCCACCTGCTGAATAACGTAGCCAATGCTACGCCGCAGCTCAATCGGATTCTCCTCCAGAATATTTTTATCGCCGATAGAGATTATGCCAGAGGTTGGTTCAATCAAACGGTTGACCATACGCAACAGCGTCGTTTTGCCTGATCCTGAGGTGCCCACTAACATACAGATCGCTCCGTCCGGTACCTCAAAGGTTACGGAATCGACGGCGGGACTGGTAGCACCTGGATACCGTCGAGTAACCTCTGTAAACGCAATCTTTGCCATGCCGTGTAAACTCCTCTCTGCCTGAGCACCGTGCCGAGGCATCATTTTTTTGCACCTACCTAAAAATGGGTAGCGGGGTGATTATACTCGATTCCTACTGCAATTGCAAAAAGGTCACTCAGATCACAAGGCTTCGCAAAAGTCGTTTCTTTTCCTGCCTACCCAGCCTTTTTAGATAGAACGGTGGCAGCGCGTTCGTGCTACTACCGTCCATCTTGTTCTCGTGGGGAGAGTTCTGGCTATGGCTGAGCAGCGCGACTTTTGCGACGCCCTGACTCAGATCGGGTTGTCGCGCTTCTCGCCCCGCTGCGCTCCCGTGCGGCCCGGCAAGCATTTCTGTCAGATATCCTTAACATAGTGAGAGGTATCTGTATTGAAATAAAATAAGGTACGCATTAAGATACGTACTTTTTCCACCTGACCTCTCACAGATAAAAGGGAATTTGACACGACATCTCAACCTGGTCAACTACACCTTTTACGAGGGTCAACCATACTTACAGGTGTTGATATAGTCAACAATACTTATACATAGAGGTCAATTCTTTACCATTTCACAACCTCGATTCAC
>DAOTTL010000562.1:0-19444 GCA_034438135.1 Ktedonobacteraceae bacterium | reverse complement strand
GGGCGCGTAACTGAATGTTCCCCGGTAGTCTGAGATAGCTTGTAACCAGCGCAATGGCCGCTGCAAAAAATCTATCGGTGACATCAAGTACACCGGGTATCCGCCGTAAAATGGTGCGAGGATGCCCATAATTAAGCCCATATCATGAAACAGAGGCAACCAGGAAACGCCCACTGGTTGAGCTTCTTCATCTGCTTTCCAGCGGTCATGAATCGCTGCTATGTTGTGCATAAGGTTGCCATGACTGACCATAACTCCTTTGGGAGTTGTAGTAGAGCCGGAGGTATATTGTAAAAATGCGAGCATGCTTCTGTCAATGGTGCTCCCTTGCCACGGCTCAGCCATAGAACGGCTGACGAGGTCATCGGTCGTTATCCAGGTCAGATGGACCAGTTCGGGAACACTTTTGATCCAGGGGGCCGCTTTTAGATACTCATCGTTCGTGGTCAGCACAATCTCAGTCTGAGAATCAGCTATAATCGCCTGAATGCGCGGTAGATCGCGTGCGGAGTGCGGAAGATAGGCTGGAACGGCAATGGCACCGGCATAGAGGCAACCGAAGTACGCCAGGATGTAGGCTAAACCTGACGGAAAAAGGAGTAAAATCGGTTTTCCTCTTGCTCCTATGGCCTGCAAATGTAGACTGATAGATTGCGCGTAGAGATCCAATTCCCCATAAGTCAGGCTCTCGTTGCCTGTGTCATTATAGTTCAGGAAGGTACACGCGATCTGCTCAGGGTGCTCTATGGCACGTTTATGCATACGATCTATGAGAGTATCCATCTCTAAAGCAGCGGATGTTTGAGTACTGATCATGTCAGAAACCTTTCTCAACTGGCAAAAATACTCTAGCTCTGCTGAGTACTATGCCAGAGATACGTAACGGTTCTCTCTGCTGTACAACAGAGGATTTCAGGGCGAGAAACAAGCGACGCTCAAGTTGAACATTTCTCATACGAAGGTTAGATCCTGACGGACGCCCTGTAAGAGAACTTTTCTTTTGGTGTGCAGGAAAAAATGATCGCCAGAGTACATACGCATGATAAATGTGTTGTTTGTTTGTACCTTCCATGCTTCCACAGACTCACGCGGTGCTCTCAGGTCTTCCAGACCTCCATAGGCGGATATGGGTATAGCCAGAGGTTCTTCGCTCCTATAGGTATATGTTTCGCAAAGAGCGAAGTCAGCCCGCAGGAGAGGCGAGAGCACACGCATAAGATCAGCATTTTGCAGCACCGCATCCGGTGTGCCGTTCAAGCTGCGCAGCGCCTGGATAAAATCTGTCTCGGATAGCTGATGAATGGGCGGATCTATCACGGGAAACTGGGGCGCAGGACATCCCGACACGAAGAGATGGATTGGCAGCGGTGCATTTTTCCGTCGCAGACATCGGGTCAGCTCAAAGCCGATCAGCGCCCCCAGGCTATGGCCATAGAAGGCAAAAGGAACGTCTATATAGGGCATCAATGCCCCTGCTACCTCCTCAATCAGGGCGTCTAAGCGCGTAAAGGGCGTGTCGCTAAAGCGCTCCTCTCTTCCAGGAAGCTGCACTGGACAAAGCTCTATATCTGGCGAGATTGCACTTGTCCATGTGGCATATGCGGAGGAACCTCCCCCGGCGTATGGAAAACAGAAGAGGCGCACCCGGCCACGCTTCTGGGAGTTGAGTTTTACCCAGGGGCTGAAAGTCAGTAGGTCGCTCATGAGAGTTTCACTCCTTGTTTCGCTGGAAAATCGAGAGACATGCAGCTATCCCTTTCGTTAGTATTGGCCCAGGGAACCTTTGAGCTTGGCTTTTCTTTCACAGACAAGATATGTGAGCCAGCCTAGAACGAGATACACTGACGAGTTAACCATCAGCCAGAAGAGGCTGCCGTTATTCCAGGCGGCTCCCAGAGACTGTCCATTCAGGACCACATTGCGCACAAGTGCGATACCCTGAGTGATCGGGAGAAATTGAGCGAAAATGAACAGCCAGCCAGGAAAATGATCGATCGGAAGTAGTGATCCGGTCAAGAATAAGAGTACATTCTGGAGCAGATCCGCCACAGTTCCAATCTGTTTAAAAACCAGTGCAGCTCCAGCGAGGACCAGCGCGAGACCGAAAAGACCCACCAGCGTTATCGCGAAAATGACCAGACCTTCCCAGCGAAAAGGGAAACGTAGTCCCAGAGGCGCTGCCAATAGCAGCGTCGGAATAATCACAATAAAGGTTGTGGATGAGAGAAGAACGAGCAAACGTGCCAGCAAAATCACGGGTGGGGGGAAAGGACTCATATAGATTTGCTCTAAGGTCCCAATTTGAGCCTCTCCCACCATTTGTGAACTGATACTTGTCACGACCATGCGGGCGTAGTACCACAAAATATACCCTAAGAGGATCGAAGCAATTTGAGTTGGACGAAACTGTCCACCGCCAACCAGAAAGGTTGCGCCGATGAAGATCAGGATCATCATAAAAATTTGGATGAACACGTTCGACTTGTAATCCCACATGATTAAAGAGCGTTTGCGTGCCTCATTGTAAAGGATGAGCGTAAAGTTCATGGCTTTCTCCTTGCTTTTCATGCTGAGTGATCAGATTGATGAAGACTTCTTCCAGGTTGGGTTCAACTGGAACAACTGAGCGCAAGGCTACGCCCAGGGTGCTCAACTGATTGAGCAGAGCATAGAGGGTTCCTTGATTGTCGAACGTGCCAGTGAGGACCGTCTCATCGTGCTCATATGTGCAGGACATGCCAGCAAGCATGGCTATGCATTGACTCTCTACAAGGCCTTTGAGGCGAATCTGATAGTTTTCTTTATGGAAGGAGAGGAGATCAATCAGAGGTTTATCTGTCAGTAGTTCTCCTTTGCGGATAATCGCGACACGATCACAGAGTTGTTCGGCCATATCCAACTGGTGAGTTGTCAGGACGATGGTCTTCTGTTGCTCTTGCGCCAGTTGCTTGATCCAGCGTTTGACAGTCACAGCCGCTTGAATGTCGAGTCCCAGGGTTGGCTCATCCAGCAAAACAATAGGAGGATCGGCAATCAGAGCACAGGCAATGGCGACTTTTTGTTGCATGCCGCGCGAGAATGTGCGTATCCGGTCGTTTCTGCGTTCCCACAGACCTAGCTCTTCCAATAATCTTTCAGCCTCTGCTTTGAGCTTTGGGCCGGTAAAGTTTTTCAGTCGCCCAAAGTACATGACATTTTCCAGGGCAGAAAGTCGCCAATAAATATTGCGGGTCCCTTCCAGAACGGCTCCAATCTGTGTCATGGCTTCCTTGCGTTGATGGAGTACGTCATAGCCGTTTACAAAGACATTGCCTGTATCGGGCGTGATCAGTCCACAGATCATTTTGATCGTCGTGGTTTTACCCGCACCGTTAGTACCAAGAAAACCAAAGACCTGTCCTCGTGGCACGTTGAGGTTGATATGTTCGACCGCTGTGACCCATCTGCCTGTTCTGCGAATACGGTACTTTTTACTCAAGCCATTGAGTTCGATAGCAGGACGCTCCTGTGAGCCTGCCAGCGTGGGTGAGTCTTGCGTTTCAACTATGGGATGCGATTCCACCTTGCTCATCGTGTCTGCTCCTGCGTTTCAACTATGGGATGCGATTCTACATTGTTCATTGTTTCTGATCTATTCTCCGTTCTCGCTTCTGTTTCTAGTAGAACTGTGACATACGCGGGGAAGGCTTGAAGATTGCTGAGATCATTTTCAAACACCAGAACGTTTCCGTCTTGCCTGATCTCTTTAAATCCGCCAAAGCGATAGGTTACCAGCATCATACGGTTGCGGTTGGTACTGACAAACTCGGCCTGCAAGCGTACCCGTTGTTCTCTGGCCTGGGACATAATGGCGTTGACCATGATGGTGCCAACGCCGCGTGACATGACCCGGCAAGACATCAGCAGTAGCTTGATTGTCCAGATCTCAGGTTGGCATTCGACGAGAGCCAGGCCAATTTTTCCATAGGATCCGTACCGGTCATCCAGTCCTGCGATAAAGAGCTTGTGAGTATTGGATGTTCGAAAGGCGTTCAATTCATCATAGGTATAGGTATAGCCGGTCGAGTTCAACTGGTGTGTCCGCACCGTTAACTCTTCCGCGCGTCGTAAATCATCCTCGCTCGCGAGTTGAATGGTAAAGACCAGATCCAGCGTGGCTAAGAATTTTTCATCGGGACCCACAAAGGCTTTTTCGGCCCTGTTGCGTTCTATGTCCGCGAGGTACATCAAGCGCCGTTTAGCGGAGTCCTCGGTAATAAAGCGTGGATTCAACTCGGGTCTGCTGGCGATTTGCGAGGCCTCCAGAGCATCGATACACAGAACTTCGGGGAGTTCAAAGGCTACTTCATCGCGTTCAAAGGCTTGATCATCAACAAAGGCCAGCGTATCGCTGCCAATATTGAGTGCTTGCGCGATTTCACGGATGGAAGACGCCTTCGAGTTCCAGTTTATCTGTGGATAGAGAAAATACTCACTCACACCGAGTTGTTGAAGCATTGCCATTGCGGTCGCATAATCATTTTTGCTGGCAATCGAATGCAAGATCCCTCGGCTGTCCAGAAGCTTGATGGTCTTGACGATATCCTTTTGCAAGGCAACCTGATCGTCTTCCAGGAGAACACCACTCCAGAGCGTATTGTCTAAATCCCAGACAACACACTTAATAGTCTTTGGCTTGATGTGTTCACTTGCCCGGAAGCCACTTTGCTCAATCACAACTTTCTTCCTTTACTTTCTTGTTTTCAGCATCTCGCGTTGTTCGCTCCGCGAGTGATATGTCTGAAAAGCATATTTTGCTAAGGTGATTTGCTGGATCTGCGTACTGCCCTCGATAATTTCCATAACGACAGTATCTCTCAAGTAGCGCTGAACATCGTATTCTTGACTACAACCGTTCGCGCCGTGAATTTGTACCGCATCACGCGCTGCATTGCTGGCGGCAGTAGATGAAAAATATTTTGCGGTCCAGGTTGCCATAACCGTAGTAGGATCACCAATCTCCTTCAGATAGCCCGCCTGGAGGCACAGCAGGCGAGCAGCCTGTCCATTTGCCAGCATATTCGTAATCATTTGCTGGATAAGCTGGTGTTCCTTGAGGTAGACGCCGAACTGGACACGCTGACTGGTATAGTCCAGGGAAGCGTCAAGGCAGGCCTGAATGATACCAACACAGCCCCAGGCCACAGTGTAGCGGCCAATATCTAAGGCCGAAGTGCCAACTGCTGCGAGTCCAAATCCTCGCCCTCCCACCAGATTGCTTTTCGGAACACGGCAGGCTTGCAGATGGATTTCAGCCATCATTGAAGCACGGGTTCCTAAGATCCCGTGCAGTGGTTTGACCGCCAGGCCGGGCGTGTTTCTTTCTACCAGAAAAGCGGAGACGCGGTCCTCATAGCGAGCAAAGATCAGGTAGAGATCGGCTATTTGTCCATACGTCGTCCATTTTTTTGTGCCCTGCAAGATATACTCGTCCCCGCACAGGGTAGCTGTGGTTTCGATGCTCTGAGCATCGCTGCCAACGTTGGGTTCGCTCAGCCCAAACGCGCCGATGACTTCCCCCGTTGCCAGTCTGGGGAGCCATGATGCCTTGAGTTGACTAGTGCCCCAACGCAGGATCGCGTGCACAACCATGCTATGAACTGTGAGTAAGCTGCGGATCGACGAGCAGCCCCGACCAAACTCCTCCGCCAGCAGACCAAAGGTGATCATATCCATCTCGCTTCCGCCATACTCGCGTGGAACCAGAGCACCCAAATAACCCATGCGTGCGACTTTTCTGATGAGATCGGGAGGTGTGATCTCCTCTTGATCGTACCTGTTTGCTGCGGGAACGATTGCCTCCTGCACAAAGGTTCGGAACGCAACTTGATCCTGTTTTTGTTGGGAATTTAGCTCGATTTCCATTTGATCTCCCCTGCTGCGTGTACCCCCGCTAGAAGTCAGCGGTAGCGGCTACTTTGCGCTCGACGAGAGACGCGATGGCATTCAGGGTGCGAAAATTGTCGATATCCAGTTCTTCATCTTCAATGGTCATGCCAAACTCTTTTTCGATAAAAAGGACAAGCTGCATGGCAAACAGGGAATTGACAAAGCCCAGGGCAAAAATGTCCTGATCGTCTGCCAGTGCGCTGTCTCCGAAGAAACGGGTTAAAAAGCTTCTGATAGTTGTCTGGATAGAGGTTTCCATTGTTTGATTGCTCCTTCACTTTGACTTCCCTGGCAGTAAGCCCGGCAGGGATGATCACTTGTATGTATAAAAGCCCTGACCACTTTTGCGGCCATACAGACCGGCATCTACCATCTTTTTCAGCAATGGGCAGGGACGATACTTACTGTCGTTGTAGCTTTCGTATAGCACATCGACGGAATAGAGAATGGTATCCAGGCCGATCAGGTCGGCAGTTTCCAGCGGTCCCATCGGATGACCAAAACACGATTTGAAGATGCGATCCACCTCTTCAGCCGTAGCAACCTGATCCTGGACGAGATAGATAGCTTCATTGACTGTCAGCATCAGCACACGATTGGAGACGAAGCCTGGCATATCGTTGACGACAATACCTTCTTTGCCCATGCTAGCCAGCAACTCTCGGGTTATCGCGATGGTTTCTTCAGAGGTGTGATATCCGCGAATAACTTCGACTGTGTTCTTCAGTGGCACTGGATTCATAAAATGTGTGCCGATGACTCGCTCGGGACGCCGTGTAACGGAGCCGACGCGGGTAATAGAGATGGCTGAAGTATTGACTGCAAAAATGATATCCTGTGGGCAAAGATGATCAATTTGCTCGTAAATCTTCTTCTTGATATCCCATTTTTCGGTCGCATTCTCGATCACGAAATCGACATCCATCAAAAAACTATAGTCCTGTGTGAACGTGATGAGCTTGAGCGTATCTTCTGTGCGTTCCTGATACCGCTTTTTGTCGAACATACGCTGCATGCGCATATTTCTAAGGATCTCTTCTTTTGCGTGCTCAAGAATGCCTGCGGAAATATCAATTAGAATGACTTTATGCCCTGTTAGAGCCAGGTTTTGGGCCACGCCAACGCCCATGACACCCGCGCCAATGACTCCCACTGTATGAATATCCATAATTCTCCTCCTTTGCTCTGTCCTTTTCATTTGGACAGAGGCAATACAAAAGACATGCTCGGACAAGGATGTAAGTGCGAGGCTTAGATAAGCATCTGCGCCTCTTCTTCCCCTAATTTTTCAATTTCTTCGAGCAGTAGCGACTCGACTACTTCAGCCAGTTCGGCGACGGTAGGACTTTCAAAAAGTTTTGCCAGAGGAATATTTACCTGGAAGATCTGGCGTAAGCGCGAGAGCAGTTGCATGGCGAGTAGCGAATGTCCATGGAGTTCAAAGAAATTATCGTGAATACCTATCTGTTTGAAACCCAGGAGCCGTTGCCACATCTCAACAATTTTCTGCTCAACAGGGCTTCCAGGGGCAACATATTCTGTTGAGACTCCCGACCTTATACCATCCGCCATAACCGGTTTCGTATGATATGCGCTTTCGCTTGATGTTTGCTCTAGCTGCTTGAGGCGTTTGGATAAATCGCCCGTTGAGTTAATCATGCGTATCCACTGGCTGGCGACGATTCGCGAGAGGGCCTCCAGGGCTTCTTCAGGCGACATCATATACGTGGCAACCGCTGTACCAGAAAACTTTTGTGCGTTCTCTCTGGTGCGCCAGAGGTCCCAGTTGACGCTTATCCAGGGCGTCGATGATGTTTGACTCTTTTTGAGCACAAAGGTATCTGTGAATGTGCTGATCGCGGCCTCTATCGTGCATCCTACTCCTCCTAAGATAGCCGTTAGCGAAGAGAACAGGAGACAAAAGTCGAGTGAGGTATCCTGTAAGGCCTGTTCAAGAACATAGAGGCCAGCGAGCTTGGGTCGAAAATGGGTCTCATACTGTACCTGGTCCATGTCCTGAATAGCCTGAAGTTCAGAACTTCCTGCGAGATGGATAACTCCATGCAGTTTTTCAAAGCGGTGATAAATCTGTGCAATGACTTGCTGCATCTGGATGGTATCGGCAAGGTTTGCTTGCAGAACCCAAACCTCTGCTCCCAATGCCTCAAGGGCCTGGAGACGCTGAATCGTCTGGCGTACTTGCGTGTCCTGTGGATGATTCAGCGACCAGGTAGACCACTGGTGGTCGGGTGGAAAAGAGGTTTCATCCAGCAGGACAATGCGGGCCTGTTCCCTGGCTGCCAGATGTTCAGCCAGCAGCAGGCCAACTTCTCCCAGTCCACCGATAATGAGATACACTCCTCTACGGCGGAAGCGTAGCGGCGAGTTTTCACTGTCTTCTAGCCGTATAGGTGAATATTTCTGCGCCCAGCGCGTGTACCCTCGGTAGGTTACGCTGAGGTCAGTCGGAGCAACCAGACATTCAGCGGCAAGATTTTCGATGCAGCGGTGACCGGACCAACTGGTCACGTCCAGGTCGGCCAAATCAATACTCTGGCAGGTGAGATGGGGATATTCTTGCGCAATGACCTTGCATAGTCCGAGTATGGGAGCTTTCTCAGGATGCAGAGATTCTTCGCCAGTGACTGCCTGGACATGGTTCGAGAGCACTGTCAGTTGGATTTTTGTCTCAGGGAGTTCTGTCCCGATGGCTTTAACAAGGCAGAGCAGACTGGCAAAGCCTATCTGCCGTTGAGGATCGAGGTAATCGGCAGGCAACGCTGGAACATCAGTATCTTTTGTCAGGTTCCAGCAATGGAGAATGTGTTTAGGAACCTGACCGTGGCTGCTCAATTCTTTGAGTAAGGCGATATAATCGGTGCCTGTACCTGGTCTGAGTGCGAAATGGTTGTCGCCTCGTTGTGCAAATGCTTCTCCTGCTTCCACTAAAACCACGGGACAGCCTTCTTGCTTTAAGCGCCGTGCTACCTGAGTGCCTATACCGGATGAATCAATGAAGACCAGGATGTGATTGTCTGTGTGCTGATGTGGCATCTGACGTGGGAACGCTGGCGGCATAGCTGGTTCCCAGTACGGCACATAAAACCAGTCTGCCAGATCATCCAGTTTTTTCCTCTGGCGGATCACATTGAGATTAGCAGGATCGTCTATCCAGCAGCGGTGGCGTTCAAATGGATACGTGGGAAGCGCCACACGCAGACGATGCTCACCTGCGAAAAGACGTTTCCAATCAATCGTCACGCCAGCCAGCCACAGGCGTCCGAGCGTCTGTAACAGATCTCCCTGATCGTACCTTTGCGCTGTCAGAGGGAGCATCCGAGATGGTTGTTCAGATACAGCGTCCGTTCCCACCGCTAGCACTACACGTACTGATACTTGTAACAGGAGTTCTACGGCCTGCCCGGGGTCTCCTGGTTGATGCTGCATTTGCTGAGTCCAGTAATCGGCTCGGGTGGCCTGCTCTTTTGTTATCCAGGTGCCAGTGACATTGGATATATATGGTATGAGTGGTTCTTGCCATGTGATGCTATGCAACAGACTGCGTAAAGATGTGCTGGCATCTTCCTGTTTAGCCTTCAACCGGGCTGAACGTGCCACGATAGTCAGGGCATCTTCCAGTGAGAGTACGCCAGCCAGACAGGCCGCTACATACTCACTGGAACCAGAACCGTACAGCGCTTGAGGATGAATGTGCCATTCCATTAACAGGTGGGCCAGGGCATATTCGATTATAAAAATGGCTGGCTGCATCATTTCAGGTTGTTCAAGCTGACTCCGGTCACTATCCTGAGCATGCTCTCGTCGCGTCTCAGGGGGGGTTGCCGATGCGCCGTGCGTTTCTAGTTCTGGAGTGAACAGCTTTTGAAGATCCAGATGCAGATGGGTCTGTAAAAATTGACAACATTTGACAACTATTTCTCGAAAATGTGGCTCCTGGCGGTACAGGTTTTGAGCAAGAGTCAGTGAATGTTTGCCGATCCCAGGGAAGTAGAACGCGACTTTAGAGTCTCGATGCTCTTGATTGCTGGAAAAAACTGGCGGCTGCTCCAGAAGTGTACCTGCCTCTTCAGTCGTTTGCGCGACAACAAATTGACGATGGCTGAAGGCACTGCGTCCCACCTGTAAGGTATAGGCAATGTCGGCAAGTGCTTGCTCAGGATGAGCTTTGAGTTGAGTTGCCAGATTACTTCTTGCCTGTTGTAATGCCTCGGCGGATCTGGCCGAGAGTGGGAGGAGCTGCCAGGTGCGTGAGGGACTGCCGGGTTCTCGTTCTGGCGCTTCTTCAAGCACCATATGGACATTGGTTCCTCCCAGGCCGAAGGAATTGATGCCTGCCCTGCGTGGCGTTTGCTTGCGTGGCCAGGGGGCCAGGTTTGTGTTGACATAAAAAGGACTATGCCTCAAATCTACCTCTGGATTGGGCTGTTCATAGTAAAGTTGTGGCGGCAACTGCTGATGGCTCAAAGCCAGGGTTGTTTTAATTAGACCAGCAACCCCTGAGGCGCGATCCAGATGTCCAATATTTGGTTTCAATGAGCCAATGGCACAGAAGCGTTCCTGGCGGGTTTTGCCAGAAAATGACTTGATCAGGGCCGCCAGTTCTATGGCATCTCCCAATCTGGTGCCTGTGCCATTGGCCTCGATATACGAAATCGTCTCAGGGTGAACGCCTGCATAGCTCATGGCGCTGGCAATCACGGATGCCTGTCCATCCAGTCCAGGGGCCGTATAGCTCACGCGCTGGTTGCCATCATTATTCATCGCTGAACCGCGAATGATGGCATGGATCTGATCACCATCTTTGAGCGCGTCCCGCAACCGTTTCAGTCCGACAACGGCAGCGCCATTACTCAGGACACTCCCCTGTGTTCTGGCATCGAAGGGTCGGCAGAGTCCATCAGGTGAAACAATTCTCCCTTCTTCGTAAAAATAGCCCTTCATCTGGAGCGAATTCAGCGCAACTCCTCCAGCTATGGCCATATCGCATTCGTAGTTGAGTAAACTTTGACAGGCCAGATGGACCGCCACGAGAGAGGTTGAGCAGAAAGACTGCACTGATACGCGTGGTCCTTTTAGATTGAGCTTATACGAAATCATCGTGGCCAGGACATCGGTTTCCTGTCCAAGGCTCATCTGAAATTCGCTGATCTCCTCTTGCAGACCAGGCGTTTTGTTGATGTGGTGCAGTTGATAATTTTTGTAACCGGCACCGGCAAAGGCACCGATTAAACCCTCGAACGTTGTCAGATCGTAGCCAGCCATTTCCAGAACCTCCCAGACGCATTCCAGAAAAATGCGAAACTCCGGGTCCAGGAGTTCAGCCTCGCGGGGACTGAACCCAAAGAAGGACGTATCGAAGTACTCAATATTCTCTAAGACCGCACCTGCTTTGACGTAATTTGGCTGTTGTAGATCTTCCGGTTTCACGCCTGCTGCCAGGAGTTCTTCATCAGTATAGTGCCGAACCGAACTCACCTTACTGGCAATATTTTGCCAGAATTGCTCAAGAGAGCTGGCCCCTGGAAATCGTCCGGCCATACCTACAATCGCCAGTGCTGTACTATATTCAGAAGAATAAAGTGAATTGTTCATCGTCGCCCTTCTTTGCTGCTCATAGGTTCGATCTAACCCTCTGCATGAATGCGTTGCTGAAGACTTTCTCTACGTCTGGCACTGCGCTCGTCCCATTTATCTTCAGATTCAGAGGAGGACTTGCTTTTCTCGACATACTCAGCCAGGGTACTGACCGTAGGAGCTTCATAAAGCACGTAGCTTGGGAGCGTTTGCAGTTGGAGTTCCTTTCTCATCCGAGCCATGAGGTCAATGCCTAGCAACGAGTTGCCTCCCAGTTCAAAGAAGTTATCATAGATACCAACAGGCTCAATGCCCAGTAACATTTCCCAGAGAGAGGCGATCGTTTGTTCCGTTTCATTGCGAGGAACAACGTAGGAACTGGCCAGTGCTGGTCGTGGATGCTTCTGCTGGCTTTTCCATTTTCTTTCTGCCTCCGCGAGAATTGCTGCGGCGGTAAACATCCTTGAATTTCTGAGGACCTGCTGGAATTCCTGGGCCGAAACATATATTTGTGGAATCTGCTGGCCTAGCGAGCGGAGAAGCGCTTCACTCCCTTCCTCAAAGGTAATGCCATAGCGTTTGCGATGGGCTTTGAAGCGTTCCTGAGTATCCTTGTCATAGCCTTCAAGTCCCGCTTCCCAGGCGTTCCACAACCACTCGCCCCAGTTAACCGAGATTGTTTTACGATCGGTGCGGTTAGAGTTGCGTTGGGCGTAGACATCCATAAATGCGCCCGCCGAACAATAGTCCACCTGCCCCGGTCCACCTCCTATGGCCGAAGTGATCGAAGAGAAAAGGACGAGAAAGTCTATCGGTACATCTGCCAGGACATGATCTAGGATCACTGTTCCGCGTACCTTGGGAGCGAAAACGCCCTCGATGTGCTCACGCGTTTTTAATTGCATCATTCCGACACCTGGTACACCGGCAGCATGGACAACTCCGTTTAACCGTCCAAAGGTAGCCAGGGTTTGCTCAATGACCCCGCGCATCTGCTCTTCATCGGTGACATCCGCTTTGATTGGCAGAACGTGAGCGCCTAGCTCTTCTTCCATGTGGCGGATGGTATGGAGTTGTCTTCCCAGATGAGTGTCAGTCTCATCGTGAGTTTCACGCAAGGCAGTCCATTCTTCGCGCTCGGGCATGCCCGAACGTCCCACCAGCACTATTCTGGCGCGAGGAACAATGCGGGCAATACGTTCAGCCATTCCCAGATCGATTCCTCCCATACCTCCTGTGACGAGGTAGACGCCCTCTTCCCGGAAAGGCATATCGGGATGTGAGATGTCCTTGAGATCCAGTGGTGTTTGCTCAAATGCCTGCTCCCAACGGCTATTGCCGCGAAAGGCAATAATCGGGTTTGCCGGTGGAGTTGACAATTCTTCCATCAGCAGATGAAACGAGCTTTTCCCTTTTTGGAGCGTATCTTGTAGCACAATGTCGATACTTCTTACGCGTAGTGAGACAAACTCTTGTGGCACGACCAGGCTGTAACCGGTGATCAGGGCTTTTTCTGGACACACGATTTCGTTGCCAGAGATGTTCTGTAGATAGTTTGTGATGATACTAATATCACTGGTATCCAGACCGAGGGTTCCCAGAGACTTGATTAGATTGAGCAGACTATAAAACCCTCGCTCCAGCATCTGATCGACAATTTCCTGGCTCATTGTCTGTGATGGTTCAGAGGTAAGCGTCCAACAATGCACTATCTTATCAGGTGCCAGTCCCTGATCTCGTAGCTCTGCCAGGAGGCGTTCGTAATCATCGTATTTATCTGGATGGATGCTGTACACATTGTTCGCAAGCTTGATAAACTCGTCGCCGGGTATGACGTTAATCACCTGCTGCCCTTGCACCTGTAAGCTCTGGGCGATGTTAGCACCAAGGCCATGATCATCCATGAAAATGAGCCAGTGTGTGCCAGTCGTCAGGTATATATTTGAAGCCTCATCTGCCAGGCTAGGCACAGACTTTTTCCACGTTGGTAAGTAGTGCCAGTCAGCGATATCATGTAAGCGCGGTGGTTCGCCCTCATCCCAACTATCCGCCGAATTTCCCGTATAGATACGCGTTGGTTGATGCCGTTCTGGTCCAATCCAATAGCGTCTGCGCTCAAAAGGATAGGTCGGCAGAACAACCTTCAGACGCTCCTCATGCTCATAAAAACCCTGCCAGTCGATGTTGACACCCGCGAGCCATAATCTGCTCAGCGTGGTGAGCAAATAGGCATAGTCGGGTTGACGATCATTCAGGGCTGGTAGGACTGAGAGGATCAGATGCCAGTGTTCACGAGAACTGGCTGGATGTTGTTTCACGAACGACGAGAGCGATTGTCCCATGCCTACTTCCAGGATGGCACGTTCAGGTTTTTGGAGGAGTAGCTCTATGCCTTGAGCAAAATAGACCGTCTGGCACATATGCTGTGCCCAGTAGGTCGGGTCCATGGCCTGTTCATCAGTAATCCACGTGCCCGTAACATTCGAGATGTAGGGGATCTGTGGCTTGTTCAGTTTGATGGTCCTCAGCAACTTGATCAGTGGTTCGCGGACAGCATTGAGCATCGTTGAGTGGAACGCGTGGGTTGTTTCTACTCGTCGATAGGTAATTTCCTGCTCCTCTAACTGCGACTCCAGTTGCTCGATAGCGTGAGCTGGACCCGCGAGTACGGAAGCGTTTGGACCATTGACAATTGCCAGACTGATTTGACTGGTGAGATACGGGCGTACTGCTTCTTCTGGCAAGGCGATTACCAGCATCACGCCTTCAGGCTGTTCAGCAATCATTTGCGCCCGGCAGGCCACAAGGGTCAGGGCATCTTCCAGGGAGAGCACCCCGGCTAGGCAGGCTGCTACATATTCGCCCAGGCTGTATCCCAACATAGCGTGAGGGCGAATGCCCCATTCCATAAGCACTTGCGCCAGCGCGTATTCGACCACAAAGACGGCGGGCTGGGCAATAGCTGTCTGCCTGAGTTGATCGGTCTCCTGGGACCCTGGTTGTTCTCTTTGCTGCAGCATGGCGCGAAAATCCATTTTTGCAGAGAGTCCAACAGATTCAGTCCGTTCAGAACTTAGGAGTGTATGCAGATCGAGATTGTGATGAAGCTTTAAGAAGTGACAACATTGATCTACCGTCTCACGGAAGCGTGGTTCATCTGTATAGAGATCATGAGCCATGCCGATATACTGCTCACCCACACCAGGAAAGAGAAAAGCAACTTCGCGATCTCTCCGTGCATCGTGTAAAGTGATGGCTCGTGTGGAAGCCGGGTCCTCCATGGCCTGAAGGGCGCTCTCATGGTCCTGACAGATAATGGCGCGTCGATGGTTAAAAACGGTACGCCCTTCCTGGAGGGTAGAGGCAATATCCGCCAGTGCCACCGTGGGATGCTCTTTGAGATAGGTTGCCAGATTACTGCTGGCCTGTGCGAGCGCGGTTTCTGTTTTAGCGGAAAGAAGGATCGTTTGCCAGGACCGTGAAGCACTGCCTGGTTCACGTTCGGGAGCTTCTTCAAGCACGACATGCGCGTTAGAGCCGCCCACTCCGAAGGAGTTGACACCGGCTCTGCGTGGTAGTACCGTGTCAGGCCAGGGAGTGAGAACGGTATTCACAAAGAACGGACTGCTCTCCAGGTCCAGATTGGGATTCGGGGTTTCGTAATTGAGGCTAGGAGGAATCTGGCGATGATGAAGAGCCATCGCCGTCTTGATCAGGCCGGTTACGCCCGAAGCCCGGTCCAGATGTCCAATGTTTGGTTTGATCGAGCCAATGGCGCAGAAACCTTGCTGTTGGGTATTCGTGCGAAAGGCTTTGCTCAGAGCGGCAACTTCGACCGCATCGCCCAGCTCAGTTGCGGTCCCATGTGCTTCAATATAGGAGATACTTTTCGGCTCTACGCCAGCACTCCCTATCGCTTCCGCGATCACCCCGGATTGTCCATCCAGTCCTGGAGCAGTAAAGCTGACGCGTTGAGAGCCATCATTATTTGTTGCGGACCCGCGAATAATCGCATAAATAGAATCTTTATCCTCAAGGGCTTCTCGCAAGCGTTTGATCACCACAACGCCTACGCCGTTAGTCAGAACGCTGCCCTGAGCTCTGGCGTCAAAGGTTCGACAATACCCATCGGGAGAAAGAATACTGCCTTCCTCATAGACGTATCCACGTTCCTGGGGAATACTGATCGCGGCTCCTCCGGCCAGGGCCATATCACACTCATAGTTAATCAGGCTTTGGCAGGCGAGATGGACAGCTACCAGAGATGTCGAACAATAGGTTTGCACAGTCACACTTGGGCCTTTAAGATTGAGCTTGTATGAAATGCGAGGAGCCAGTGAATCTTTGTCGTTGCCTAGCGAGGCCAGAAATGGTGAGACAGTACTTGCTGCATCAGGAGCGTTAAAGACGCTATTCAGGAGATAGGAACTCATCGCAGATCCGCCGAAGACACCAACCATGCCGCTATATTTTCCTGTCAGGTAGCTGGTTGCTTCTAGTGCTTCCCACGAGCATTCCAGGAACAAACGTTGCTGGGGATCCATGATTTCAATTTCTCGCGGCGTAAAACCGAAGAAGGATGCATCAAAAAGTTCAACCCCTTCCAGGATAGAGCCTGCCTTCACATAGATGGGGTTTTTCAAGTTTTCAGGAGATTCACCTGCCTCTAACAACTCCTCATCTGTAAAAAGATGGATTGAGCGCAGTCCTCCCGTGATATTCTCCCACAACTGCTCAACAGAATTGGCACCAGGAAAGCGTCCTGACATACCAATAAGGGCCAGCGCCGTATCGTATTTCGGATCATCGTATTGATTGTGCGCCACCTTTTCCCTCGACTTTCTGTGTCTTTAGGTATTCAAACATCGTGTCAAGCCTGCTCTGCGTTTCTCGCGGTCTTTCAGTCTTTCTTTGATAACCACAGTCCCCTGTTAACGAAAACAGCAGCCTACCCTGTATTGAGAAACTGTCATATCTTGATCGCTCCCCTAAACGAGCGAAAGACATTTGATGATATTTAGTATCTAGTGATAAAAATATGCATTAGTTGTTCCCAAGAAGTTAGCATGTTGTCAGCACTCTGTGAGCACTTATGCAGACAACTTCTGTTTCTGGCGGTTCAGCCACCACATCTTCATAAGAAGAGCAATTGAACTGTCTGGTGGGGCTGATGTCCCACCAGACAGTTCAATTGCTCTTCTTTAAATGGAGTGGAGTGGCCTGCTTACAGGAATAGGCTTGCTGCTCGCGAAAAGTCCCTGAAACTTATACCTGGTGTGCTTCTTGTTATTGTTAAGCTGCGAACACTCTGCTGATAGTCTGTTAACGACAAAATACGTACTATTATACAAGTAAGAGCCAACGTAGTTAAGAGATAGAGCATAGAAAAGCAGCAAAGGAATGAGCTAAAAGCAATGAGGACATTTAGTAAACAATCAAGCTGGAGCCTTCATTCAGCTATGTGTGCATATGCGATCCGCACATCCTTACTCCCTTCCAGAAGTGAGGAAGGGTCGTTGAGATTATCGATTCTTCACACAAAAAGCGGGGAACCCTGGCCCTTTCTTTTTTAAATAGGTAGGAGAAGAAATAGATGAGCCTGTAAACTCTCTGAGAGTTTACAGGCTCATCTATTTCTTCTTTGCAAGAGGAGGGATGTAAGTGTTCAATGAGATGCAATCATTTGTTGATAGAGATGTTGAATAACTTTCCCTGGTGCCACGCCGAGTTCATCTTGTAAGACAGTGACGCAGCGTTGGTATTGTCGCAGTGCCAGCCCCCGCTTATTCCGACGTATATAGCTGCGCATCAGCCCGTAATGGGCCTCCTCCATACAGTCATCAATAGCCAGCATATGTTGCCAGTGTGTCGCTGCTTCTTCAAACTGTTCTTGTTGCCAGGCCAGCAAGGCCAGCTGGTGTCTTGCATCAAGATAATCTCTCCGCAATTCATCGCGCTGGAATATGCACCAATCATTGTAAAACGATTGAACATAATCTCCTCGATAGAGATGCGTCATGGTGAGAAAAGCTGCATATGCGTTCTCTTTATCATCCTCCTGGAGTGCCTGTTGCGCTTGTTTTTTCTTTGTCAGAAAAACATCGACGTCATACCAGCAGTTTTCGCCATAGGTCGAAGAGAGATCGAGTTCATATCTCCCTCCTTTTTTCACGATCGAGGTTTCACCGATGACTTTTCGTAAATAATAGAGCGTTGACCGCCAGGTTTGATTGATCTGGTCATCGACTTCGTCAGGCCAGAGCGCAGTAATGATCTGCTCCTTTCTCAGTTGAGCTGTTCTATTGAGGAGTAAAAAGAAGAGCTCCATTGATTTAGGCATGCGCCAGCGTGTAACAGGTTCTTCATTTAGGAGGAGGGTTGATTCTCCCAGTGCGTAGATTTTCAATGAACGCTGATTTTCTATCGTAGGAGAGGTTACTACAGACAAAGGGGGGGGAAGAAGCTGAGAGGTGATCTTTTGCTCACGCGGAAAAAATTCTTGCAAGACCTCTACCTCTGGCAAGGCCTGAATGTACTCTACCAGGATTGGATGGCGTTGACACTCCAGAAGGAAAACATGTTCATAGTTGTGGCTGGTTATAATCGTACTGCTCTTTTGCAGCATCTGAGCAGCGTTTTTGGTCTGGTTTAAAGAGATATAGCAGACAGCAGCACGCAAGATAGCTTGTAGTTGCTCAATTTTGAAACCAATGGAGTTTAGCGCGGTTTCAGCCTCTACCAGGAAAGTACAGGCCTGTTCATAGTCCTTTTGATAGAGGAGGCTAGTTCCTTGCGTCAATCTCAAAAGTGTCGTATCATAACTGTCCTGATGCCCGTCTTGCTCCAGAAACTGCTGGATACGAGTAACAAACAGCAGTGCGGTTGGGACATCGTCTACGAGGAGATAGGCGATGGCGACTGTTCGCAGGGCACTATGGAGGAGGGATGCATTCTGGAGCTTGAGGGCGATTTCCAGAGCTTCTTCACTGGTTTCCAGGGCCTGTGTATACCTATTCTGATCCTGATAGAGCTGGCTCAGATTGACCAGAGCATAGGCTGCGCTACGTGGGCAAGGAATAGGGCCACGGGCAAGGGCCAGCGCTTCCTGATAAGCTGCTTCCGCCAGCGCGAATTTGCCTTCTCTCCATCGGCATAGTCCCGCGCGAATTAAATGATCAGCTTTATGCCAGGAATCTTTGAGATGCTCTAAAATACGTCCAGCCTGAGAGAGGTGGTATTCGGCCAGAGTAAAATTTCCTGTTAAGCTATAAGCGCTCAGGAGGGCACTATGAACATCGGCGGCTTCAAGAATCTCTGTTTTTCGTCCCCAGAGTTGTAATGCCTTTTGTAATTCTGTAATGCCAGTGGTAAAATTGCCCAAAAGGTTGGCGCAAACCCCCAGGCGCAGGTGAGCTGCTGCCCGCAGTGGAACCTCATCAATAGGTAATTGTTGCAGAATCCATTGGCTCAACTTCTGGGCCTGCGAATAATTGCCCAGTTGAAATAAGACCCTGCTCTCTGCGTTGGCAATTTCACCTCGTAAAAGCGGCATCTCATCTGGATCGACGAGTTCTGGCTGCTGATCAAGGACGTTTGATGCTTCGTGCAGCAAGGGAAATGCTTTGGTATGTTCACCTGAGATAAGATAGACTTTGGCGCGACTAACCAGAATGGAGGGATAGCGTCTCGTCACCTCCGTGGGCAACTGATCAATCCAATGCGCAAGTGTCTCTACCTGTCCCTTCATCAAAATATATTTACTTGCTGCTGTGATAAATGTAGCTGCGAGTTCATACAGTTCTGCTTCTTGAGCAAGATGAATTGCCTGATCATATTCTCCCATATCTTGAAGAAGTTCCGCTGCCTGGCATTGTAATGCTGTAAAATGCTCTAAAGATTCGCTCCGAAGTTTCTTGTATAA